>CAZXZX010000001.1:0-17644 GCA_964645445.1 uncultured Gaiellales bacterium
GCGGCTACTACCTCGTCGAGGCGGACACGCTCGATGAGGCGATCGAGTGGGCGGCGAAGATCCCGTCCGCCCGGTTCGGGCATATCGAGGTGCGGCCGGTCGTCATGCGTCCGGCAGAGGTGAGCGCATAACGACGCTCGACCAGCTCTTCCGCGAGGAGCACGGACGCGTCCTCGCCACCCTGATCGGCGTCCTCGGCGACTTCGACCTCGCCGAGGACGCCCTCCAGGACGCCGTCGCCGTCGCACTCGAGCGCTGGCCGCGGGAGGGCACGCCCGCGAATCCGGCGGGCTGGCTCGTCACCGTCGCCCGCAACAGGGCGATCGACCGGATCCGACGCGACCGCACGCTCCAGCGAAAGGCCGAGCTGCTCGCGCCGCTCGACATCGAGCCGATGGACGACACCGCCATCCCGGACGAGCGCCTGAGCCTCGTGTTCGCGTGCTGTCACCCCGCACTCGCGCTCGACGCGCAGATCGCGCTCACCCTCCGCTCGCTCGGAGGGCTCGAGACGGGCGAGATCGCGCGCGCGTTCCTCGTGCCCGAGCCGACGATGGCGCAACGGCTCGTGCGCGCGAAGCGGAAGATCCGCGACGCGGGCATCCCCTTCCGCGTCCCGCCCGACGACGTTCTTCCCGGCCGGCTCGCGGCGGTGCTCCGCGTCGTCTATCTCGTCTTCAACGCCGGTTATGGACCGCCTGTGCGCCGCGACCTGTGCAACGAGGCGATCCGCCTCGCCGCATTGCTCGCCCTCCTCATGCCCGATGAGTCCGAGGTGCACGGGCTCCACGCGCTGCTGCTCTTCCAGGACGCGCGCCGCGACGCGCGTGTCCGCGACGGCTCGCTCGTGCTGCTCGACGAGCAGGATCGCTCGCTTTGGCACGGCACAGAGATCGCCGCCGGCCACCGTGCGCTCGAGCGAGCGCTCGCACTGCCGTCGCGCGGCCCGTACCTCGTCCAGGCCGGCATCGCGGCCGCCCACAGCGACGACGTCAGCGACTGGCCGAGCATCGCCGGCCTGTATACCCGCCTCGCCCAGCTCGAGCCGTCGCCCGTCGTCGAGCTGAACCGCGCCGTCGCGCTCGCGATGGCGGACGGGCCGGAGGCGGGGCTCGCTGCGCTCGACCAGATCCACGGGCTCGACGGCTACTACCTCTTCCACTCCGCCCGTGCAGACCTCTTGCGGCGTCTCGGCCGGCCTGCGGCCGACGCGTATGCCCGAGCGATCGAGCTCGCGCCGAGCGACGTCGAGCGCAACTTCCTACGTGCCAGGCTGAGCGAGCTGCAGGGCTAGGGCGACCGCCTCGGCCGGCGTCGACGCACGCTGCGCTCCGTCGACGTCCCACCCGGGCTCGAGCACCACGACGGGCCGTCCGAGCGTGAGCGCGAAGCCGATCTCCGCGAGCGTGCCGTACTTGCCGCCGACAGCGACGACGGCATCGCCGGACGCGACGACGGCGAGGTTGCGTGCGTGGCCGATCCCGGTCACGACGACGTGATCGATCCAGTCGTTCATGCCGTCGCGCGTCTCGCCCGGGAGGATGCCGACCGTCGTCCCGCCTGCGCTCTTGGCGCCGCGCGACGCTGCCTCCATCACCTCCCCGCGTCCGCCGGTGACGACCGTGGCGCCGCCCTCCGCCAGCAACCGGCCGACCTCCGCAGCGCGTTCCTCGTGCTCGGCACCACTGCCGATGACCGAGACCTGCAGGCTCACGGGCGCTTCAGCCGCTGCTTCGTCGTCAGCACGCCCTCGAAGAGGTCACCCATCTCCCGCACGCGCTCGAGCACGACGTCCATCGTGAACGATGCCGGGTCGAGCCGCTCGTCCACCTCGTCCCAACGCAGCGGCGTCGATACCGGTGCGCCCGCGCGCGGCCGCACGGAGTAGACCGAGGCGATCGTCTTCCCCTCGCCGTTCTGGTTCGAGTCGATGAGCACCCCGCGGCGCTTCGACTTCGCCCATTCCGTCGTCGCGAGGCCTCGATGCGTGCGCGCGATGGCGCCGGCGACGATCTCGGAGAACTCGCGCGTGTCGTCATACGTGTAGCGGCGCTCGACGGGGACGAGCACGTGCATGCCGTCCGCGCTCGACGTTTTCGGGCACGAGACGAGCCCCAGCGCATCGAGCGTCTCCTTCACGAGCAGCGCGACCCGCACGGTCTCCTTGAAGCCGACATCGGGAGACGGATCGAGATCGAAGAGGACGAAGTCGGGACGATCCGGCTTGTCGACCCGCGAGTACCACGTGTTCAGATCGATGCACCCCATGTTCACCATCCAGAGCAGCGCGTCCTCGCTGTTGACGATCGGCGCCGAGATGAGCTTCCGCCTGCGCGGAGCCTCACGCGTCGAGACCTCGACCTCGAAACGAGGTATCCAATCGGGCATGTGCGAGGGAGCGTCCTTCTGGAAGAACGCCTTGCCGAACGCACCGTCCGGATAGCGGCGCATCGTGAACGGCCGGTCGCGGAGATGAGGCAGGAGAACCGGCGCAACCGCGCGGTAGTACGCGATCAGGTCGCCTTTCGTGATCCCCTCGTCCGGGAAGAAGACCTTGTCGAGGTTCGAGAGCGTCACGCGCGACGGTTTCTCGGCGCGCACGTCGGGCGCCACCTTGTCGTCGCGGAGCCCGAGATAGACGGGCGCACGTAGGTGCTCGTCGTGCGTCCACTCGGCGAACTTCACCTCGGCCACGAGCCTCGGCCGCACCCACATGACGTCGGACTTGCGAACCTTCGGCATCTTCGGCACGACCGCGAGAGGCGCCTCGTCGACCCGGAGCGGCTCGAGCGCGTCGAGCAGCTCCCCGATCGTCTTCTCCGTGAAGCCCGTCCCGACGTTGCCGACCCAGCGCAGCGTGCCGCTTTCGTTGACGGCGAGGACGAGCGAGCCGAAGCTGCACGCGCGGCGACCTTCCCCCTTCGTGTAGCCGACGATCACGAACTCCTGCTCGCCGTGCGTCTTGATCTTCAGCCAGTCGCGCGTTCGCTTTCCCTCGAGATAGCGAGAGCTCTTCTTCTTCGCCATCACGCCTTCGAGGCGCTGTTCGACCGCCGCGGTGTACAGCGCCTCGCCGTCGTCGAATGCCCCCGAGATCTGCACCGTCGTGCCGCGCACGTCGAGCAGGTCGCCGAGCAGCTCGCGGCGCTCGGTGAGCGAGCGGTCGAGGACCGGCCTGCCGTCCAGCTCGAGGACGTCGAAGACCTCGTACACGATCGGCGTGCCCGGCTTGCCCTGCTGCATCGCCGAGAAGCTCGGCCGTCCGTTCTCGTCGAGCGCGCACACCTCGCCGTCGACGACGCCGTCAGGCGATCTCATCGCCTGACCAAGTGCCTTCGCGACGTTCGGGAACCGCGGAGTGAGATCGTTGCCGTTTCTACTGACAAGCCTCGCTTCTCCGTTCCTGACGTAGCCGAGCGCTCGGTAGCCGTCCCACTTGACCTCGTACGACCACGCCTCCCCGGTCGGCAGCGCGTCCGTCAACGTCGCGAGCATCGGCCGATAGTCGTTGCGCAACGCCGGCGCGGTCGCGTCGCGCTTGCGGACGAGCAGCCAGTTCTGCTCCTTCCCGTCGAGATGCGCCGGGATGAGCGTCCACGTGCCCTCGAGGCGCTTGCCATGCAGGCGGACGGTGAGCCCGCCGTCGGGCTTCTCCTCGACCAGCTCGTACGTGCCCGAGTCCCAGATCTCGACCGTTCCGGCGCCGTACTCGCCCTTCGGGATCTCGCCCTCGAACCGGCCGTATTCGAGCGGGTGGTCCTCGACGTGGACGGCGAGCGCCCGCACGCCCGGCTCGAGCGGGATGCCCTTCGGGACGGCCCACGACGCGAGCGCGCCGTTCCGCTCCAGCCGGAAGTCGTAGTGCAGCCGGCGCGCGTCGTGACGCTGGACGACGAAGGTCGGCAGCCGCTTGCGCCGTTGCCGGCCGGAGAAGGGCTCCGGCGTCTTCCTCGGGTCGCGCTTGCGCCGGTACTCGTCCAGGCTCACGAGGCTGTTCTAGCGCGACGCCGCTGCCTTCGCTCGACCGAACGGGGCGGCATTGCCGAGGTTTGACTTCGAAGGCGCGCGAAAGAACCCGGACCAGACGTCTCCACCCAGCGGGGGTGAAGAGAGCTCGAGGCCGGCGTTTACCGGCCTCGAGTCGTCTTCGTGCCGCTTTCGACGAGTGCTTCCCGACGGGGATAAGCCTGTGGACGCTGTGGATAGGCTTCCGCAGAACCTACTGAAACCTACTACGCGAACACGCCAAGCGACCGAAACTTGGCCCTCCGCCGGCGGCGGAGCTCGTCGCCCGGGACATCGGCCAGATCGTCGATCGCCTCCCGCAGCGCCTCCCCCAGGAGGCGAGCCGCGCCGGAGGGATCGGTGTGAGCGCCACCCTCCGGCTCGGGCACGATCACGTCGATCACGCCCAGCTCCAGACAGTGGGCCGCGTCGGGCTTGAAGGCGGCGGCGGCCTTCTTCGCCTCGCCGGCGTCCCGCCACAGGATGGCGGCGCAGCCTTCCGGAGAGATGACCGAGTAGATGGCGTGCTCCTGCATGAGGACGCGGTCGGCGAGCGCGATCGCGATCGCGCCGCCGGATCCGCCCTCGCCGATGACGCATGCGATCGTCGGCACGGCGAGGCGGGCCATCGCGGTCTGGGACATCGCGATGGCGCCACCCTGGCCATGCTGCTCGGCGGCTACGCCCGGATAGGCGCCGGGCGTGTCGACGAGAGAGATGACCGGGAACCCGTGCCGGTCGGCGAGCTCGAACACGCGGATCGCCTTGCGATACCCCTCCGGGTACGGCATCCCGAACTGCCGGCGCGTGCGTTCCTGGATGTCGCGGCCCTTCTGCTGGCCGACGAGGGCGACCGTCCGGCCGTCGAGCTTGCCAAGCCCGGCCACCATCGCTCCGTCGTCGCCGCGGCCGCGGTCGCCGTGGAGCTCGAACCAATCGTCGAGGAGTGCATCGACGTAGTCGAGTGTGTATGGACGGTCGGGATGGCGCGCGAGCTCGACCGAGCGCCAGATGTCGTCGCCGGTCGGCTCTTGCCCGATGCGGTCGAGCTGCCGCTGGAGGCGCTCGAGCTCGCCCGACAGCTTCGCACCGCCGAGGAGCGGCACGTTGCGCAATCGGTTCAGCCGGTCGCGGAGCCGGAGCTCGTGCTCACTGGGGGCCACTACCCGAACAACCTCAGCAGCCGGCCGAGCGTCGGCCGGATCTCGCGCCGCTCGAGGATCGCATCGAGATGGCCGAAGCGAAGGTTCTGCTCGGCGAGACCGAAGTCGTCGGGCAGCTTCTCGCGCGTCGTCTGCTCCACCACGCGCGGCCCGGTGAAGGCGATGAGGGCGCCCGGCTCGGCGAGCAGGACATCGCCGAGGCTCGCGAAGCTCGCGAGAACGCCTGCCGTCGTCGGATGCGACATGACGACGATCACCGCCTGGCCCGCATCGTGCAGGTCCTCGACGGCGCACACGGTCTTCGGCAGCTGCATGAGCGAGAGGATCCCTTCCTGCATGCGCGCGCCGCCGGAGCTCGTGACGGTGACGAGCGGGACGCCGCGCTCGGCGGCGGAGTCGCACGCGCGTGAGAACTTCTCGCCGACGACGCTCCCCATCGAGCCGCCCATGAAGGCGAAATCCATGACTGCGAGCTCGCAGCCGCGTCCTTCGATCGAGCCCTGACCGATCACCATCGCGTCGGCGAGGCCGGTGGACATCTCCGCCTCGGCGAGCCGCTCCGTGTAGGGGCGGAGGTCGAAGAAGTTGAGCGGATCCTCCGAGTGCAGGTCGGCCGCCTCCTCGTAGAAGGAACCGTCGTCCACGAGCGACGCGATGCGGGCGCGCGCCCGCATGGGGAAGTGATGGCCGCACTGCGCGCACACCCACTGGGCCTGCTCGAGCTCGTCGTCCCGGTAGTGGGAGTGGCAGCTCGGGCAGGTGTTCGGGTGCTTGGGCGGCGGTGCCGGCTTGTCCTCGGTCTCGATCGAGACGTCGATCTTGGCCACGTTGTTAGCTTAGACCGGGCTTCGCATCAGAGGGTTGCGCGCTACAGCCCGAGGGCCGCACAGAGCCGCTCGAGCGGCTCGACATTGGCGGGGTCGGGCGCCAGGCCGGTGAGCCCGGCCCCGAGGAGCGTGACGCCGCTCTCGCGGATGCGGATGAAGATCCGCTCGATCTCGGCGAGCGTCGGGCCCCCGGGCTCGGGCATGAAGACGGTGAGCTCGTCGGGGTCGAGGACGTCGCAGTCGAGGGCCACGTAGACCGCCGACACCTGCGAGAGCACCCGCTCGGCGTCATCGTCGATGCCGGCGGCGGCGATGAACTCGACCTCGGGCGGATCGAGGTTCCGGGCACCGACGAGCGCGACGTCGGACGCGTCGACCGCTCCACCGTCGAGGAGCATGCGGAGCGGCATGCCCCACTGGTTCCCCGAGGGCGACGTCTGGGGCGTGTTCAGGTCACCGTGCGCGTCGAGCCAGATGACCCCCAGTCGCTCGGTGCGGGCTGCGAGCCCCTCGACGGCTCCGATGTGCGAGCAGCAGCAGCCGCCGAGGACGATCGGCCGCTCGGGGAGGTCGGAGGCGACGGCAAGCGTCTGCGCCATGAGCGAGTCCTCCTCGACGACCGTCGCCTCCGGGTAGTCGAGCGGCAACGACGCCGACTCCACCATCTCCTCGCCGCCGTCGCCCCAGGCGCGCGGGACGCGCACGAGACCCGCTGCGAACGTGCGGCCGCACGAATGGCACTCGTAGCCCATCCCGATCGCCACCGCGGTGTTGGCGCGGCACGTGGGACACCTCGCGCGCAGGATGCTCATGTGGTCACCTTCTCGTAGACGACCGTGGCGTGCTCGACGGCCATGCCGACGCTCTCGTACAGCTGCGTCGCACCCGTCGGGCTGTCTGCGTCGACGCCGAGCGTGACCCGCGCCAGCCCGCGCCGCCAGAACTCGGAGAACGTGCGGTGAAGCAGGGCTTTCCCCAGACCGCGCCCGCGCCAGGCGCGCCGGACACCCAGCATGCCGACGTATCCGAACGTCTCGCGCGCCTCGTTTCGCACGGCCGCAACGATCTCGTCTCCGTCCCGAACGACGAACCAGAGGCTGTGATCGTCGCCCTGCCGCATCGCCCACCACTGGTCGAACGGCATGCCGTGCCATTCCCAGTGGTCGCGGAATGCCTCGTCCATCGCACCGTGGAAGGCTTGCGCGTCGTCCTCGCGGAACGTCTCGGGCACGAGCGGACCGGACGGTTCGGGCACATTCGGCTCCTCGGTGAACTCGATCGCCATCTCGTAGAAACGGCGAACCTCGCGATACCCTCGCGCGCCGAGGAGCGCGACCGCGCGCTCGTCCTCCGGCAGCACCCAGGTGTGGATCTTCCCGGCCTTCCGCTCGACCGCGCGCGCTTCCCCCCGGTCGACAAGGGCCGCGCCTAGACCTCGACCCTTCGCTCCCTGCGCGACGACGCCGACGAACGTGCCGAGGTCGCCGTGCAGTTCGGACCATCCGGCCGCGACGGGAGAGCCGTCCTCCGCGAAGAGCCAGGAGTCGTTGGCGAGGTCCGTCCGCGACCACCACATCCGGACGTCCTCGACGGCGACGTGCGACTGCTTGCCGCGCAGAGCCTCCTCGTCGGCGCGGACTAGGCCGGCGATCGCGTCGGCGTCGGCAGGAGTGAGCGGTCGAACGTTCACGCCAGGAGCGAGTCGAGCGCGCCGGCGAGGCCCGACAGCGAGCGCAGCTCGACGTCCGGCTGCGGTCTCGCATCTTCTCCGAGCCGGTTGACCCACACCGTCCGCAGGCCGAGCTCCCGCGCAGGCGCAACATCGTGGAAGAGACTCGCTCCGACGTGCACGTGGCCCGCACGATCCGCGCCGGTGCGCGCGAAGAACTCCTCCCAGTGCCGGTGGCCGGGCTTGTACGAGCCGATCTCCGACGCAACGATCGCCAGCTCGAAGGGCACACCGATGCGCTCCATCGACGCGTCGATGAACTCACGGTCGGTGTTCGAGAGGATGGCGAGCTTCCAGCCGCCGTCCCGCGCCTCCTGGAGCGATGCCCGCACCTCCGGGAAGGGCTCCCACGACGGCAGCGAGCGGCCGAGAGCGTCCTGCTCGTCGAACGAGACGGCGCCGAGGCGTGCAAGCGTGACCGCCATCACGTCGCGATACGGCCGCGCCGGGTCCTCCCGCTGCACCTGCGGCTCGACCTCGTGGTAGCGGTGCAACAACTCGGAGGCGCGGCCGGCGCCGAAGAGCCGCTCGAGCTCGCGTCCGATGCCGCCGTTCCAGTCGATCAGCGTGCCGTAGCAGTCGAAGGTCGCCCAGCGGTCCATACTCCGCTCATCATGGCTGATCGAGCGACGCACTACCGCTGGGACGACGTCCCGCGCGAGGAGCTGAACCCCCTCCTCGCCCGCCGCCTCATCACCGGGGGCGACCTGATGATCGCGCACGTCTACTTGAAGAAGGGCTGCATCGTGCCGCTGCACGCGCACGAGAACGAGCAGCTGACGTACATCCTCGAGGGCTGCCTCCGCTTCACGCTGGGCGAGGGCGACGAGCTGGAGACGGTCGACGTCCGGAAGGGAGAAGTGCTCGCCATCCCGCGCAACCTCCCGCACCAGGCGGAGGCGCTGGAGGACACGCTCGACGTCGACGTCTTCAACCCGCCGCGCGCCGACTGGCTCGACGGGTCCGACGCCTACCTCAGGCGGCCGGCCTGAAGGCGAGCAGCTCGGGCCCGTGCTCGTCGAGCCACGTCTTCTGTTCGCGCCAGCCCGGCCGGCGGGTCTCGACGAGCCGCCAGAACCGGCGCGAGTGGTTCGCCTCGCGGAGATGGCACACCTCGTGCACGACGACGTAGTCGAGGACGTCGAAAGGCGCGAGGACGAGGCGCCAGTTGAAGGAGAGGTTGCCGGCCGAGGAGCATGATCCCCAGCGGGTCCGCTGGTCGCGGATCTGGATTCGTTCCACCTCGACGCCGAGCTCCGCCGCCTCCTCCTCGACGAGCATGTGCACGAGCTCGCGCGCTGCGCGACGCCCTTCGAGCTCGGACACGGCGCGCGGATCGAGCCGCAGCCGCGGGCGCTGGCGGGCCCGCTCCGCCGCAAGCCAGTCGCGATGCGCGTGCAGTAGGCCGTCGATCTCGCGGTCGGACATCCATGCCGGCACAGTGAGCCGCGCGGGCTCTCCCCACGGGACGTCGATGGTCCAGCGTTTCGCGCGCCGTGAGCGGCGCACGACCACGAGCTCGTGTTGCACGTCAGAAGCCTAGGAGGGGTGTCAGACACCGTAAACGGCGTCCGGCACCGAATCGCAGCTATTCGCTGTGCTTGCGGATGACGACGCAGGCGTTGTGCCCGCCGAACCCGAACGAGTTGTTGATCGCGACGTTCACGTCCGCCTTCCGCGCCTCGTTCGGGACGTAGTCGAGATCGCATTCGGGATCCGGGTACTCGTAGTTGATCGTCGGCGGCAGGAAGCCCTCGTGCACTGCGAGTGTCGTGAACAGCGCCTCGACGGCGCCGGCGCCGCCGAGGCAATGGCCCGTGGCGCCCTTCGTCCCCGAGATGGCGATGCGATGTGCGTTCTCCTCGCCCATCGCGAGCTTGATCACGCGCGTCTCGCTCGAGTCGCCGATCGGCGTCGACGTCGCGTGCGCGTTGACGTAGTCGACCTGATCCGGCGAGACGCCGGCGTCGGCCATCGCCATCTTCAGCGCCCGGGCGGGATTGACCCCAGTCGGGTCCGGCTCGGTGATGTGACTCGCGTCCGCCGACACGCCGTAGCCGCCGATCTCGCCGTAGATCTTCGCGCCGCGCGCGAGCGCATGCTCGAGCTCCTCGAGGACGAGCACGGCGGCCGCCTCGCCCATGACGAACCCGTCGCGCTTCGCGTCGAAGGGTCGCGACGCATGTGCGGGATCGTCGTTGCGTCGCGAGAGGGCGCGCATCGCGCCGAAGCCCGCGATGCCCACCTTGTTGACCGCCGCCTCCGTGCCGCCGCAGAACATCACGTCCGCGCGGCCGAGCCGAATCGCGTCGGTCCCGTCGCCGATGGCCATGTTCGACGCTGCGCACGCAGTGCACTGCGACGCGAGCGGGCCTTTCGTCCCGAGCTCCATCGACACCCATCCGGCGCCCATGTTCGGGATGATGGACGGAATCGCGAATGGATTCACGCGGTCGGGACCGCGGTCGCGCAACGTGTCGTGGCAGTCCTGGAATGACGTCAGGCCGCCGATCCCAGTCGCGATCGCTGCGCCGATCCGATCGGCGTCCGCGGCGATGTCGAGCCCGGAGTCTTGTTCCGCCTGGCGTGCAGCGGCGACGATCAGCTGCGCGAACCGGTCCATACGCCGGGCCTGCTTGTAGTCGATCCAGTCCGACGGATTGAAGTCCTTCACCTCGCACGCGAACCTCACCGCGTACTCGGAAGCGTCGAAGTGGGTGATCGGCCCAGCGCCGGATTCGCCACGGAGCAGCGCCTCCCAGGTGGAGCGAACGTCGTTTCCGAGTGGCGTCAGCGCACCGAGACCGGTGATGACGACGCGCCTGCGCCCGTTGAGTGACCCGTTGTGACTGCTCACATTCCCATTCCGCCGTCGACGAGGAGCACTTCGCCCGTGATGAACGAGGCCTCGTCGGAGCAGAGGAAGCGTACCGCCCGTGCGATGTCCGCCGGATCTCCCAGACGCCCGAGAGGCGTGTTCTGGAGCATCGCGGCGGTCGCCTCCTCGGGCAGAACATCCGTCAGCTGCGTCTTCACATAGCCCGGCGCGACGACGTTCGCGCGCACGTTCCGGCTGCCGAGCTCACGGGCGAGCGACTTCGTGAAGCCGATGATGCCCGCCTTCGACGCCCCGTAGTTCGTCTGGCCCCAGTTGCCGTGAACGCCGACGATCGAGGAGACGTTGACGATCGACCCGGCGCGCTTCTTCATCATCGGGCGCGTCACCGCGCGGCACGTGTAGAAGACGGAGGAGAGATTCGTCTCGATGACCACACGCCAATCGTCGTCCGACATACGCGCGAGCAAGCCGTCGCGCGTGAGCCCCGCGTTGTTGACGAGCACGTCGACATCACCCGCCTCCTCGACGAGCCTGGCGGCCTCGGCGGGATCGGAGACGTCGGCCTGCACCGCCCGGCCGCCGATCTCGGCGACCAGCGTCTCGGCCTCGTCCTTGCCGGAGCGATAGCCTACGACGACGGACGCGCCCGCGCTCGCGAGCTCCACGGCGATCGCGCGGCCGATGCCCCGCGACGCGCCCGTGATGAGCGCGTTCTTTCCTTCGAGTGACGCGAAGCTCACGTGTCGGCAGCGAGTACGTCGTGCAGCTCATCGAGCGTGGCAAGGCTGTTCACCGAGACGGCCTTCACGCTGCGGTCGATTCGCTTGACGAGACCCGAGAGCACGTTCCCCGGGCCGACCTCGACAAAGGTGCGGACGCCCTCGCGCATGAGCTCGCTCGCGGCCTGCGTGAAACGAACCGGCGCGGTGAGCTGGTCGACGAGCAGCGGGGCCATCCGCTGCGCCGACTCGAGCCGCGCCGTCACCGTCGACATGAACGGCGCAACCGGCTCCTGGAACTTCACCTTGTCGATCGCGGGCCGCAGACGGTCGGCCGCGCGCGCGACGAGCGGCGAATGGAACGCACCGGACACCTTGAGCTTCACAGCGCGGCGCGCGCCCGCTTCCTGCGCGAGCTCGCAGCATTCGTCGACGGCGGCGTGCTCCCCCGACACGACGATCTGGCCCGGGCAGTTGTAGTTCGCCGGCCACACGCCGAGGATCTTGCGGCAAAGCGTCTCGACCACCTCGTCCTCGAGGCCGAGGATCGCGGCCATCGAGCCTGGGTGGCGCGCGGCCGCCTCGGCCATCGCGATACCGCGCTCGCGCACGAGCGCGATCGCCTCCTCTTCGGTCATCGACCCGGCAGCGGCGAGTGCCGCGAACTCGCCGACCGAGTGCCCGATGACGTAGTCGGGCTCGATTCCGCGCGCGCGTATGGCAGCAAGCACTGCGAGCGACGTCGCGACGAGTGCCGGCTGCTGAACGGCGGTGTCGAGCAGCTCCGACGCGTCGCCGTGGAAGCACAGCCGCTCGAGATCGAGATTCGCCGCGCCGCTCCCCCGCCTGTACACGGCACGGGCCTCGGGGACGGCTGTCGCGATGTCGCGACCCATGCCCGGCTCGACCGAACCCTGGCCCGGGAAGCAAAACGCGACCTTCACCGCGACGCCCCCTTTGGGCCCCCACCGAAATGCGCAGCATTTTGGTGGGCTGAAAACGCGACCTTCACGCCGCCGGCTCCATCGTCCAGCGCATGAGGGCACTCCCCCAGGTGAGCCCCGCACCCATGCCGGTCATGAGCACGAGCATCCCCGGCTGGAGCCGCCCGTCGGCGAGCGCATCGGCCATGGCGAGCGGGATGGACCCGGAGGACGTGTTCCCATACCTGTCCACATTGATCACAACTCTGTCAGACGGCACACCGAGCTTCCGGGTTGCGTGGTCGATGATCCGGACGTTCGCCTGGTGGGGGATGTAGAGATCCACGTCGTCGATGGTGACCTCGCACTTCGCCATGAGATCCTCGGCCGACTGGACGAGGATCCTCGTGGCGAATCTGAACACTTCCCGGCCGTTCATCTTGACGTACTTCTCCGGTTCCTCGAACAGACGGGAGCCGCTGCCCGGAAGCCAGAGGCTCGCCCCGCCCCCGCCGTCCGCCCCGAGCTCGAAGCCGAGGAACCCTTGCCGTGGGGCCGCCTCGAGCACGACCGCGCCCGCTCCGTCCCCGAAGAGGACGAGCGTCGACCGGTCGCTCCAATCGAGGATCTTGGACAGGACGTCGCCGCCGACGACGAGCGCCCGCTGCGCAAGACCGCTCGCGAGCATGCCGTACGCCTGTGCGAGCGCGTACATGAAGCCGGTGCAACCGGCGGACAGGTCGTAGGCAGCCGCATCGGTCGCGCCGATGGCGTCGGCGACGAGCGCGGCGGTCGATGGGAACGCCATGTCCGGGGTGACCGTGGCGACGATGATCAGGTCGACGTCCTCGCCGCTCACGCCGGCCTGCGCGAGCGCGTCCCGCGCAGATGGGAGCGCAAGGTCGGAGAGCGCTTCCTCCGGCGCGGCGATACGGCGTTCGCGGATCCCGGTGCGCTCGCGGATCCACTCGTCCGACGTGTCGACGTATCGCGACAGCTCGTCGTTCGCCACCACCCGGTCGGGCACCTTGCACCCGAGCCCGGTGATCGTCACGTCGGCGCCCGCTGTGACGTTTCCGATCATTCGCCGACGAAGACTGTCAAAAGCGCCTCGACGGCGATCTCGCCGTCGACGGTGGCGCGTCCCTCGCCCTTCGCGATCGGGCCACGCACGCGGACGAACTCGCACTCGAGCGTGAGGATGTCACCGGGCTCGACGATGCGCTTGAAACGGCAGTCGTTGATCCCGGCGAAGAACGGGATCTTCCCCCGGTTGGCCTCGTCGGCGAGGACGGCGACCGCACCGGCCTGCGCGATCGCCTCGACGGTGAGCACGCCCGGCATGACGGGCCGTTCGGGGAAGTGGCCTGCGAACCACCAGTCGTCCGCGCGGATCTCACGTGTTCCGACGACGCGTCTCCCCGGCTCGAGCTCGACGATCTCGTCCACGAGCAGGAACGGGGGCCGGTGCGGGATCAGCTCCATGATCACGTCCCGACCGAACGGCGCGGCCGGCGGCGTCACGCCACGTCTTCCAGTTTTCCCCGGAGTCGCGCGCGCCCGCGGTGTGCGTGGCACTTCGCCGTGCCGACGGGCATCCCCGCGGCCTCGGCGATCTCCTCGAAGGAGTAGCCCATCGCGTCCTTGAGAACGATCACCTGCGCCTCCCGCGGAGAGATGCCGGCCAGCGAGTCGCACAGCTCTCGCCTCAGCTCGGACATGCCGGCCTCCCGAACGGGATCGCCGGCCGTTCCGGCATGGAGGTCGTCGGCGAGCGGCTCGTGCCTCCGCGACTTCGACCGTTCGGCCGCGTCCCGGCAAGTGTTGACGACGAGGCGGTGCAGCCACGTCGAGAACTGGGAGTCGCCGCGGAACTGCGGCAAACGGATGCACAGCTTCGCGAGCGCCTCCTGCGCCGCGTCGGACGCATCCTCGGGATCGCGCAGCAGGTAGTGCGCCAGCCGCTCGACCCGCGGCGCATGCCGCGCGCAGAGCGCCTCGAGCGCCGCCCGGTCGCCGTCTTGCGCGCGCCGCACGAGAATCGGGTCGCTGAGCTTCTCGTAGGCCGGTGTCGCCTGAGGCCGCAGGGGCTGCCGGATCGCCTTCACCGCGGGGTTAGTCTAGATGGGCGTGTCGGATCTGACGCCCGAGCTCGTCGTCCCATTGCTACGCGGGCGCCTCGGAAGGCCCTACCGCTTCGTGCCCGAGTGCCCATCGACGCAGCGCGAGGTCGGCGAGGACGCGGCGGAAGGGACGACGGTCGCGACCGACCACCAGACCGAGGGCCGCGGGCGCCTCGGCCGCGTCTGGCAGGACATCTCCGGCCGCGCCCTCCTCTTCTCGGTCATGCTCCGGCCGCCGGTCGAGATGGCCCGTTGGCCCGAGCTATCGCTCGTGGCGGGCGGAGCCGTCGCCGCCGCGCTCGAGGCGGGCGCAGAGGTCGCACACCCGAACGACGTCATGATCGGTGGCCGCAAGGTGGCCGGCGTCCTGCCCGAGGCGACCGCCGGGCGCGTCGTGCTCGGCATCGGCGTGAACGTCAACCAGACGGAGGACGAGCTCCCACGCGATGCGGAGAAGGTGCCGACGTCATTGCGAATCGAGCTCCGCCGCGAGGTCGAGCGCGCGCCGCTCCTCGCCGCGGTTCTCGCCGAGCTCGAGAGCCGGTACGACACCTGGGCGGGCGTATCCTGATGCCCATGCGCGCAGTGCTCGTCGCGCTCGCCGCCCTCCTCCTTGCCGGCACGGCGGGCGCTGCCACGCAGAAGCGGGTGCTCGCGATCCAGTTCGGCCCGGATCTCGAGATCAACCCGGTGACGCAGGGCTACCTGACCCATGAGCTCTCCCGAGCGGCCGACGACCACTACGACGCCGCCGTCATCCTGCTCGACACGCCTGGCGGGCTCTCGACGTCGATGAAGACGATCTACAACGCCGAGCTGAACGCGAAGCTCCCGGTGATCGTCTACGTGTCGCCCAATGGCGCGCGCGCCGCGTCAGCGGGTGTGTGGGTCTCGCAGGCCGCGGACGTGCTCGCGATGGCGCCCGTGACGAACATCGGTTCGTCCACGCCGATCGACTCGAGCGGCCAGAACCTCGGCTCGGATCTCCGCCGCAAGGTGATCAACGATGCGGTCGCCTCGCTGACGGCGCTCGCCGCAGCCCACCACCGGAATACCCGGTGGCCGGCGAGGGCGGTACGAGTCGCGTCGAACCTCACCGCGACGCAGGCGCTGAAGATGAACGTCATCGACGCGATCGCACCGACGCTGCCCGCGCTGCTGAAGCAGCTCGACGGCTACCGGACGAAATACGCCCAGCGCCCGTACACGCTCCACCTCGCCGGCGCGCAGATCGACACGGTCAAACCGGGTTTCGTCACGCGCTTTCTCAACACGATCATCGACCCGAACCTGATCTCGCTGCTGTTCCTCGCCGGGATCATCGGGCTCATCTTCGAAGTCCTGCACCCCGGCGTCGTCTTGCCCGGTGCGCTCGGCGCGGTGTCGCTCGTCATCGCGCTGTACGGCTTCTCCGTCCTGAACCCGAGCTGGGGCGGCATCGCGCTCATCCTGCTCGGCGTTGCGCTCCTCGTCATCGACCTGCACGCGCTGACGCACGGTGCGCTCACCGTGGCGGGGGTGATCGCCCTCGGCTTCGGCCTTGCGCTGCTCTTCCAGAACCAGCCTGCGCCGTACCACGTCAACACGTGGCTCATCGTCAGCATCGGTGCCGCCATCGCACTCTTCTGGAGCTTCGCCCTCGGCAAGGGGCTCGCCGCACGGCGGCGCCCGGTGGCCGTCGGCCCGCAGGCGATCGTCGGGAAGCGTGCGGAGGTCCGGGCACCCGGGCTCGTGTTCGTCGACGGCGAGCTGTGGAGGGCGCACGCCGGGGACGACACCGACCTCGTCCCCGGTGAGGAGGTCGAGGTCGAGGCCGTCAATGGCCTCGAGCTCACGGTGAACCGAGAGGCCGCTCGCGACGCCGACGAAGAAGGGGCGCCGATTCACTCGGCGCCTCGGCTGAAGTAGAGTCGTCGGGAGTGCTCGGCTTCGTCCGAATCCTTCGTGAGTACGAGCGAGGCGTGATGTTCCGCCTCGGGCGGCTGCTCGACACGCGCGGCCCGGGCGTCGTGTGGAAGATCCCGTTCGTCGACCAGATCGTGAAGGTCGACCTGCGCACGATCACGCTCAACATCCCCCCGCAGGAAGTGATCACCAAGGACAACGTTCCCGTGCGGGTGAACGCGGTCGCCTACTTCCGCATCGTCCAGCCGCAAGACGCGATCGTGAAGGTCGAGAACTTCATGGTCGCGACCTCGCAGATCGCGCAGACGACGCTGAGGTCGGTGCTGGGCCAGCACGTGCTCGACGAGCTGCTGTCGGAGCGCGAGAAGATCAACGCGATCCTCCAGTCGATCATCGACGAGGCGACGGGCCCGTGGGGGATCAAGGTCTCGATCGTCGAGGTGAAGGACGTCGAGATCCCCGGCGACATGCAGCGCGCCATGGCGCGCCAGGCCGAAGCCGAGCGCGAGCGGCGCGCGAAGATCATCAACGCCGAGGGCGAGTTCCAGGCCGCAGAACGGCTCAAGGACGCCGCGATCGTGATCGAGGAGCACCCGATCGCGCTCCAGCTGCGCTACCTGCAGACGCTGCTCGAGATCGGCGCCTCCAACTCCACGACGATCATCTTCCCGGCCCCGATCGACCTGATCAAGCCGTTCCTCGAGAAGAAGTAGAAGGAGCTAGTTGCCGTTCTGCTCGCGGAAGCGGCGGGCGGCGTCGATGGCCGCGCCGAGGTTCAGACCCTTGTCCTTCGCCTGCTTGATCAGCATGACCGTCTCGAGCGCGTCGATGTCGTAGATGCGCTGCTTCTTCCCCTTCGTGGGAATCTGGGCCTTGTTCGTCCAGTAGTCGAGCTGCATCTTCGAGATCCCGGCGATCTGGCAGACCTGACCGAGGTAGAGCTGGACCTTGCCGAGATGCTCGGCGAGATCGATCGGTTCGAGAAAGTCGACTTGCCTGCTGGCCATTCAGAAATCCCCCGCCCTCACCGTCGTCCGGACCCCGCGGTTGAGAGTTATAGAAGGGATTGTTGCGTTTTGGAAGGGCAGGCTTCCCAAACCTCCCCCTTTCGAGGGAGCTACCCGGTGGTCTCGTCGGGCTCGACGGCCTCCCCGGCAACCGGCTCCGGGGCGTCGCTGTCGTCCGACTCGACGACAGGCGCAAGGGAGGAGACCCGCTCGTCCCCACGCAGCCGCATGACGATCACGCCCTGGGTCGCGCGGCCGAGGCGCTTGATCTCGTCGGCCGGCATGCGGATCACCGTGCCTCCGGTCGAGATGAGCATCACCTGGTAGCCGTCGCGGACGACGCGGGCGCCGGCGAGCGTGCCCTTCGCCTCGGTCAGCTGGATGGTCTTCACGCCCATGCCGCC
>CAZXZX010000002.1:0-11455 GCA_964645445.1 uncultured Gaiellales bacterium
CAGAGGCGCACCAGCTGATGGCCGCCGTCCTCGCCCGGGCGGTGGAGGAGATCACCGCTGCCCAGCGCGCGGCGCGGCTCGAGGGCGTGACCGAGCGGCCGCGCTGGCCGATGATCGTCCTGCGCACGCCGAAGGGGTGGACGGGACCGAAGTTCGTCGACGGCCTCCCGACCGAGGGAACGTGGCGCTCGCACCAGGTGCCGCTCGCGCAGACGCGCACGAATCCGGAGCATCGGGAGCAGCTCGAGTCGTGGCTGCGCAGCTACCAGCCGGAGACGCTGTTCGACGAGCGCGGCGCCCTCGTCCCCGAGCTGGCAGCGCTGCCGCCGAAGGAGCATCGCCGCATGAGCGCGAATCCGCACGCGAACGGCGGCGTCCTGCTGCACGACCTCGTCCTGCCCGACTTCCGCGATTTCGCCGTCGAGGTCGCGCGGCCGGCGACGACGTTCAGCGAGGCGACGCGTGTGCTGGGCGGCTATCTGCGCGAGGTCATCCGCCTGAATCCGACACAGTTCCGGCTCTTCGGCCCCGATGAGACGGACTCGAACCGGCTCGGCGCCGTGTTCGAGGTCACCGATCGCCAGTGGGAGGCGGCGACGCTGCCGACCGACGATCATCTGGCGCCCGAGGGGCGCGTGATGGAGGTGCTGTCCGAGCACCAGTGCCAGGGCTGGCTGGAGGGGTACCTGCTCACCGGCAGGCACGGGCTCTTCAACTGCTACGAGGCGTTCATCCACATCGTCGACTCGATGTTCAACCAGCACGCCAAGTGGTTGAAGACGACACGCGACATCCACTGGCGGCAGCCGATCGCGTCGCTGAACTATCTCCTCTCATCGCACGTGTGGCGACAGGACCACAACGGCTTCTCGCACCAGGATCCCGGCTTCATCGACCACGTTGCGAACAAGCGCGCGGAGATCATCCGCATCTACCTGCCGCCGGATGCGAACACCCTGCTCTCCGTCGGCGACCACTGCCTGCGCAGCCGCCACTACGTGAACGTCATCGTCGCCGGGAAGCAGCCTGCGCTGAACTACCTGTCGATGGAGGACGCCGTGCTTCATTGCACGCGTGGGATCGGCATCTGGGAGTGGGCCTCGAACGACGGCGGCGACCCGGACGTGGTGATGGCCTGCGCAGGCGACATCCCGACGCTCGAGACGCTCGCTGCGGTTGACGTTCTCCGTCGGGAGCTGCCGGAGCTGCGGGTGCGTGTTGTCAATGCCGTCGACCTCATGCGACTTCAGCCGGATACCGAGCATCCGCACGGCTTGTCCGACGGCGAGTTCGACACGCTCTTCACCACCGACAAGCCGGTCGTGTTCGCGTTCCACGGCTACCCCTGGCTCATCCACCGCCTGACGTACCGCCGCACGAACCACTCCAACATCCACGTGCGCGGCTACAAGGAGGAGGGCACGACGACGACGCCGTTCGACATGGTGATGCTCAACGACCTCGACCGGTTCCATCTCGTGATGGACGTGATCGACCGCGTCCCCTCGCTCGGCTCGCACGCGGCGGCGCTGAGGCAGCGCATGGAGGACGAGCGCGTCCAGTCCCGCGCCTACACGCGTCTCGAGGGCGAGGATCCGCCCGCCGTTCGCGACTGGGTCTGGCCGCACTGAGTACTTGAGGATCCTCGTTGTCAACGCGGGGTCGAGCAGCCTGAAGCTGTCGGTGCTCGACGGCGACGAGCTGGTGGCGAGCGACGTCGATCTCGACGAGCTCGAGGGAATCGACGCGGTCGGGCATCGGATCGTGCACGGCGGGACGGAGTTCGTCGAGCCGGTGGTGATCGACGAGAGCGTCGTGCGGCGCCTCGAGGCGCTTACAGACCTCGCGCCCTTGCACCAGCCGAAGTCGCTACGCGCCCTCGAGCTGGTCAGCGACAAGCTGCCGCGCGTGCCTGCGGTCGCGTGCTTCGACACGGCGTTCCACGCCGGGATCCCGGCGGCTGCTGCGACCTATGCGCTCCCACGCGAATGGCGGACGCGCTGGACGCTCCGCCGCTTCGGCTTCCACGGCCTCTCGCACGCCTACGCGTCGCGGCGCGCGGCCGAGCTCGCCGGTGCGCCGGTCGAGGAGTTGCGCATCGTCACCTGCCATCTCGGCGCGGGTGCGTCGCTCGCCGCGGTTCAGGGCGGCCGCTCGGTCGACACGACGATGGGCTTCACGCCGCTCGACGGCCTCGTGATGGCGACGCGCTCGGGCTCCGTCGACCCCGGCCTCATCCTCTGGCTCGAGGAGCACATGGGAATGCCGCCGTCCGAGCTTGCGTCGACGCTCGAGCATCGCTCCGGGCTCACCGGCCTCGCCGGCACCGGCGACATGAAGGCGATCCTCGAGGCAGAGACCCGCGGCGACGAGAACGCGCGGCTCGCGATCGAGGTCTACGTCCACCGGCTGAGGCGCGAGATCGCGGCGATGGTGGCGGCGCTCGACGGTCTCGACGTTCTCGTCTTCACCGGCGGCGTCGGCGAGCGCGCCGGGTCGATTCGTGTGCGCGCGGCGGACGGGCTCGGGTTCCTCGGCGTCGCCGTCGACCGCGCGCGGAACACCGACGCGGAGCCGGATGCCGACATCGGCTCCGGGGCGGTGCGGACGTTCGTGATCGCAGCCCGCGAGGATCTCGAGATCGCGCGCGGCGTGCGCTCAGCGCTTGCGCTCGAATAGCACGAGCACCGCGAGCTGCTCGTACGCGCTGAAGCGATGTTCGGCGCCGGCCTCGACGAAGACGGCGTCGCCGACCTTCACCGGAACGCTCACGTCCTCGACGTCGAGCACCCCCGAGCCGTCGAGCACGACGTAGATCTCGTCGTCGTCGTGCGGCTGTTGCCGGTCAGGCTCGGGCGCAACGAGGACGTACACGCCGAGTTCGACTCCTTCGGACTCGTGGACGATCTCGTACCCACCGCCGGCGGCGCGGAGCTTCTCGACGACCGACCCGACTCCGAATGCGTGCATGCCCGGGACGCTACCTGCGGGAAACTGCTGATGAATGGGTCACCGGCAGCGGCGAGGCTCGAGACACGGTGACGGTCGGTGCCTTCCCCTGACCGGTGCTTGCCCGTTGCCGACATAACCGGACTTTTCGAAGCTCCGGCGCATCCACCAGTCGAAGGCCGGCGAGAGCCGGCCGTCGACTTTGGCAGCCGGTCTCCGACACCGCACCTGGAGGCGGCTACCAGGACTTTGCGCGACGCTGCGGCGCCTGGCGCGCCACGCGGACGCGCGCGTCGACCGCGACGCAGCGATCGGAGAGCGCGAGCACCGGGTTCAGGTCGAGCTCGGCGACCTCGGGAACCTCTTCGGCGAGCCGGGCGAGCCGGACGAGGAGGTCGACGAGCGCGTCCTCGTCGGCCGGCGCCGCGCCGCGGAAGCCCCCGACGAGCCGCCCGGCCTTGCCGCTGCGCACGAGCTCTCGTGCGTCCAGATCGGTGAGTGGGGCGAGGCGGAACTGCGCCTGGCCGATGAGCTCGGCGAAGACGCCGCCGGGGCCGAACGCCACGAGAGGGCCGAACACGGGATCCTGCACGGCGCCGGCGAGCAGCTCCGCGCCGCCGCGAACCATCGGCTGCACGAGCACCGGCATCCCGACGCGCTCTGCCGCTGCGCGTACCTCGGCCTCGTCGCCGAGGTTCAGCGCGACCCCGCCCGATTCCGTCTTGTGCGCTCCGGCGGCCGCGCTCTTCACGACGACCGGGAAGCCGAGCTCGCCGGCGGCGGCCACGGCGGCGTCGATCGTGTCCACGACGCGCTCGGGCGCCACGGGCAGGCCGTATGCCTCCAGCAGCCGCCGCGCCTGCGCCGGCTCGAGCCATGCATCGTCGGCGAGCGCGAGCGCTTCGGCGACGACGGCCTCGGCTGCTTCGCGGTCGACCTCGAGCTCCGGAACCGTCCCCGCGGGACGCCGCAGCCAGTCGCCGCGGTCGGCCGCACGGCTGAGCGCGCGCGCGGCTGCCTCGGGATACGAGAAGGCTGGAATTGGGGCGTCGCCACGCAGGGTCGCGGGCGCGCCCTTCGCCGAGAGGAATGCGCAGAGCACCGGCTTGCCGGCGGCGCCCGCCGCGGCGCGGCTGATGGCAGCGCCGACGTCGTCCTCGGAGACGCCGACGGTCGGGACGAAGAGGACGATGAGGGAGTCGACGCTCGGGTCGGCGAGCACGACCGGCATCACGTCGGCGAACGTCTTCGCGTTGGCCGAGCCGAGGATGTCGACGGGGTTCGCCGTGCTCCCCTCGACGGGCATGAGATCGTGCAGGGCACGGAGCGTCTCCTCGGAGAGCGACGGCAGCTCGAGGCCTCCCGCCTCACATGCGTCGGCGCAGAGGATGCCGAGCCCGCCGGCATTCGTGAGCAGTGCGACGCGGCGGCCGCGAGGGACGGGCTGGTCGGAGAGGAGCGCCGCGACGTCGACGAGCTCGTCGAGCGTCTGCGTGCGGATGACGCCGGCCTGCCGGAAGAGGGCGTCGACAGCCGCCTCCGAGCCGGCGAGCGCGGCGGTATGGGAGCTCGCGGCCTTGATCCCTGCGCGCGTCGTGCCGCTCTTCATCGCGAGCACCGGCTTCTTTCGCGCGACGCGACGCGCGATGCGGGCGAATGCGCGCGGGTTGCCGAAGGACTCGAGGTAGAGCATGACGAGCTCGGTGTTCGCGTCCTCGGCCCACCACTCGAGCAAGTCGTTGGATGAGACGTCGGCCTTGTTGCCGATCGACACGAACGCGGACAGGCCGAGCTCGCGCTCCTGGCCGTGCTCGAGGACGGCGAGGCCGAGCGCGCCGCTCTGCGACGAGAAGCCGATCTTCCCCGCAGGGAACGCGCGCGGCGCGAACGTCGCGTTCAGCCGTGTCGTGGCGGACGAGATGCCGAGGCAGTTCGGGCCGATCATGCGAGCGCCGTGCGCGCGGACGAGCTCGAGCAGCCGGTCCTGGCGCACGCGGCCCTCGGCGCCGATCTCCGCGAAGCCTGCGGAGATGACGACGAGCGCCTTCACGCCGGCCTCGAGCGCCTCCTGTGCGGCGTCGAGCACGTGCTCGCCCGGGAGGCAGATGACGACGAGATCGACCGTGTCGGGAATGTCGGCGACGCGCCGATAGCCGCGGACGCCTGCGACGGGATCGCCGCCGCGGTTCACCGGATAGGCGGCGCCGGCGAAGTCGGCTGCGAGCACGTTGCGGAAGAGCTCGCCGCCGATCGACCCGCGCCGAGCGGAGGCGCCGATGACCGCGATGCACGCCGGCTCGAAAAACGGCTGTAGCGACGCGCGCACCGCGACGTGGTTGCGTTCTGCGACCTGGTCGCGGTAGCGCTCGGTCGGCGCGATGGGGAAGTGCACCTCGACGGAGCCTCCCTCGAGCTCGCGCGTCACGTCGAATCCGGCGTCGCGGAAGACGACGAGCATGTTCCGGTTGTCCGGCATCACCTCCGCGACGAACTGCTCGATGCCTGCGCCGGCCGCGAGCGCGGCGAGCTGCTCGAGCAGGCGCGTCCCGACGCCGCGGCCCTGATAGTCGTCGGCGACCGTGAACGCCACCTCGGCGCGGCGCGGGTCGCGCAGGCGCGCGAAGTTGGCGAGCGCGACCATGCGGCCTTCGATCCAGCCGGCGAGTGCGCCGCGCTCCTCCCAATCCGGGTCCAGGAACGGAGCGACGAGCTTCGGGCCGAGCGCGGGGAAGCCGTGGAAGCGGAGGTACCGGCTGCGCTCGGAGAGGCTGGAGAAGAACTCCAGCATCGCGTCCGCGTCGCCGGCGGCCGGCGCGCGCAGCCGCAGCGTCGAGCCGTCCCGGAGGATGACGTCGGTCGCGACTCCCTCGATCATCGCCATGCTCAAGGTGTACCGGCTGGGGGCCGGTGGCTGCGATGGGGATTTCCCGTAGCCTCGGCGCGATGCATCGCAAAGATCTCGCGGCAGAGCCGCTGGTCCAGTTCCGCCGGTGGTTCGCCGAGGCCGAGGCGGCGGTCCCGGCAGCGGAGAAGATGGCGCTCGCCACCGCTGCGGCGGACGGCAGCCCGTCCGTGCGCATGGTGCTGATGAAACAGGCCGACGAAGAGGGGATCGTCTTCTACTCGCACTATCCGAGCCGCAAGGGGCGCGAGCTGGCGCAGAACCCTCGTGCCGCGCTCCTCTTCTACTGGGAGCCCCTCGGCCGCCAGGTGCGCATCGAGGGCGAGGTGCATCCGGTGTCCGACACCGAGTCGGATGCGTACTTCGCCACGCGCCCGCTGGGCGCGCGGCTGTCCGCGGTCGCCTCGCCGCAGAGCCGGCCCGTCGAGTCGCGCGCATGGCTCGAGCGGCGCGTGGCCGAGCTCGAGGCGCAGGGCGAGCGGGCGCGGCCGGAGTGGTGGGGAGGATTCCGGCTCGTGCCGGACGCCTGGGAGTTCTGGCAGCACGGCGACGACCGGCTGCACGACCGCTTCCGCTATCGCGCGGAAGGAGACGGCTGGGTCATCGAGCGGCTCGGGCCCTAGACAGGCTTCTCCCGAGCGCCGCCAGCCGCTCGTCCCACCGCGCGCCCATCTCGACGAGCCACTCGGCCGCGTCGCCGAGCGGCTGCGGGGTGACGGCATAACGTGTCTCGCGCCCGACGCGCGTGGCGTGCACGAGCCCCGCGTCGGCGAGCGCGCCGAGCTGCTTGGCGACCGCCTGCCGCGTGACCGGGAGCTCCGCCGCGAGCTCGGTCGCCGTCGCCGTCCCGCGCGCAGCCACGGAGGCGACGAGCGCACGGCGCCCGGGATCGCCGAGCGCGTCGAAGACCCGCTCTACCTGACCGGCGCCCACGCGAGCGCGTGCAGCTCGAGGGCCGCGGCAAACTCCGGCGACGTCTCCGTGACGTGCACGCGCGTGCCGCCCTCGACCTCCTCGAGCTCGAGCACGACCTCGCCGCCGTCGTCCCAGTCGAGGACGAGGCGCTCCTCGGGCTCCGCCTCGCGGACGACCGCGCGGCGCTCCTCGCCGTCGCCCCAGCGGAAGATGCCTTCGCCGCCCGGTCGGGCGTCGAGCTCGACCTCGGTTGCGAACCACTCCTCGAGGCGCTCTGGGTCGGTCAGCGCCTCCCAGACCTCCTCGGGCTCTGCGGGGAGGACGACCTCTCTGTCGACGCGCAACTCCACGGTTGCGTATTATACGCACGGTGAGCACCCTTGTGCCAATGGTGGTGGAGTCGGACGGCCGCTTCGAGCGCTCCTTCGACATCTTCTCGCGCCTCCTCCGGGAACGCATCGTCTTCCTCGGCACGCAGGTCGACGAGCAGTCGGCGAACCTCATCGTCGCGCAGCTCCTCTTCCTCGAGGCCGAGGATCCCCACGCGGACATCCACCTGTACGTCAACTCGCCCGGCGGCGACGCGTACGCGGGCTTCGCGATCTACGACGCGATGCAGTTCGTCAAGCCGGACGTCTGCACGTACGGCATCGGCATGGCGATGTCGGCCGGCGCGCTCGTGCTGGCGTCGGGGGCGGCCGGCAAGCGCCATGTGCTGCCGAACGCGAAGGTGATGATCCATCAGGGACGCGCCTCGTCGAGCGGCCAGCCGGCCGACATCCAGATCGCCGCGCGCGAGATCCTGGCCCTCACCCGCAAATATGCGGAGATCATCGCGCGGCATTCCGGCAAGGACGTCGAGCAGGTCATGCACGACATCGACCGTGACCGCTTCCTCTCGCCGGAGGAAGCGGTGGAGTACGGGCTCGCGGACTCTGTCCTGCAGACGCGCGAATTCTCATCCGGCTCATAGGAGTCGACTCCAGGCTTTGACGTTGCAGGGGGCCTCGCCGCGAAGGAGAGCTCCGAATGAACGTCATCACCAGTCGGCTTCCGCTCGGAGCGTCCCGCGGGCGCCTACCTGGGATCCTGGGTCGAATCGGCCTCCTGAACGGCATGCTCGGCGCTGCCCTCGTCGGGGCTGGAGTCGCGTCGTACTTCGTTGTTGCGGGGACGGGCACCGCGACCACTCCTCCCCGCACCGCGACGGTCCAGCGCGGCGTCGTCCTCTCCACGACGTCGGCGACTGGGGCGCTTCAAGCTGCCAAGGAGCTGAACGTCGGGTTCACCACGGCGGGGACGATCACCTCGATCGCCGTGAAGCCCGGCGAGCGCGTGAGGGCGGGGCAGCTCCTCGGCCGCATCGACTCCACCTCCGCGCAGCAGGCGCTGCAACAGTCCGAGGCCTCGCTCGCGACCGCGCAGGCGCAGTACGAGCAGACGCTCACCGGTGAGACGGCGCAGGAGCGGCGACAGGATGCGCTCTCGATCACACAGGCGAAGCAGTCGCTCGCGAACGCGCGGGCGGCTGTGAGGCAGGACGAGAAACAGTCCGCGGCCTCCGTCACCCAGGCGACGAACGGGCTACGCACCGATCAGGGCCAGGAGAAGGTCGATCTCGCCCAGCAGAAAACGGACCAGGCGACGTACCCGACCGTGGCCGCCGCGAGCGCCGCGGTCACCGCCGACCAGGCGCAGCTCGCGACCGATCAGGCGAAGCAGCAGGCCGACCAGCAGACGCAGCTCAACCTGCAGCACCAGCAGTCGGTCGACAAGCAGAACCTGTCGCTGGCGCAGTCCGACCTCTCGCAGGCGCAGGCTGCGAAGGACACAGCGGCGCAGGCGTCCGACCAGAACCAGGTCGACGATTTCACGAGCACCGTCAACAACGACCAGAACCAGCTCGACGCGCTCGCCGCGACGCTGCAGACCGACGGCTTCGCAATCACGGCGGACAACAACAAGATCAGCACGGATCAGTCTTCGGTCACAGCGCTGCAGAGCGACACGAAGACGATTCGCTCCGACGAGGCCAAGATCGCCTCCGACCGGCAGGCCGTCTCGAGCGCGCGGCTCAGCGCGGCGAGCACGAAGGCCCGCGACGCGCAAGCCGTCTCCGCCGACGAGCTCGGCCTCACCTCGGCGCGCGCCTCGGTCGCGACGAAGCAGGCTCCTCCGACCGCCGCTGTGCTCGCGGGGGCGAAGGCGTCGGTCGTCAACGCGCAGGTCGCACTCGTGAATGCGCAGAAGGCGTTCGCCGACACGGCGCTGCGCGCGCCGATCGCGGGCACGGTCGCGTCCGTCAACGGCACGGTCGGCACGGCAGAGTCGGGCGGCGGCAATTCGGCCGTCTCGAGCAGCAGCTCCTCCGGATCGAGCGGGTCCGGCGGGTCGTCGTCGACGGGCCTCGTCACGCTCACCGGCATCAGCGGCATGGAGCTCGTCGCCGGCTTCGCCGAGACCGACACGGCGAAGTTGCGCGTGGGGCAGGCGGCAACGGTGACGATCGACGCGCTGCCGACGACCGAGCTCGCTGCGCACATCATCGCCATCGACGGGACGGCGACGTCCTCGTCGGGCGTGGTCACCTACAACGTCACGTTCGCACTCGATCGCAGCGAGCCGGGCCTCAAGTCCGGGATGACCGGCAACGTCGACGTCGTGGTCGCCGAGGCCGACAACGTCCTGCATGTACCCACCGCCGCAGTGCGCGGAAGCGGCGCGAACGCCACCGTCACGGTCCTCCGGAACGGTCGGCAGGCGAGCGTTCCGGTGGTCGCCGGTCTCCAGGGTGACTCGTCGACGGCGATCCTCGGCGGTCTCACGGCGAACGAGAGCGTCGTCCTGCCGTCGGTCACGATCACGTCCTCGGGCACGTCGGGCACGTCGGGCACGACCGGCACGGCCGGCACGAGCGGCAGGTTCGGCCGTGGGGGCGGCGGCGCCGCCTTCTTCGGAGGCGGGCTGGGCGGATGAGCCGGCCGCGGCGCCGCGCGACGCTCGTCCTCGAGCGGGTCACGAAGACGTATGGCACCGGCGATGTCGCGGTGCAGGCGCTCCGCGGCATCGACCTGCGTGTCGAGCGAGGCGACTTCATCGCCGTGATGGGCGCCTCGGGCAGTGGCAAGTCCACGCTCATGAACCTCGTCGGCTGCCTCGACGTCCCCACCGGTGGCCGCTACCTGCTGGAGGGCATCGACGTGAGCCGGCTCGACGACTTCGAGCTCGCGTTCGTCCGCAACCGGAAGATCGGTTTCGTGTTCCAGAGCTACAACCTCATTCCGCGCACGACCGCGCTCCGCAACGTCGAGCTGCCGCTCATCTACGCGCGCGTGCCGAAGGCGGAGCGCAGGCGACGCGCCGAGGAAGCCCTCGTCGCCGTCGGCGTCGGCGACCGTATGCACCACGTCCCCTCGGAGCTCTCCGGTGGGCAGCAGCAGCGCGTCGCGATCGCGCGCGCGATCGTCACCGAGCCCGCGATCGTGCTCGCGGACGAGCCGACGGGCAACCTCGACAGCGCGTCGAGCGCCGAAGTCATGCAGATCTTCGCGCGGCTCAACCTCGCCGGCCGGACGATCGTGATGATCACCCACGAGGCCGACATCGCCGCATACGCGAAGCGCATCGTCCACATCGCGGACGGGCTGATCCAGCCGGACGAAGCGCCGACGGCGGTGCTGACGGCATGACGGCTGCGGAGGCATTCCGGATGGCGGTCCAGGGCGTCCTCGCCAACCGCCTCCGCTCGCTCCTGACGATGCTCGGCATCACCATCGGTGTCGCCGCCGTCATCATCCTGGTCGCGGTCGGCCATGGATCGTCCGTGGCGGTGCAGCAGCGGATCGAGGCACTCGGGACGAACGTCGTCACGATCATGCCCGGCTTCAGCTTCGGCCGCGGCTCCGGCGGCTTCCAGAGCTCGTTCACGCAGTTCACGACGAAGGACGTGAAGGCGCTCGAGGATCGGAATGCCGCCCCCGACATCAAGTCCGTCACGCCGGTCGTGGGCGGGAGCGTGACGGCGAGCATCGGCTCGGTCAGCTACTCGCCGAGCCAGTTCGTCGGCACGACGCCGTCGTACGGGGAAGCGCGGAAGTCGCCCGTCGAGGCGGGGACGTTCATCACCTCCCAGGACGTCGCGCAGCATGCCCGTGTCGTCGTGCTCGGCCAGACGGTGGTGGAGAACCTGTTCGGGAGCCAGAACCCGCTCGGCCAAACGGTCAAGCTGAACGGCATCGGCTTCACGGTCGAGGGCGTTCTGACGCCGAAGGGCACGAACGGCATCCAGGATCAGGATGACATCGCCATCGCGCCGCTGACGACGACGCAGGACCTCATCACGGGCGTGACGAGCGGGCTGAGCCAGATCATCGTCGAGGCGAAGTCCTCTCACGACGTGAATGCCGCGGAGGCGGAGGCGACCGACATCCTCACGCCGACGCACTCGTCGAACGGGTCGGCGAACTTCCGCGTGCAGAACCAGGCGTCGCTCCTGCAGACGACCGCGTCGACGAACCACGTCTTCACGGTTCTGCTTGCGGCGGTGGCGGCGATCTCGCTGCTCGTCGGCGGGATCGGCGTGATGAACATCATGCTCGTCACCGTCACCGAGCGCACGCGCGAGATCGGCATCCGTAAGGCGCTCGGCGCGCGACGGGGCGACATCCTCGGCCAGTTCCTCACGGAGGC
>CAZXZX010000003.1:0-3020 GCA_964645445.1 uncultured Gaiellales bacterium
GCGAGCTTCTCCATCGTCGTGTCCGGCCGCGGATGCTCGTCGCGCACGACGTCGCGGACGGGAACGAGCTCGTCGTCGAAGCGACCCGCTTCCGCGGCCGCCGCCCAGCGCTGTTGCGACGCGAGCGCGAACGCGTCCTGATCCTCGCGCGTGACGCCGTAGCGCTCGGCGACGTTCTCGCCGGTCTCGCCCATCGACTCGAGCGGGAACATCGCCTCCATCTTCGGATTCGGGAAGCGCCACCCGAGATGCGTGTCGTACACGGTGACGTTCCCGCGCGGGTACGCCTTGTCCGGCTTCGCGAACGCGTACGGCGCGCGCGTCATCGACTCTACGCCGCCCGCGACGAACAGATCGCCGTCACCGGCCATCACCGAGTGACAGGCCGCCGCGACCGCGGTCAGCCCGGACGCGCACAACCGATTGACGGTGACCCCCGCGACCGACTGCGGCAGCCCCGCGAGCAGCGCGGCCATGCGCGCGACGTTGCGGTTGTCCTCCCCCGCCTGGTTCGCGCAGCCGAAGTAGACGTCCTCGATCTCGTTCGCGTCGACGCCCGAGCGCGCGACCGCCTCGGTAATGGCGAGCGCGGCGAGATCGTCCGGACGGTCCCCCGCGAGCGCGCCGCCGTACCGCCCGATCGGCGTGCGCACAGCCGACAGGATGACTGCGTGACTCATTCGACCCATTGAACCGTAATGCCCGCGTGCGCCCGCTCGAGGAGCTCGCGAACCGCCTGCCGGCCTTCGTCGCCGTAGTCGAGCGTGAGGTCGTTCACGTACATCTCGATGAAGCGGTCTCCGCGGATGTCGTCGAGCCCGCGGCCGAATCCGAGCGCATAGTCGAGCGCTTCAGCCCGATGCACGAGCGCCGCGTCGATCGACGCGCGCAGGATGTCGGAGATCGCGCGCATGTTCTCGGCGCCGAGGTCACGGCGGATCGTGTTCACGCCGAGCGGGAGCGGCAGCCCCGTTTCGAGCAGCCACCACTCGCCCAGGTCGAGGCACTTCTCGACGCCGGCGTCGGCGTAGGTGAGCTGGCCCTCGTGAATCAGCAGGCCGACGCGCGCGCGTCCAGACGCGACTTCGTCGAGGATCTCGTCGAAGGGCAGAACGCGACACGGGAACTCTGCGCCGAGCGCCAGCTGCAGGACGAGGAACGCGGTCGTGAGCTTGCCCGGCACGACGATCTCCTCGTTGCGCAACTCGTCGAGCGACAGCTTCTCGCGCGCGACGACGACAGGGCCATAGCCGGAGCCGAAGCTCGCGCCGTGCGGCAGCAGCGCGTACCGCTCGTGCACACGCGGGTACGTCGCTGCCGACATCGCCGTCACCTCGAGCCGTCCGTCGAGCGACCATTCGTTCAGCGACTGGATGTCGGCGATCACCGGCTCGAAGTCGAAGCCGCGATGGTCGACGGTTCCCGACGCGAGCCCCCAGAACATGAAGGCATCGTCCGGATCGGCGCTGAAGCCAACGCGCACCAGCATCGGAGCGAACTATCGACGATGCGCTACGGCGTACGCCCGAAGAACCACGCCTCGAGCGGCTTGAGGCACTCGTCGCGCGTGAACGGCTTCATGTGCTCGGCCCGGCCATCCGCCTCGGAGACGGTCAGGTCGTCCTCGAGCGCCGCGTTCGCCTGCTCGAGCGCATCGTCGAGCTCGTAGCCCTCGAAGATGTAGTCGTCGCGACGGGGAGCGTGGTCGTTTCGCTCGTGTGCGTTCACCGCGCGGCCGACGGCCCAGACCGCACCGGCCTTCCGCTCGATCCAGATGACGACGCGCTCCTCCCCACCGGCATCGTCGACTCCCTGGAGCACCCGCTCCGCGAACCTACCGCGGTCGGCCGAAGCCTGCACGACGCCGACTATACAATCGACGCCGTGCTGAGGCTCGGCAGCCTGCTCCGATCGCCGTTCTCGTTTCTGTTCGCGAAATCCCCCGCCGAGGAGAACGTCGCCGCCTATGTCCTGCGCGAACACGGAAACGGCCGCCGGATCGAGGACATCCTCGAGGACCCGTACGTCCAGAACCGTCTGAGCGTCGAGCAGCAGCGGCGGCTCCTGTCTCGACCCGACGTGATTCACGCCCTCGGCGAGCAGGCGATCGAAGCGGCGCGCGCAGCACTCAGCGAGCAGTAGCGCGCTCGACGACCGCGGTCGCGACGGCGACGTCCCAGGCGGCGAGCCCGTTCGACTTGAAGACCACGATGTCGTCGTCGGACTGCCTGCCGGAGAGCTCGCCGGCGACGACCTCTTGCAGCTCGTGCACCTCGAGCCAGTCGAGCACGCCGCCCGCGACGGGCTCGATGAGGTCGGCGGACTCGAGCCTCGCGTCCTCGAGCGAGTCGCAGCAGACGAACGCCGCGCGCTGAAGCACGACGTTGTCGAGCTCGCGCCGCTTGCCGTCGTTCGCGCCGACGGCGCACACGAGCGCCCCTGGTTGGAGCCAGTCGCCGCGCAGCACCGGGTCGGGCGAGCCGGTCACGGTCACGACGATGTCGCAGGCTGCCGCCTCCTGCGCGCTCTCGCCCGGCTCCGCGCCATGCGCAGCACAGAACGCGCGGACGGACCCGGCTGTGCGGCAGTACGCGACGACGCGCTCGATGGTCGGAACAGCCACCCGGATGCATGCGACCTGGGATTCCGCCTGCCAGCCGCAGCCGATGACGCCGAGCGTCGACGCGCCCGCCTTCGCGAGGTGCTTCGCCGCAACAGCGCTGGCCGCGCCGGTACGCAGCTGCCCGAGCTTGTCGGCGTCGACGACAGCGACGAGCTCCGGCCTGTCGGCTCGGAACAGGAGCACCACGAATCGGGCGCCTTCGCGGAAGCCCGAGTAGACCTTCGCGCCGGCATAGCCCAGCTCGAGGTCGGACGCTGCCATCACCGCGAGCGCGCCGTGCTCGAGCGGCAGCCGGTAGCGCGGCCGGTTCACCACCGCCCCGCGCGCCATTCGCACGAAGCACGCCTCGATCGCGTCGACGGCCTGCTCGGGAGACAGCAGCTCGGCCACGTCCCGC
>CAZXZX010000004.1:0-20864 GCA_964645445.1 uncultured Gaiellales bacterium
GACCCACTTCGACGCGGCCGCGGAGCCTCCCGGTCCGGCCGGTCCTGCCGGGCCCGCAGGCCCTGCCGGGCCCGCCGGTCCGGCCGGCCCTGCCGGGCCGCGCGGGATCTGCCCGCGCTTGAAGTCCTTGGCCAGGAGCGAGTGGTCTTTCACCTGCACCGACGTGACGCTGTTCGGCGGGAGCTTCGTCGCGGCGTAGCTGACACCGCCGAGCGCGAGGAACAGCGCCACGCAGGCAAGCACCGTCCCCGGTGTGATCCGGATGTTCCGTAGGTGTCTCATGATCCCCGGGTACCCCGGGCGTTGCTCTCACGAAACGGCGTGGCCCTTGCGCCAGGTCGTACTCTTTGTGGCATGCCGATGGCCGTGATCGCGATCGCCGCCGCACTCGCGGCGGCTCAGCCGAACCTCGCGAAGGTCGTCCTGAAGCCCGGCGCGGTCGGGAGCGGCTACGTCCTCCTGCACCGCTCCGACGGCAAGGGAACCGCGCAGCGCACGCTCGACCTGTGCGGGACGAAGAACTACCCGAGCGAGGCACTGCGCAGCGACCGCCTCCAGGTCGACTACCTGAAGCAGAACGGCGCCCTCGGGCTGTCCAACGAAGTCGTGACCTACAAGGACGCTGGCGCCGCGCAGGCGCTGCGCGAGGTGCAGCGCCACGCGCAGACATGTCCCAGCAAGCCGATCGCGTTCGAAGGCCAGCCGCCGCTCGTGTACCACTTCACGCGCATCACGGACTCGAAGCTCCTCCGCGGCTACGTCGCGGTCCGCATCGACATCAGCGGGAAGATCCGGGGCAAGCCCGTGAAGGCCGTGCGATACGCCGTGTACCAGCGCTTTGGCAACGTGCTCTCCGGCGTCTATAGCTACGCGCTCGCCTCCGGCGTGTCGCGGGCGGCGCAGCAGGCCTTCGTGCTCCACGCCGCCGAAGCGAGCGCGAAGGCGCTCCGAGGCGGCTCGCAGGCCGGCGGCGTCCCCGCCTAGAGCCGTGTGGATTTAACGGAGGCTTAACCGCCCGTAACCGGCGGTGAACGCCTGGGTTGGTACACCTGTGGCTGGTGCTCTCGCATCGGCTGCAGGCCAGCGCAGCCGACGGGGGCGTGAGACGGGGGTCCCGACCGCCTGCCCGGGGCCCCCGACTCTTCTCGGCGTGTCGGAACTGCGTTCCGCCATGGATCGAGATTCCCGCTTCGCGGGAGCGGACGACGGCCAAACCGCCGTCCTCTTGGGTGTCGGCGGAGGCTCCGGCCCTTGACGACCACGCTTGGCGGGCGCTCACAGCCTTCTCGCTACCTTTCTCGCCGTGGAGCGGGAGGACGTGCGGCTGGGCCGTATTCAGGTGGCCGACGAGATCGCGCCGCTCGAGGACGAGGAGCTCTGGAACGGCGAGGAGGACGGCGACCACTCCGGGTGGTTCTGCGTGAGCACCGATCCGTTCCCGTGCCCCGCGCCGGGCTGCACGTTCGTCGCCGACTTCATGACCGCCGCTCACCTCGTGCTCGTCTGGCAGGAGCGCGACGACCCGAACCTGCTCCGGCACGCCGGCCGCGCGAAGGAAGTCGGCCGTAACCCGCACGTCATCACGTACGAGCTCTCGTTCGGCCCGAGCGCGTCGTACTACGCGTGGGAGGCGGCAGGCAGACCCGTGCACGGCATCCGCGGCAAGTAGCCGCATGCTCGAGCCGCACTTCGGCGAGTCGGCGCCGCTGAGCGTCGGCATCGAAGAGGAGCTGATGATCCTCGACGCCGAGACGCTGCTGCCCGTGGCCGCGGTCGGCCGGTTCCTCGGCACGCCCGGCTTCAAGACCGAGCTGCATGCGTCCGTCGTCGAGGTCAACACCGGCGTTTGCCAGGACGTCGGCTGCGCGGTCGAGGAACTGCGCGCACTGCGCGCTGTAGCAGCCGAGATCGCGGCGGAGAACGGCCTGGTCCTCGCCGCGGCGGGTGCGCATCCGACCGCGTCCTACGACTCGCTCCCAATCGTCCAGGAGGAGCGCTATCTCGCGATGCTGCGTGATGTCGGCTACGCCGCACGCCGCCAAGGCGTGAACGGCTTGCACGTGCACGTCGGGGTCGAGACCGGTGACGCGTGCTACGAGCGGCTGGAGGCGGTGCTGCCGTGGCTGCCCGTTGTTCTGGCGTTGTCGGCGAACTCCCCGTTCGCCGAAGGCGTTGCGACCGGCATGCAGTCGAACCGCGCACTCGTGCTCGCCGAGCTGCCGCGAGCAGGAGCTCCGCCCACCTTCGGTTCGTACGCCGCCTGGGTGGCATGGGTCGAGCGCCTCGTCGCGCTCGGTGTGATCGAGGACCACACGCGCGTCTGGTGGGACGTGCGCCCGCATCCCTCATTCGGCACGCTCGAGATTCGCATCGCCGACCAGCCGACCGCGGTGATGCGCACGGCGTTGCTCGCCGGCCTGATCGTCGACCTCGTCGCGCACGCGTCCATGCGCGAGCCGATGCCGCGCGGCGACTACCTGCAGAACCGCTGGGCGGCCGCGCGCTTCGGCCTCGACGCGCAGCTGATCCATCCCGACGGCGACCGCCTCGCCTCCGCTCGCGCGCTCGCCGCCGAGTTGCTGGGCGCGGATCCCCCCGAGCCCGAGGCGCTGCGGCAGGTCGAGCTCGGGCCCGAGCGCGCCCTGGCCGACCTCGCGGAGCGGACGCTACTGTGACGATGTGGCCACGCAGACCGAGACGCTTCGGGTGACCGGTATCCGCTGCGAGCAGTGTGTCGCGCGTCTCGCCGCCGCTCTCACCGGTCACACGGGCCTCGAGGCCGCGAACGCCAACCTCATGGGTGAGGTCACCCTCTCCTGGGACGACCGGCGGACGAGTCGGGAAGCCATCCTTTCGGCGCTCCGCCGGGCCGGCTTCCGGGAATCCTGAGCGCGCCCGCGTCGTTGAGGCTAGTGTGGTTGCGATGGCTGAGGCACGGCCAGACGCGACGCGGATAGCCGCGGACGCTCGCGACCGCATCCGGTTCGAGGAGGAGGCACTCGGCCTTTCAGACCAGGTCTATCGGGTCGCGCGCCATCTCGCCGGGTCGCGCGAGGAAGCCGAGGATCTCGTCCAGGAGACGTACGCCCGCGCCTTCAGGAGCTGGCGCTCGTACCAGCCGGGGACGAATCTCCGCGCGTGGTTGCTTCGGATCCTCACGAACCTGAACATCGACCGGGGCCGCCGAGCGCAGCGGACGCCGCCGATGCAGGGGCTCGAGGCGAACGACTACTTCCTCTACGACAGGCTCTCGGAGTCCGACGGCGGCCTCACCGACGAGGAGCGCGTCGTCGAGCGCCTCTCGCAGGACGACATCGTCTCCGCCCTTTCGGCAGTACCGCACGACTTTCGTGACGTGATCGTGCTCGTCGACATCGGCGACTTCAGCTACCAGGACGCGGCGCAGATCCTCGACATCCCGATCGGGACGGTGATGTCGCGGCTCCACCGAGGACGCCGCATCCTGAAGCGGGAGCTCGCCGAATCCGTGTTGGAGGAGGGTTCATGATGGGCCACGCCGACGATCCGTGCGCGCACTGCGAAGAGATGATGCAGCCGTACCTCGACCACATTCTCAGCGAGGCTGAGATGCACGAGGCGGAGATGCATCTCGACGAGTGCGAGTGGTGTCGGAAGCGCTACCGCTTCGAGGAGAGTTTGCGGGTGTACGTGCGCACGGCCGTGAGCGAGCCGATGCCGGCCGCGCTCAAGCAGAAGCTCGCAGCGCTCCGCATTCCGCTGAACTAATAGAGCAACTGCTTCGCGTTCCTCGGCATGGGACGCTCTCCGCGGGCAAGCTGCCCCTCCACCTGCGCGAGCACCTGGCCCTTGCGGTCCTCCGCAATCTCCCAGCGAAGCCGGATCGGGTACGGCGCCCAGCTGACGGCTTCCACGAGCACGTCCTGCGCGCGTGGTCCGAAGAGACGGCGCATGTGCCGGAGCCGTCCGGACGCCGGCTCGGCGCGAGGGCGGTAGGCGTAGATCTCCCATTCGCGCCCGTCGGGGCTGATCGTTCTGGCGGCCGGCCTAAGGCCGCTCATCGACGTCTCCGGGTGGGGTGAGATCGTCGCACTCGACGAGGCGCGCGTCGAGCGAGCGTGCGCCGTCGTCGGGAACGAACGGCCACGTCGTGCGGGCGAGCAGGACCGGATGGAGGCGGACGCCGGCGTACGTGCATGAGTACACGTTGCCACCGTCATAGCGCCATGCCGCAACGACGCGGTCGATCGCACGAGGATCGAGATCGGGCCCGTCGGCAAGAACGACCACGGCCGCTTCGACGTCGGCGGGCAATGCCGCGAGCCCGCAACGCAGCGATGCGCCGGGCCCGCGCTCCCATTCGAGACATGCGACGACGCGCGCATCGACATCGATCTCGTGCGCGCCGATGACGACGACGACATCGTCCACCGCACTCGCACGCACGGCGGCGAGCACGCGCGGCAGCAGCTCCTGTTGCTTCGGCGGCGAGTGTCCGTACCGAGAGGATGCTCCGGCCGCGAGAACGACGGCATGGACTGTCACGTCCCGAAGCAAGCTAGCGCGCGCAGAACGAAACAGCGGTCGAAACGCGAAGAGGACGCGGGCTTCGCCCGCGTCCGCTCCCGCGATGCGGGAACCTCCATCCGAGCGAAATGCGCAGCCTTTCGCTCGGGGCCGGCTAGTTACACCCGGCCAACGCTGCCCAGCGAGCCTCGACGTCGGCGACGTAGCGCATGCTGATCGGCCCTAGCACGTCACGGTCGGCGTCGATCCTCGTCGGTCCCGCGTTGTACGCGGCGAGCGCGAGGTCGGTCCGGTCGTAGCGGTCGAGCAGGAGCCGCAGATACCGGGCTCCCGCGAGGACATTCGTCGCCGGGCTGTTCACGTTCAGTCTCAGCGACGCGCCGGTGGCGGGGAGCACCTGCAGCAGCCCACGCGCATCCTTCGTCGACACGGCGTTCGGGACGAAGCGAGACTCGATCTGGGCGACCGCGACGAGCATCGAGAGCTGGAAGCCCGTGTCGTTGGCCGCAGTCGTGAACGCCGGTCGGAACTTGCTCGGGATCGGGCAGCGGTTCGATGCGAGTCGTCCAACCTTCGGTAGCGCCGGCAGACGGAGGACGACCGACGTCGCGTTCCGGTCGCCGCGGGCGCCGGCCGCCACCGCGACCGAGCAGGCCGCCACAGCCATGCCGAGCAGGATCAGCAGCCTCGTCCGCATCGTGGGTCGCGGACCTTATCGCAGTGCCTAGATCTGTGCGAGGGCGCGCCGGACGAGCGCCCGGGCGACGTCGATCTTCCACGCCGTCCGCGGAAGCGGGGTGGCCGCGTCCAGGTTCTCGGGGCTGTCCAGGAGCCACGGAATGGGTGCGACCCCGGCGAGCGCGACGCGCGTGTCGCCGCCGGTCCGGGCGGCGGCAACCCCGACCTGCGGGAAGGACCAGCGCTTCCTGTCCATCGCCTTCAGGTAGACGCTCGCCTCGGTGGGAGCAAGCTCGAGCTCGAGGATGAGCTCGCCCGGCTCGAGCGTCGTCGTCCGCCGGTCGGCGTCGTCCGGGAGACGGTAGAGCTCGGCCAGGTGCAGCTCCCGGCGGTTCGTCCGAACGCGCGCGGCGAGCGCGAGCAGCGCCGCCGCGACGTCGGAGGGGTGGGCCGACGCGCAGAAATCGTTCGCGAAGATCGCGTGCTCGCGGTGCTCACCCTCGGCGGCGTGGCACCGGTCGCCGCCGTGCAGGCGGCACGGGTACTTCAGCCGCCAGTACCAGCACCGGGTCGACTGGAGCAGGTTGCCGCCGATCGAGCTCATGTTCCGGAGCTGCGGCGACGCGGCGAGTCGGCACGCCTCCCGTAGCGCGCCGGGCACGTGCGGGCTCGCCTCGAGCTCCGCGAGCGTCGTGCCGGCGCCGATGCGGTTCCCATCTATGCCGCGCGGGACGACGTCGCGAACGTCGATGAGTGTCTCCGCGTGGAGGATCCCGTCCCGGAGCAGCGACACCACCTCGGTGCCGCCGTGGACGAAGAGCCCCCCGTCGAGCTCGGCGAGGCTAGACGGCCGCTGGAGCTCCACGCCGCCCCTTCTTCTCCGCCTCGCGCAGCGCGCGCAGCATCTCTTCCCTCGACACGGGCAGCTCGTGCACGTCTGCGCCTGTCGCGTCGCGAATCGCGTTCGCGATCGCCGCCGCGATCGGCACGATCGGCGGCTCGCCCAGGCCCTTCGAGCCGAGGTTAGTGAGGTGCCCGTCCGGCTCGTCGATGAACTCGCACACGATCTCGGGAACGTCGGCGATGGTCGGCATGCGGTACGCGTCGAGCGACGTCGTCAGGACGCGGCCCGTCTCCGCGTCGAGCAGCCGCACTTCCGAGAGCGTGTGCCCGATGCCCTGGATGACCCCGCCCTCGACCTGGCTCTCCGCGCCCAGCGGATTGATGATGCGGCCGACGTCGTGGATGGCGGCAACGCGCTCGACGCGAACCTCGCCGGTCTCGACGTCCACCGCCGCTTCGACGACGTGCACGCCGAACGTCAGGACGCTCATGCCGGTCGGGTTCGGCCCGCGCGCGCCCTTGCCGAGTATCTGCGCGCTGCCGAGCAGCTCGAGGAACTCCTCGAGCGTGACGGCCAGGTTCCCGTCGTGCGAGACGATGCGCCCGTCGCGGATGTCCAGCACGCGCTCCTCGAGGCCGTAGCGCTGCGCCGCGATCTCCAGGATCTGGCGCTTCGCGTCCGCTGCCGCGGCACGCACCGCCGGGCCGATCGACGGCGTGGTCGACGATCCGGCGGACAGCGTTGCGTACGGCCCGCGCGCGGTGTCGCCGAGCGCGACCTCGACCCGGTTGAGCGGGACGCCGAGCTCCTCGGCGGCGATCTGCGCCATCGCCGTCCGCGTGCCCGTGCCGATGTCCTGCATCGCGGTGACGACGGCGATGCGGCCGTCCGAGCCGACGCGCGTCCACGCATACGACGGTGGGCCACCGCCGCCGTACCAGATCTGGCTCGCCATCCCCACGCCTCGCCTCCACGTCGCGTCGGAGCGCGCGCGCACGTCGAGCCTGCGATCCCAGTGCTTCTGAGCGCGCTCGTAGCACTCGGCGAGGTTCTTCGACGAGAAGGGCGTGCCGTCGTTCGACCCCGCGTAGTTCTTGCGGCGCACCTCGAGCGGATCGAGGCCGAGCTTTGCCGCGAGCTCGTCGATCAGGCACTCGAGCCCGAAGGTCCCCTCGACGAAACCGGGCGCGCGGAACGCCTTCATCGGCGGCGTGTTGATCTTCGCCGTGTAGCGCGTCGTGCGCACGTTCTCACACGCGTACAGCATCTTCAGCGGGCCTTCCGTCGACGCCGACCAGCCGCCCCAGCCGAGGGCGTTGACGAACTCGCCGCCGAGGGCGACAATCGTCCCGTCGCTGCGCGCGGCGGCGGTCAGGCGCTGGATGGTCGCGTTGCGATTCCCTGCCGCGACGTTCTCCTCGCGGCGTGTGAGCGCGCAGCGCACCGGGCGGCCTGCCCGCTTCGCAAGCACCGCCGCCGCGAAGGTGTACTCGCCTGCCGAGTTCTTCGAGCCGAAGCCGCCGCCCATGTACTCGCAGACGACGCGTACCCTGTCCGCGGGGATCCCCAGGTCGCGCGCGACCTCGTTGCGCACGCCCCAGAGGTACTGCGTCGAGGTGTAGACGTCGAGCCGGTCTCCCACCCACTCGCACACCGACTGGTGCGTCTCCATCGAGTTGTGCAGCACGACCTGCGTGCGATACGTGCTCTCGACGACGGCGTCCGCCTCGGCGAGCGCGCGGTCGAAATCGCCGCGCTCGTACCGCTCCGGCTCGCCGTGCAACAGACCGAGCTGCACCGCCTCCTCGGGATCGAGCACGGCCTCGAGCGGCTCCCAGTCGATCGCGATCGCCTCGAGCGCGGCGCGAGCCTGCCCGAACGTCTCGGCCGCGACGGCCGCCACCGGTGCGCCCGCGTACCCGGCCTCGGCTTCGAGCCCGGGAGCGTCCCCCGGCCCGATGGCCGCGTGCACACCGGCCAGCGACAGTGCGGGTGCGAGGTCGATGCTCTTCACGCGCGCATGCGCGTACGGGGAGCGAAGGATCGCTGCGTGCAGCATTCCCGGCAGCTGGATGTCGGCCGTGTAGCGGGCCTCCCCGCGCACGCGCTCCAGCGCGTCCTTCCGGGTCGCCGGCCGGCCGACGACGTCGCGCGGGCCTGCCGGCCACTGCTCGAGCGGGTCCTCCTCGGCGACGAGCCAGACCTCCTCGAAGTTCCCCTCGACTTCCTTCTCCGTCCGGATCAGTCGCGCCAATGCAGGATCGCCTCCTCGATCTTGGGGTACGTGCCGCAGCGGCAGATGTTCCCCGCCATTGCGTGCCGTATCTCTTCCGCGGTCGGCTCGGGGTTCGACGCGACGAGGGCCGCCGCCGAGACCACTTGGCCCGGTGTGCAGAAGCCACACTGGACGGCGTCCGCGCGTACGAACGCATCGACCAGTCGATGGTCGCGCAGCCCTTCGATCGTCGTCACTCCGCCTTCCACGGTGTGCGCCAATGTGATGCACGAGAGCACCGGAATTCCGTCGACCATCACCGTGCACGCGCCGCAGTGGCCTTCGTTGCACGCGATCTTCGTCCCGGTGAGCCCGAGCCGCTCACGCAGGACGTGCGCGAGGCTCGCGCCGATCGGCGCGTCGAGCACGTGCTCGTCGCCGTTGATGGTCAGCCGCAGCTCAGGCATCGGACGTCACCGAGAGGATGTCCGCAAGGTGGATGAGCCGTGACGTCGTTCGCGCGACGAGCCGCGCCTCGACCTCGTCCTCGGCCTCCGGCAGCGTCCGCCACAGGTCGCGCGCGGCGAGCAGCAGCTCGCGGATCTGCACGAGGTCGCCCACGTGCCCGTTGCCCTCGTACGTCGCGTTCAGCGCGAGGCCGAGGGCGCCGAACGAATCCTGCTGTCGGATGAAGAGCAGCGGGAACGCCATCGACAGGTACTGGTGGATGCGCGCGAGCGCCATCGGCTGCGTCAGCGTCGCCGTCCCCTGAGGCCTCGACGGCTCGAGTGGCGGCTCGCCGTCGACGATGCGGTTGGCGTTGCCCGCAAGCATGTCGACGACCTGCGGCTCGGTCAGCCCCGAGGCGCGCGCGGTGCGCAGGGCGATCAGCAACGAGTTCGGTTGCGAGCCGTAGGGATAGTCGGACGCGTACACGACCTGCTCCGGCGGGACGAGGTGGAAGAACCCGAGGAGGTCGATCGGGCTCCAGACCGACGTGTCGAAGAACACGCCCGCCTTCCCGGCGAAGTGCGAGGCGAGGCCGGAGAGGTCGGCGATCCCAGCGTGCGCGATGATCAGCTGCGCGTTCGGGTACGCGTCGACGAGCCGGTGGAGATTGTCGGCGATCGGGGGCAGGCCGCGGCCGCCGTGGATGAGGATCGGGACGTGCCGCTCCGCGGCGATCGCGAAGACCGGCGCGAGCCGGTCGTCGTCGAGAAGGAACTTCTGCGCGCGCGGGTGCAGCTTGATGCCGCGCGCGCCGGCGTCGAGGCACCGTTCCGCCTCTCCGATCGGGTCCTCCGCGAGGTCGAGGCGGACGAATGGGATCATCCGGCCCTGAGAGCGCTCGGCGAAGGCGAGCGTCCGGTCGTTGCCGGCCCGGAAGCCCGGATGCCGGTCGGGCTCGTCCAGGCAGAACATGAAGCAGCGCGAGATCCCGTACCGGTCGAGGAGCGCCTCCAGCCCCTCGTAGCGCCCGACCATCCCGTCGATGTCGGTGCCGAGGTGCACGTGCGCATCGAAGACCTCGACACCGGCGGGCAGCTCGGCCCGCAGCTCGGCGTCGAAGGCGGCGAAGAGCTCGCGTGCGCGCTCCAGCGGCTCCATGACTCGACTGTATCGAGCCTGGGGGTGTCTAGGATCTGCCCATGGCCGACGTCCTGATTCACGCCGATACGACCCGTTCGCCCGCGATGCGGCACGAGGTGCCGCTCTCCGTTCCGGATCCCTTCCTGTACGTCGAGCACGACGGGCGACGCCTCGTCGTCATCACCGCATTCGAGCGCGAGCGGCTGAAGGCGGTCGCGCCGGACATCGAGGCCCTGCCTCCGGAGCAGTTCGGGATCGACGAGCTCCTACGCAGCGGAACGCCACCCGTCGAAGCGTTGCTCGAGGTCTACGTGCGTGCGCTGAAGGAGATCGGCGTGACAGTCGCCGTCGTTCCGGCGCGCTTCCCGCTCGAGCTCGCCGACCATCTGCGCGCGAACGGTTACGACATCCACGTCGACCGCGAGCTCTTCGAGGACCGCCGGCGGCGCAAGAACGCAACCGAGATCGCCGGGCTGCGCCGCGCGCAGCGGGCGTGCGAGGAGGCTCTCGACGTCGCGCGCATGATGCTGCGCGACGCCACGGGAGACGGCGTTCTCCAACACGAGGGCGACGCGCTGACGTGCGAGCGGATCAAGGCCGAGATGCAGCAGGTTTTCGTCGAGCGGGGCGCAGCCGCGGACGAGTTCATCGTCGCGCACGGGGCGCAGGGCGCCGTCGGCCACGACATGGGCTCCGGCCCCATCTCCCGCGGCGAGGCGGTCGTCTTCGACCTCTGGCCGCGCGACGTCGAGACGGCGATCTACACCGACATGACGCGGACGTACGTCGTCGGCGACGTCCCCGACGAGATCCGCGAGTACCACCGGCTGTGCAAGGACGCCCTCGACCGGACGACCGAGGCAGTGAGGCCGGGCGTGAACGGGCGCGACCTCATGCAGATCGCGTGCGACATCTTTGCAGCAGCCGGCTATCCGACGCAGCTGACGAAGAAACCGGGGGAGGTGCTCGACAGCGGCTTCTTCCACGGGCTCGGCCACGGCGTCGGCCTTCAGGTGCACGAGCGGCCACGGCTCTCGGTCGTCGGCGACGATCTCGTCCCGGGCGACGTGATCACCCTCGAGCCCGGCCTGTACCGCGCCGGCTACGGCGGGGTGCGGCTCGAGGACATCCTCCTCGTCACGGACGACGGCGCAGAGGTCGTGACGCACTACCCGTACGATCTCGAGCCATGACGACGATCGACACGATGCTCCTCGAGGAGCGGCGCTATCCGCCGTCGCTCGAATTCGCGAAGCAGGCGAACGCGCAGCCGGGCATCTACGACCGGAGCTTCGAGGACTTCTGGACGAGCGAGGCCGGCGATCGCGTCACGTGGGTCGAGCCCTTCACGGACCTCTACGAGTGGGAACCGCCGTACGCGAGGTTCTTCCTCGGGGGCAGGCTCAACGTCTGCTTCAACTGCGTCGACCGGCACGTCGAGGCGGGCCGGGGATCGAAGGTCGCCTACTACTGGGAGGGGGAGCCCGACGGCGATCGTCGAGAGATCACGTACGCCGACCTCCAGCGCGACGTCAGCCGCTTCGCAAACGGACTGAAGTCACTCGGCGTGCGGAAGGGGACGCCGGTCGCGATCTACATGGGGATGGTGCCGGAGCTCGCGGTCGCGATGCTCGCGTGCACGCGCATCGGCGCTCCCCACACGGTCGTCTTCGGCGGCTTCTCGGCGGACTCGCTCGCCGCGCGGATCAACGACATGCGTTGCGAGGTGCTCGTCACGCAGGACGAGGCGTGGCGGCGGGGCTCGGCGGTGCCCCTGAAGCGGATCGCGGACGAGGCGCTCTCCTCGACGGAGACGATTCGCGACGTCGTCGTGCTCGCGCGCACCGGCGGCGAGGTGGAGATGCGCGACGGGCGGGACCATCGCTGGGATGACCTCGCCGAGGAGATGGACGACACCTGCCCGTGTGAGCCGATGGAGAGCGAAGACCTGCTGTTCCTCATGTATACGAGCGGGACGACGGCGAAGCCGAAGGGGATCATCCACACGACCGCGGGCTATCTCGTCGGTGTGTCCTCGACGCATCACTACATCTTCGACCTGAAGCGGGACACGGATGTGTACTGGTGCGCGGCCGACATCGGGTGGATCACCGGGCACAGCTACATCGTCTACGGCCCGCTGTGCAACGGCGTCACCTCCGTGATGTACGAGGGAACACCCGACTTCCCCGACAAGGACCGGTGGTGGTCGATCGTCGAGCGGTACAAGGCGACGATCCTGTACACGGCGCCGACGGCGATCCGCTCGCACATGAAGTGGGGGCCGGAGTACGCGCAGAGGCACGACCTCTCGTCGCTGCGCCTCCTCGGCTCGGTGGGCGAGCCGATCAACCCGGAGGCGTGGGCCTGGTACCGCGAGCACATCGGCGCCGACCGTACGCCCGTTGTGGACACGTGGTGGCAGACCGAGACCGGCATGGTGATGATCACGCCGCTCCCGGGGGTCACGACGTTGAAGCCCGGCTCGGCGGCCAAGCCGTTCCCGGGCGTCGAGGCGGCCGTGTTCGACGAACAGGGCGACGAGGTCGGCCCCGGCGGTGGCGGCTACCTCGTGCTGAAGCGCCCGTGGCCGGCGATGCTGCGTGGGATCTTCGGCGACGACGAGCGCTACCGCGAGACGTACTGGTCGAAGTACGAGGGCGTCTACTTCGCCGGCGACGGCGCGCGGATCGACGAGGACGGCGACTTCTGGCTGCTTGGGCGGGTCGACGACGTCATGAACGTCTCCGGCCATCGCATCTCGACGATCGAGGTCGAGTCCGCGCTCGTCGACCACAAGGACGTCGCCGAGGCCGCGGTGTGCTCGCGCGCCGATGCGACGACGGGTGAGGCGATTGTCGCCTACGTGACGCTGAAATCCGGCTCTGAGCCGTCGGTGGAGAAGCTGGAGGAGCTCCGCAATCACGTCGCGCTGAAGATCGGCCCGATCGCCAAGCCGGCGAACATCGTATTCACGCCCGAGCTCCCGAAGACACGCAGCGGCAAGATCATGCGCCGCCTGCTTCGCGACGTCGCGAACAACCGGATGCTCGGCGACACGACGACGCTCGCCGATCCGGCGGTGGTGGAGGAGATCAAGCACCGGGCGGATGCGGAGAAGAGTGAAGACGGATAGAGAGCTCGGGACGGAGCTCTTCAACAAGACGTGGGCACTGCTCGAGAGCGCCGAACGCGACGAGGACGAGCTGCTGCACTGCGCGCACGCGTCCGCGTACCACTGGCTCCAGGCGGGAACCGTCGCCAACCGCGCGAGAAGCGAATGGCAGTGCTCCCGGGTCTACGCCGTGCTCGGCCGCGCCGAGCCGGCGCTCCAGCATGCCCGGCGCTGCCTCGAGCTGTGCGAGTCGGCGCCGGACGAGATCGAGGAGTTCGACCTGCCCTTCGCGTTCGAGGCGATGGCGCGCGCGCACGCGGTCGCGGGAGACGCCGACGAAGCCCGCGAATGGCTCGCGCGCGCACGCGCAGCGGGCGAGAAGATCGGTGACGAGGACGACCGCGTCCTCCTCGAGTCGGACCTGTCGACAATAGGCCCGTAGGACTATGGAGTTCGTCCGAGAACCGTGGTAGACACGAGTCTCCACAGTTTCCCGGCCGGGTTGAAAGCACTCTGACGGGCGGCTCCGGGCTTAGGTGCTGACTGGACCGCCGACCGAGGCCCACTTCTTTCTAGAGCAGCTTCTCGAACCGCTCGGCGTCGTCGAACGGGCCGATGACGGCCAGGCGCAGCTTGTCCTCGGCGATGATGTCCTGCGCGACGCGCTGCACGTCCTCGGCGGTGACCGCCGAGATCCCTGCGAGCACCTCGTCCGGATCCGGCGCGCGCTGCTCGAGCACTTCCTTCCGCAGGCCGAACATGATCAGGCCCTGCGGAGCCTCCAGCTGGAGCACGAAGCGCCCCTTCGCGAAGTTCCGGGCCTTCTCCAGCTCGTCTGCCGGCACGGGCGTGGCAGCCATTCCTTCCAGCTCGGACGCGATCGTCGTCAGCGCCTCGTCGATGCGGTTGATGTCGACGCCCGCCTGTGAGTAGAGCGAGCCGGCGTCCGTATAGCTGTGATTGACGCCGAAGACGTAGTACGCGAGCCCGCGCCGCTCACGCACCTCGGTGAAGAGGCGGGACGACATCCCGCCGCCGAGGACGGTTGCGACCATCTGTAGCGCGTACCGGTCGGGATGGACCAGCGGATAGCTCGGGACGCCTGCGATCACGTGCGCCTGGTCGGATTGCTTCGTGAAGACCTTGACGCGCTCGTTCGTGTATTCGCGGGCCGGGTCCGGCGCGCCGGTGGGCACCGCGGGCATGTCGCCGAGCAACTCGGTCACGCGCGCGACTGCGTCGTCGCCGATGCGACCCGCGATCCCGACGACCATGCGCTCGGGGTGGTACCAGCGGTCGAGGTACGACATGAACGTGTCGCGTGTCGCTGCGCGGACCGTCTCCTTCCGGCCGATGATGTCCCACCCGAGCGGCTGGTCGCCGTACAGCAGCTCGTCGTACACACCGCCGATGAAGTCGCGCGGCGTGTCGAAGTACATGTTCATCTCCTCGATGATCACGCCCTTCTCGCGCTCGATCTCCTCGCCGTCGAAGCGCGAATGGCGCAGCATGTCGACGAGCACGTCGAGCGCGACGTCGCGATGCTCGGCGGCGCACTTGACGAAGTACGCCGTCGACTCCTTGCTCGTAAACGCATTGAACTCGCCGCCGATCGCGTCGATCTCGCCCGCGATCGCACGGGCGTCCGCCCGGCGTTCGGTTCCCTTGAAGAACATGTGCTCCGAGAAGTGCGCGATCCCGTTCGTGTCCGGAGTCTCGTACCGCGATCCGGCGGCGAGCATCACCATGCACGTGACCGATTGCGCGTGCGGCAGATTCGCGGTCAGGATGCGCAGCCCGTTGTCGAGCTCGTGCCTCTCGAAGACGCTCATGCGGTCAGTCTCCTCTTCCAGCGATCGGGGACGGGGGTGCTCTCGCCGCGCGCGTAGTCGTAGCCGACGAGCACGCTCTTTGCTTCGGCGACCAGTCGGCCGCCGGAGCGCACTTCATATTCGAGCTCGAAGCTCTTCGTGCCGACGCGCACCGGACGGACGCCGATGTCGACGATCTCGCCCTCGCCCAGCTGCGAGCGGAAGTCGATCTCCGTCCGCGCGAGGATGACGTCGCGGAGCGGCATCTCCTCGTCGTGCCCGAACCAGGCCAAGCGCGCCTGCTCGAGATATGTGGAGAAGACCGCGTTGTTCACGTGGCCCATGCCGTCGAGATCGCGGAAGCGCACCGTCTCGCGGTGCACGAACGGATACCCCTCCACGCGATCGATGGTATAGACGCCCTGTGGCCGGAGAGCAGACGAAGGCGGCGATCGCCGCACAGCCTCAATGGCTCGCGCAGGTGCCGACCGACCTGTGCCTTCCCGCGGGAGCGCGGGCGATCTTCACCGGATGCGGCACGTCCTTCCACGCCGCCATGACCGGCGGTGAATCGGTGCAGGCGCTCGAGCTCGTGCTCGCGCCCGAGCGGGACGCGGACATTCTCGTCCTCGTGTCGCACGAGGGCGAGACGCCAATGACACTCGAGGCGGCACGGGCATGGAGAGGGCCCAAGTGGCTCGTGACCGGCAGGCCGGACGGGCCGATCGCCGATCTCTGCGACGAGGTGATCGTGTGCACTCCGGCCGTCGAGGAGAGCTGGTGCCACACGGCGAGCTATACCTGCGCGGTCGCCGCGATCGCCGCACTGCGCGGCGAGGACGTGTCGTGGTTGCCGCACGCGGTCGAGGAGGCGCTTGCCGCCGAGCTCCCTGCGGTCGCCGACGCGGCGCGCTTCGTCGTCGCCGGCTCGGGACCCAACCTCCCCACGGCTCACGAGGCGGTGCTGAAGCTGCGCGAGGGCGCGTGGGTCGCCGCCGAGGCGTATGAGACCGAGCAGCTCCTGCACGGCTACTTCGCCGCTCTTGACGAATCCGTCCGTGCATTCGTGCTCGACGGTGCGCGTGCCGAGAACGCCGTCGCGGGATTGAGGGCGCTCGGCTGCGACGTCACGCCCGTCCCGAGCCGGCACCCGGTCGTGGACATCGTCGTGTTTCAGCGCCTCGCCGTTGCCGTCGCGGACGCCCGAGGCCGCAATCCCGATCGCATCCGCCGCGACGATCCGCGGTGGGCGGCCGCGGCGGCCGCCGCCAAGGCGGAGGCCTAAGAGGCTCTAAAAGGGCTTCGCCGAGAGGAGCTCGCGCTCCCGCTCGCGAGCGAGTGTCGGGCGCTGCTCGCCCGCCTCGCGGCTCCACGCGAGCGTGTCGCGTGCGGTCTCCTCGAGCGGGCGGAACGTCAGGCCGGCCGCGAGCGCGCGCGAGATGTCCGCACGCAGCAGGCCTGCGTACTCCTCGCCCGGAAGCCAGAGCGGCAGCTCCGTCCACGGGCCGACGCCTGCGTCGAGGAGTGTCCGGTCGTCGACCCAGACGACGTTCGCGCCGCCGCCGATGCGCGCAAGGGTCTCGCCCAGGGTCAGCGGCTCGGCAGGCCCGGTCGCGTTGAAGACTCCGCCCGTTCGATCCTCCGCGAGGCGCAGGAGGAACGCGCCCAGGTCGCGCGCGTCGATCAGCTGCACGGGTTGATCCGGGGTGCCGGGCGCGAGCACCTCGCCGCGCTCGGCGAGCCGGCGCGGCCAGTAGGTGAAACGGTCGGTCGGGTCGTGCGGTCCCACGATCAAGCCGGCACGGGCGATCGCGACGCGGTCGCCGAGCACGTCCCGCAAGGCGCGCTCCGAGCCGACCTTGAGCCCGCCGTACTGGTCCGGCTCGAACACATCCGGCTCGGGATCGGGCGGGTCGACGAGCGGCGACCTTTCGTCCAGCGGCTTCGACGTGTCCGAGTAGACCGAGATGGTGGAGACGAAGACGTAGTGGCCGACGTCGGCAACTTCGGCGCGCCGCTGCGTGTGCCGAGGCAGCTGCGTCGGGTCGAGGTCGACGGCGGCGTCCCAGCTCCGCCCTTCGAGGGCCGACAGGTCGCCGGTGAGATCGAGGTTGATCTGCTCGAGATCGGGATAGAGCACCGGGTTCGTGTGTCCGCGGTTGACGAGGGTGACCTCGTGACCGGCCGCGAGCGCGGCGTCGACGACGCCGCGGCCGAGGAATTTCGTCCCTCCGAAGACGAGCAGCCTCACGCGCGCCTCATCCGGCGTAGCGCTCGATCACCATGCCGACCGCCTTCGCGCCGAAGCGGATCGCATCCGCGGGCACGCGCTCGTCCGCGGCGTGGATGAGCTTCGTGAAGTCGAAGCCGTCCGGCAGGTCGAGCGGCAGGAAGCCGTACGTCTGGATGCCGATGCTCGCGAGGAAACGCCCGTCGGTCACGCCGGCCTGGAGCATCGGCACCGGCATTGCGCCGGCATCGAGCTCGCGGAGGATGTCGGACAGCATCGGCAGCTGTGAGAGGTCCGAATGAGCCGGGTACGGATCGTGACGGACGACCTCGAGCTCGAGATCCGGGCCGACGAGCGTGTGGATCTCGCGAATGATGTCGACAGGCTCGAAGCCCGGAAGGAGCCGGCCGTCGAGCTCGAGCTCGATCTCCGACGGGATGACGTTGATCTTCTCGCCGCCGCGGATGATCGTCGCGCTCACCGTGTTGCGCAGCACGCGGTCGAGGATGCGCAGCTGCGGGACGGGCGCGCGTAGCGTCAGCTCGGCGAGGCGGGGGTCGAGGAGCGAGCGGAGGACGAGCGATTCCGGCCGCGACAGCCCGTCGGCCATCCCCTCGATCCACGCCCGCGCGACCGGCGTCACGTGCACCGGCAGCCGGCCCGAGTCGAGCCGGGCGACGATGCGGCCGGTCTTGCCCATCGCGCTGCCGCGAACGCCGAGCGCGCCGTGGCCGCCGGGCCCGCGCACGCGTCCCGCCAGCCAGCAGAGCTGCTTCTCCGCTACCTGAATCGGATAGAAGCGGCGCCCCCCGATCGACTGGGAGGCGCCGCCGAACTCGCCGATCGAGTGCCGCACGCCTTCGAACAGGTCGGCGTGCTCCTGCGCGAGGAAGCGGGCGCCGAAGTCGCCACCGTTCTCCTCATCGCTCAGCACCGCGAGAATCAGGTCCCCGCGGGGGCGGAGCTCCCCATGCGAGGCGCGAATGAACGCGTCGATCATCATCGCCACGCCGCCCTTCATGTCGAGCGCGCCGCGGCCCCAGACCCAGCCGTCGACGAGATCGCCGGCGAACGGTGGCTGCGTCCAGTCCTGACCCGATGTGGTGACGACGTCGACGTGCCCGTACAGCAGGAGCGGCGGCGCCTCGCCGGCGCCGCGCACGCGCGCGATCAGGTTCGGCCGCGCATCGTCCTTCGCGACGATGCGGGTGTCCGCGCCGGCTTCCTCGAGGAGCCGCCGGACGTAGCCGATGCACTCGCCCTCGTTGCCGGGCGGATTCGTCGTGTCGAAGCGGAGCAGATCGCGCAGCAGCTCGATGACGTCGCTCACTGCATCGCCTCGAGTGCGCGGACGAGCCTGTCGACCTCCGCGACGGTGTTGTAGTGGACGAACCCGGCGCGGACGGCGCCTTCGTCGCCGAGCCCGAGGCGGTTCATCACCTCGACGGCGTAGTAGTTCCCGTCCCACACGGCGATGTCGAGCTGCCCGAGTCGCTCGGCCACCACCCGTGGCGCGACGCCGTCGACGGTGAACACGAACGTCGGCACACGGCCGTCCATCGTCGGCAGCCCGTACAACGTGCAGTTCTCCGGGAGACAGGCGAGGAAGCGCCGGCCGAGCGCGCGCTCGTGCTCCCGGATCGCGTCCCAGCCGAGCGAGTCGACGTAGTCGACCGCGGCGACGAAACCGGCGAGCAGCTCGTGCGCGAGCGTGCCCGTCTCGAAGCGATGGGTTGCCGGCCGCACCTTGTACGTGCGCCACGATTCCGCGAGATCCGCGCGCACGTACGCCAGGCCCATGTGCGGGCCGAAGAACTTGTACGGCGAGCAGACGAGGACGTCGGCGCCGAGGGAGGCGACGTCGATCGGCCCGTGCGGCGCGTAGTGGACGGCATCCGCCCACGCGATCGCTCCGGCTCCGTGAGCGACTTCGGCAACGCGTTGAGCGTCGACGATCGTGCCGACCGCGTTGGACGCGAGCGGGAACGCGACGACACGCGTCCGGTCGCTCACCTGACGATCGAGGTCGGCGAGGTCGAGCGTCGTGTCATCGGCGATGTCGACGAACCGAACCGTGAGATCCAGATCGCGGGCGAGCTCGAGCCAGGGCGAGACGTTGCCGTCGTGGTCGAGGCGCGTGACGACGATCTCGTCGCCCGCCGTCAGAGTCCGGCCGACCGTGCGCGAGAGCGCGAAGTTGAGCGTCGTCATGTTCGCGCCGAAGATCGTCTCTTCCGGGTCGCACCAGAGCAGCGACGCCGCGCTCAGGCGGGCCTGCGTGACGAGCGTGTCGCTCCGGCGGCTGTTGCCGAAGTGGCCGCCGAGATTCGCGTTCGACTCGCGCAGATACGCGGCGATCGCGTCGATCACCGAATCGGGGCACTGCGTGCCGCCGGGGGCGTCGAGAAAGGCGGTCGGCCCCTGCAATGCGCTGAAGCGGGCGCGGACGGCGTCGACGTCGAGTGCCGTGACTGCCACGTCAGGACACTACCCTGTCGTCCGTGAGCACTCTCGCCCCTCCGAGGGAGCGGCTCGACCGCGGCGAGCGCAGCGGGCTCGGCAGCTCGTGGCGCGTGATCGTCCTGAACGACGACCACAACACGTTCGACGGCGTCGCGTTCGCGCTCTCGTCGGTGCTTCCGGCGGTCGACTTCGCTGCCGGCATGCGGCTGGCGAACCGAATCCACGACTCCGGGCAGGCGATCGTGTGGTCCGGCGACCGCGAGCATGCGGAGCTGTACCGGGAGCAGCTCGCCGGGCACGGCCTGACGATGGCTCCGCTCGAGCAGTAGCTCCGTCCGGACGTGGACCTACGCTTCTGGAGGTGCGGCGCCTGCGATCGCTGTCCGAGGCAGAGTGCTATGCCCGCTGCTATCGCGGCTGGGAGCCGACCGTGACCATCGTCAAGCTCGAGCCGCGCCGCCCGCGCTATCCGCTCCCCGTCTCCGGTGAAATGCTGCGCCGGATCTTCGAGGAGCGGATCGACGCGCGGGTGGACGAAGAGCTCGACGCTGCGTAGCGACGTACCGGATGTCCTGGGCCCCGGCCTCCGCGTCGTCTTCTGCGGGATCAACCCCGGGCGCGTATCAGCCGCCGCGCACGCGCACTTCGCCAATCCACGCAACGACTTCTGGCGGCTGCTCCAAGCGGCCGGCTTCACGTCGCGCCTGTTCGAGCCGGCCGAGCAGTTCGAGTTGTTGCAGGAGGGAATAGGCATCACGAACGCCGCCGCGCGCACGACGCCGGGCTCCGGCGACCTGCGCCGCGCCGACTTCGCGGGCGCGGCCGAGCGTCTGGCGCGCATCGACACGCGTTGGATCGCATTCGTCGGCAAGGAGGCGTACCGCGGCGCGTTCAACGAGCGGCCGGAGCTCGGTGTCCAGGCGCGCACGCTCGGGGATACGAAGCTCTTCGTGCTGCCGTCGACCTCGCCCGCGAACGCAGCGGTGCCGTGGGAGGAGCGGCTGCGCTGGTTCCGTCAGCTGGCCGGCTCGGCCGTCTGAGTCGTCCAGCGCGCCGATGCTCGAGGCGTGGGCCGTCAGCCGGCGCTAGCTGCGCCAGTGATTCGTGATCGGCGTTCGCCGGTCTCGGCCGAACGCCTTCGGCCGCAGACGCACGCCGGGCGGAGCCTGACGGCGCTTGTACTCGGCGCGGTCGACGAGCGCGACCGCCCGCTCGACGACGTAGGGGTCGAAACCGTCCGCCGAGAGCTCCTCGAGCGAGCGGTCCTCCTCGACGTACGCCTCGAGCACCTGGTCGAGCGCGGGATACGGCGGCAGCGAGTCCTCGTCCAGCTGGTCGGCGCGGAGCTCGGCGCTCGGGGCGCGCTCGATGATCGACTGCGGGATCGTCCCCAGGTGCTTCGCGAGCCGGAA
>CAZXZX010000005.1:0-10865 GCA_964645445.1 uncultured Gaiellales bacterium
CGTCCTTCGTGAACGCGACGACGGACGGCGTCGTGCGCCCGCCCTCCGCGTTCGGGATGACGGTGGGCTCGCCGCCCTCGAGCACGGCCATGCAGGAGTTGGTCGTGCCGAGGTCGATACCGATTGTCTTTGCCATGCTGATGTATGCCTCCTATGAGAAAATCTAAGCCTCTTTATATCAGATCTGGAGGCCGGGTGCCAATGACGAAGCCGTGACACTTCCAGGCGGGTACTTAGTACCGGCCTTGCGGGCCTGAGCGGGGGTTCTTGGCCGCACGACGCGACCGGTACTAGGTACCCCTACGGGTTCGTCACCGAAGGGCGCCGCTGAGGCGTCGCTCGCGACGCCTTACCGGAGGAGGAGCCGCCGGTTCATCTGGCGGTGCCGATCAACGCGCCGCCGGCGACGATGAGGACGGTGCCGAAGGCGAGGCGGCGGCCGACGAGCTCCGTATGCCGCAGGAGCAGGGCCGACAGGCCGACGCCGACGAGCGACTCGGTTGCGACGAGGGGCGACACGATGCTCACCCGCCCGCGGTAGAAGGCCTCGAACAGTGCAACGTAGGAGAGCCCGAAGCAGACCCCGGCCGGGACGAACGGCAGGACGCGCCTCGTCGGGCGCGGCCGCACGACGACGGCGAGGAGCGCCAGGCCGCCGAGAAGCGCCGCCGAGGCGGTGACGGCCGGCGGAGCGCTCGTGCTCGTCGCCAGCCAGCGGACGAGGTTGTCGCGCGACGCAAACAGGACGACGGTCACGAACGCGTACGCGAGCCCGATCCGCCGCAGGTGCGCCGGCCGGTCGCGCTCCCGTGCGAGCTCGACGCTCCCGCCGACGATCAGGACGGCGCCGACGATGAGCGGCGCGCTCGCCGGCTCGCCGAGGACGACGAGCGCGATCGCGACCGCGACGAGCGGCGCCGTGCCGAACACCATCGACGCCCGCGAGGAGCCGGCCTCGCGGATCGCGAGCGTCGCGAAGAGCTGGCCCACGCCCGGCTGCAGCAGGCCGGCGAGCGCGAACGGCCACGCAGCGCTCGCGTGCACACCCCGAGCCGGCGCCTCTGCGACCGCCCACACGAGCGCAACGATGAGCGCCGTCGACACGGTCGCGAACGTCCCGAGCATGACGTCGCGCTCGCGGTCGAGCGCGAAGCGCAGCCCGACGCTCATCCCGCCGAAAAGGACGGCGGACGCGAGGGAGAGACCGACGGCGATCAATTGCCTTCGAGCACCGGCGCCGGCACGCGACCGCGTCTGAAGAACGGGACGAACACGTGCGCGAGCGGCCCGATGCAGACCGCATACGCGACGGTTCCGATGCCGACGGTTCCGCCGAGCAGCCAGCCGATCACGACGACGCTGACCTCGAGCGACGTCCGCACGACCCGGATCGAGTGCCCGCGCCTGGCAAGCCCGGTCATCAGGCCGTCGCGCGGCCCAGGCCCGAGGCCGGCGCCGATGTATGCCCCCGTCGCAACGCCGTTCAGCAGGACGCCGACGACGAGGCACACGATCCGCAGGGCCAGCTCGTGCGGCGGCGACAGGTGCGCGAGCACGACGTCCATCGTCCCACCGATGATGACGACGTTGCTGACCGTTCCGATTCCCGGCCGCTCTCGCAACGGAATCCACAGCAGCAGAACGACGAGCCCGACGAGGATGCTCCACGTGCCGATCGCGAGACTCGTGTGTTTCGCGAGGCCCTGGTGGAGGACGTCCCACGGACTGAGCCCGAGACCGGAAAGCACGAGCAGCGAGGCGCTGAACCCGTACAGCACGAGCCCGAGGTAGAGCTGTACGAGGCGCCTGCGCATTCGGTGCAACCGTAGACTCACCCTCGTGGAGCTCGCTGCACAGCTTGCCGAGGACGCCGCCGAGCGGCTCCTCCGTTACGTCCGCATCGACACCCAGTCGGACGAGGACTCGGCGTCCTACCCAAGCACCGAGAAGCAGCTCGATCTGCTCCGGCTCCTGCTCGACGAGCTCCGCGAGCTCGGCGCAACCGATGCGCAGATCGACGAGCACGGCTACGTCACCGCGACGATCCCGGCGACGGTCGACGGCGACGTCCCGACGATCGCGTTCTTCGCGCACGTCGACACCGCCCGCGAGGTCACAGGCGCGGACGTCGAGCCGCAGCGCATCCGCTACGAGGGCGGTGACATCACGCTCGGCGATTCGGGCCACGTCATCCGCCCGGCAGAGTCGCCGCAGCTCGCCGCGCACGCCGGCCACGAGCTGATCACGACCGACGGGACGACGCTGCTCGGCGCGGACGACAAGGCCGGCGTCGCCGAGATCATGGCGGCGACCGCGTACCTCGTCGCGCACCCCGAGATACCGCACGGGACGATCAAGGTCGCGTTCAACCCGGACGAGGAGGTCGGCCGCGGCGTCATCCACTTCCCGGTCGAGTCGTTCGGCGCCGATGCCGCGTACACGATGGACGGCTCGACGATCGGCGAGATCCAGGAGGAGACGTTCTCCGGCGCGCAGGTGCGGATGCACATCCGCGGCCGCTCGATCCATCCCGGTCTCGCACGGGGCGAGCTCGTCAACGCGATCAAGGTCGCCGCCGAGCTCGTGTCGCGTCTGCCGAAGGACCGCCTCTCGCCCGAGACGACCGGCGATCGAGAAGGGTACGTCCACCCCGTGCTCATCGCGGGAGACTCGTCGGAGCTGGAGCTGAGGTTCATCGTCCGCGACTTCGACAACGACGAGCTCGACCGGCACGTCGAGCTTCTTCGCGCCCTCGCCCAGGAGGTCGCGGCCGACGAGCCGCGTTGCTCGATCGACGTCGAGTCGCGCATCCAGTACCGGAACATCCGGGCGGCACTCGAGCGCTACCCCGAGATCGTCGAGAACCTCGAGCAGGCAGTCCGCCGCATCGGGCTCGAGCCGAGGCGGACGGCCATCCGCGGCGGCACCGACGGCTCCGCGCTCACGGAGATGGGCCTGCCCACGCCGAACATCTACACCGGCGGGCAGGACGCGCACAGCGAGCGGGAGTGGATCTGCGTCGAGGACATGGGCCTCGCCGCCGCCACGATCATCGAGCTCGCGCAGGTCTGGGCCGGCTGCTAAGCGGCATTATGGGGATGTGAGCACCGACCCGGCGCGTGGCCCGCGCCCGCCGCAGCAACAGCAACAGCAACAACCGCAGCAGCCGCCACGGCCGCGCATCCGATGGGGCTGGTGGATCGCGTGGGCGGCGGGGCTCCTCATCATCAACTTCTACGCCGCCACGCGCGCGACGAAGGCCGCGCCGCGCGTCCGCGTTCCGTACAGCCCGTACTTCCTCAAGCAGGTGCAAGCCGGCCACGTCGCGTCGATCACCTCGCAGGGCACCGCCGTGCAGGGGACCTTCAAGGTCAGCGAGAGCTACGCCGGATCGAAGGGGACGAAGCTCTTCCAGACGGAGATTCCCGCGTTCGCGAATACGGACGCACTCTCGGCGTTGCTGCAGAAGAAGAGCGTGGTCGTCAACGCGAAGCCGCTCGACACGGGAGCGCCGTGGTGGGAGAACCTTCTCGTCGGCTTCGGCCCGACGATCCTCTTCATCGCGCTCATCTTCTGGGTCGCGCGCCGCGGCGCGAGCATGCAGAACATCCTCGGCACATTCGGCCGCTCGAGTGCGCGCAAGTACGCGCCGACCGGCGACCGCGTCACGTTCAAGGACGTCGCCGGCATCGACGAGGCGAAAGAGGAGCTGAGCGAGGTCGTCGACTTCCTCCGTGATCCGGAGAGGTACCGCAAGCTGGGCGCGCGGATCCCGCACGGCGTGCTCCTCAGCGGGCCGCCCGGAACGGGCAAGACGCTGCTCGCGCGCGCGGTCGCGGGCGAGGCGAACGTCCCGTTCTTCTCGCAGGCGGCCTCGGAATTCGTCGAGGCGATCGTCGGCGTCGGAGCGTCGCGCGTGCGCGATCTCTTCAAGACCGCCAAGGAGGCGGCCCCGTCGATCATCTTCATCGACGAGCTCGACGCGATCGGTCGGTCCCGCACGTCCGGTGTCGCCGGCTTCAGCGGCGGCAACGACGAGCGCGAGCAGACGCTCAACCAGATCCTCACCGAGATGGACGGCTTCGACTCGTCCACGGGCGTGATCGTGATCGCGGCGACGAACCGCACCGACGTGCTCGACCCGGCACTGCTGCGGCCGGGCCGCTTCGACCGGCGCGTCGCCGTGCAGCCGCCGGACCGCAACGGCCGCGAGGCGATCCTACGCGTGCACACACGGAGTGTCCCGCTCGCCGACGACGTCGATCTCGCCGGCCTCGCCTCGACCACGCCCGGGATGGTTGGCGCCGACCTCGCGAACCTCGTGAACGAGGCGGCACTGCTCGCCGCGCGCCGCGGGCACGACAAGGTGCAGGAGGCAGACTTCACCGACTCGCTCGAGAAGATCGTCCTCGGAGCCGAGCGCAAGGTGCTGATGAGCAAGGACGACAAGCGCCGCACCGCGTACCACGAGGGCGGCCATGCCATCGTCGGCATGCTCACGCCGGGCGCCGATCCGGTGCGCAAGATCTCGATCATCCCGCGCGGCCTGTCGCTCGGAGTGACGTTCTCCGCTCCGGACGCCGACCGTTACAACTACTCGCGCGACGAGCTGATGGCGAAGATCAAGGTCGCGCTCGGCGGTCGCTCCGCCGAGGAGATCGTGTTCGGCGACCTCACCACCGGCGCAGAGTCGGACTTCCAGCAGTTGACCCAGATCGCGCGGGCGATGGTCGGGCGATGGGGAATGGACGAGAAGATCGGCACGGTCACCGTGATCCCGCAGGACGGGCAGGGCCCGCTGCTCCCCGGCGCCTCCGGCGTCTCCGACGAGACGCAGCGGCTGATCGACGAGCAGGTGCGCGCGATCGTCGCCGGAGCCCGCACGGAGGTGCTCGACCTGCTGCGCACGAACCGCGACAAGCTCGACGCGCTCGCGCACGCGTTGCTCGAGCACGAGACGCTCGACCAGCCGGACGCGTACAAGGCCGCCGGCATCGAGATGCCAGCCTCGGCCGCGGAGGGCCCGCTCGCCGTCGCGGCGAGCACGACCGCGTCGTGATGCAACCGCTGACCGACAGGCTCGGACGGCCGCTCGAGACGCTGCGCGTGTCGATCACCGACCGCTGCAACTTCCGCTGCGTCTACTGCATGCCGAAGGAGGTCTTCGGCCGCGACTACTCGTTCCTCGACCGTGCAGAGCTGCTGAGCTTCGAGGAGATCGCGCGCGTCGTGGGCGTCTTCACGGAGCTCGGCGTCCGCACCGTCCGCCTCACCGGAGGCGAGCCGCTCGTGCGGCGCGACATCGAGCGGCTCGTCGCGCAGCTCGCCGCGATCCCCGAGCTGGAGCTCGCGCTGACGACGAACGGCACGCTCCTGCCGCAGAAGGCGCAGGCGCTCGCCCACGCCGGCCTCGGCCGCGTGACGGTCAGCCTCGACTCGGTCGACGACGCACAGTTCCGCGCGCTGAACGACGTCGACTTCCCCGTCGAGCGCGTGCTCGAGGGAATCGATGCCGCCGCCGCCGCCGGCCTGCCGGTGAAGGTGAACGCCGTCGTCAAGCGCGGCGTGAACGACGACGGCATCGTCGCGCTCGCCGCGCGCTTCCGCGGCACCGGCCACGTGCTCCGCTTCATCGAGTACATGGACGTCGGCCACACGAACGGCTGGCGTCTGGACGATGTCGTCTCCGCCGACGAGATCGTCACGCGCATCGGCGCCGTCTGGCCGCTCGACCCCGTCGCGCCGGCGAGCCCGGACTCGACCTCGCTCCGCTGGCGCTACCGCGACGGCGCCGGCGAGATCGGCGTCGTCGCCTCCGTCACGAAGCCGTTCTGCGGCGGGTGCTCGCGCGCGCGCCTCTCCGCCGAAGGCCGCTTGTACACGTGCCTGTTCGCCCTGCGCGGCCATGACCTCCGCGCTCCCCTCCGCGCCGGCGCGACCGACGATGAGCTGGCGCAGACGCTCCGCGGCATCTGGACGAAGCGCACCGACCGCTACTCCGAGCTGCGCACGGCCGAGACGGCCTCCTTGCCGAAGGTCGAGATGTCGTACATCGGTGGCTGAACCGGCGTAGGCTTTCCTTCTCGTAGCAGGCCGGAACCAGTCGAAAGGAAGGGCATGACAGGGAAGCGCACCATTGCCGTTGCGGCGGCATTCGCAACGGCGCTCGCGGTCGCGGCGGTCGCCGCGGCTGCGGTCACGCCGCCGCCGGCGATCAAGTCGGCGGGCAAGATCGTCTTCTGCACCGACGCCACGTATCCGCCGGAGGAGTCGATCCCGAGCGGCTCGACGAGCCCGATCGGCTCGGACATCGACATCGGCACCGCCATCGCGAAGCAGATGGGCGTCTCGGCGTCGTTCAAGAACACGACCTTCGACTCGATCATCGCCGCGCTGAAGGCGAAAAAGTGCGACGCCGTCATCAGCGGGATGAACGACACGCCCGACCGGCGCAAGCAGGTCGACTTCGTCGACTACCTGAAGGTCGGCCAGTCGATCATGGTCAAGGCCGGCAACCCTGAGCATCTCTCCTCGCTCGCGAGCCTGTCCGGCAAGAACGTCTCGGTCGAGTCGGGGACGACGGACCGCGACTTCCTCGCCGCGCAGTCGGCGAAGCTCGTGAAGGCCGGCAAGAAGGCGATCAACATCAAGACGTTCCCGAAGGACACCGACGCCGCCTCCGCGCTGAAGGCCGGGCGCGTCGACGCGTACTTCGGCGACTCGCCCGTCGCCGTGTACTACGTCCTCAAGGACAAGTCGTCGTTCCAGGTCGCCGGCTCCCCCATCGCGCCGATCCCGATCGGCATCGCCATCCGCAAGGGCGATCCGCTGCGGGCCGCGACGCAGAAGGCGATGACCGCGATCTACGCGAACGGCACGATGAAGTCGATCGTCGCCAAGTGGGGGATGACCCACGCAGTGACCCTGCTCAAGTAGTTGCTCGCTGCAGTCGACTGGCATGTGGTCTGGGTGCGCATCGCGCATCCAGACCACGTGTTCTTTCTCGCCCTGACCCGCACGGTGTACATCGCCGTCATCGCGCAGGTGATGGGCGTCCTGCTCGGCCTCGCCGCCGCACTCATGCGGATGTCGAAAGCGTGGCCGTTGCGCTTCCTTTCGGGCGTCTACGTCTGGATCTTCCGCGGGACGCCGCTGCTCGTGCAGATCTTCTTCGTCTACTACGGCGCGAACGAACTGCTCGGCTTCACGCTGATCCCGAACTCTCTGAACGTCGGCCTGTTCAGCCTCGACGGCGCCGTCGTGGGAGGCATCCTCGCCCTCGGCATCAACGAGGGCGCGTACATGCGCGAGATCGTCCGTGCCGGCATCGACTCGATCGACAAGGGCCAGATGGAGGCGGCGAAGTCGCTCGGCATGCGCAACGGCCTCGCCATGCGCCGCATCGTCCTGCCGCAGGCGGCGCGCGTGATCATCCCGCCGCTCGGGAACGAGTTCAACAACATGCTGAAGAACACGTCGCTCCTGTTTGCGATCGGCGTCTACGAGATGTTCGCCGACGCCGAGATCGGCTATTCGAACTCGTTCCAGCCGGTCGAGTACTTCCTCGGCGTCGCGTTCTGGTACCTCGTGCTCACGACCGTCTGGACGTTCATCCAGGCGGCGATCGAGCGGAAACTGGCGGCGAGCGAGCGCGGCGAGGAGCTGTCGTTCCTCGAGCGGGTTCAGGCCGCCTGGAATCCCGTCAGCGCGTGGGCGCGCCGATGACCGATGTCGTCATGAGGGCGGAGGACGTCCACAAGCGCTTCGGGCGCCTCGAGGTGCTGAAGGGCGTCTCGCTCGACGTCAACCAGCGGGAGACGATCTGCATCATCGGCCCGTCCGGCTCGGGGAAGACGACGTTCATCCGCTGCATCAACCACCTGGAGAAGGTGGACGGCGGCCGGATCACCGTCAACGGCCACCTGATCGGCTACCGGCAGAAGGGCGACAAGCTCGTCGAGGACTCGGAGAAGAGCATCGCCCGTCAGCGCACGCAGATCGGCATGGTCTTCCAGCGCTTCAACCTGTTCCCGCACAAGACCGCCCTCGAGAACGTCATCGAGGCGCCGATCCACGTGCTCGGCCAGTCGAAGGAGCATGCCACCGAGGAGGGAATCCGCCTTCTGACTCGGGTCGGACTCGGCGACAAGACCGACACCTACCCGGGGAAGCTCTCGGGCGGGCAGCAGCAGCGCGTCGCGATCGCTCGCTCGCTCGCAATGAAGCCGGCGCTCATCCTCTTCGACGAGCCGACGAGCGCGCTCGACCCCGAGGTGACGGGCGAGGTGCTGACCGTCATGGAGGAGCTCGCCCACGAGGGCATGACGATGATCGTCGTCACCCACGAGATGGGCTTCGCCCGGGAGGCGGCCGACCGGGTGGTGATGATGGACGAGGGCGTGATCATCGAGGAAGGCACCCCCGAGCACTTCTTCGAGGCCCCGGAACAGGAGCGAACGAAACAATTTCTGTCCAAAATCCTGTAAACCCGTGGCTTAGGAAGCCCCGTCCGGTCTAGACTCTGGGCGTGACCGCAGTCGTCGCAGCAGGGCGGCGAGTCTTGCCGCGCGGTTGGACCGATTTCGGGGCCCAGCTCTCGATCTGGTTCGGCTTCTACTTCGCGTACCTGGGGGCGCGCAGCTTCGCCGACCGCAACCCGGCGCAGGCCTTCTGGAACGGCTGGCGGGTGCTCACCTTCGAGCAGCGGACGACGCATAGCCTCGTCGAGACGACGACCCAGCAGGTCGTCAACTCGTCGCACTGGCTCCTGACGGCGGCTGCGTGGACGTACTGGAACTCGGAGTTCACGGTCGTCGGGCTCGCGCTGCTCTTCGTGTACGTGCGCCACAACGAGCGGTTCACCCGCTTCCGCAACACGGTTCTCCTCGCGAACGTCATCGGGCTCTTCGGCTACGTCTTCTGGCCCACCGCCCCCCCGTGGATGTTCACGACGTACTTCCAGAACGGCGTGAACCACTCGAACGGCGCGCTGGCGGCGCTCGCGAACCCGTACGCGGCCATGCCGAGCCTGCACGCGGCCGACGCGCTCATCGTCGGTGTCTTCCTCGTCGCGCTCTCCCGCCGCTGGTGGGCGAAGGCCATCTGGGCGCTCTGGCCGGCCTGGGTCTGGTTCTGCGTCCTCGCCACCGCGAACCACTTCCTGCTCGACGTCGTGGCCGGGATCGGGGTCGCGCTCGTCTCGCTCTGGGCCGTTTCCAGGTTCGACCAGGCCCGAGCGCTCATCGCAAGCCTGCTATAGTCGGCACATAGCAAGTTTGCGATTGGAATCCGCTCCCAGCCGCGTCAAGGAGGGCTACACCACCGGAGCGCGGGCCCTTGCATCCCGCTCGGTGACGCGGCTCGCGGAGACGCGCATCACGCCGAACGCGCTCACCGCGACCGGCGTCACCCTGTGCCTCGCGGCGGCGGTCATCGTTCCGTTCGAGAACCGCGACAAGCTCCTCTTCTACTGGCTCGGGGCAGCGGTATTCGTCGTCGGCTCGGTGCTCGACATCCTCGACGGCGCGCTCGCGCGCGCGGGCGGCAAGACGACGCCGTTCGGGGCGTTCCTCGACTCGACCACCGACCGGGTGGGCGAAGGAGCGATGCTGACGGCGATCGCATTCATCTTCGCCCGGGAGGGCAACGACACCGCGGTCGCCTTCACGGTCGCAGCCGTCGCCGGCTCCTTCCTCGTCCCGTACGCCCGCGCGAAGGCGGAGGCACTCGGCCTGCGCGGCGACGTCGGCCTCGGCTCGCGTGCGGAGCGGGTCGTCGTCATCACCGCGGGCCTCGTGCTCGCTCCCTGGGGCGGGCTGCAGTGGGCGATCGTCCTGCTCGCCGCCACCGCCTGGATCACCGTTCTGCAGCGCATCCTGCACGTCCGCAAGCAACTATTGATTCACGGAGGAACGAATGTCGACCAACGGTAGTTCGAACGGCCACGCGCGCCTCGACGACGGCAAGGTGCGCGTCGCCATCATCGGCGTCGGGAACTGCGCGAATTCCCTGCTTCAGGGAACGCAGTACTACAAGGACGCCGCCGAGGACCAGTTCGTCCCCGGCCTCATGCACGTGAACCTCGGCGGGTACCACATCCGCGACATCGAGTTCACGGCCGCGTTCGACGTCGTCAAAGGCAAGGTCGGCGAGGACCTCGCCGATGCGATGTGGGCGCATCCGAACGACACGATCAAGTTCGCCGACGTGCCGAAGACCGGAATCAAGGTCTCGCGCGGCATGACGCACGACGGCATCGGCAAGTATCTGTCGCAGGTCGTCGAGAAGGCCCCCGGGCCGACCGACGACATCGTCGGCATCCTCAAGGAGACGAACACCGACGTCGTCGTCAACTACCTGCCCGTCGGCTCGGAGATGGCGACGAAGTGGTACGCGGAGCAGATCCTCGAGGCCGGCTGCGCGATGATCAACTGCATGCCGGTTTTCATCGCTCGCGAGGATTACTGGAACAAGCGCTTCCAGGACGCCGGTGTACCGATCATCGGCGACGACATCAAGTCGCAGGTCGGCGCGACGATCACGCACCGCGTGCTGACGACGCTCTTCCGCGAACGCGGCGTGCATCTCGACAAGACGATGCAGCTGAACGTCGGCGGCAACTCCGACTTCCTCAACATGCTCGAGCGCGAGCGTCTCGAGTCGAAGAAGATCTCGAAGACGAACGCGGTCACGTCGATGCTCGACTACGACCTCGGCGCCGGCAACGTCCACGTCGGCCCGTCCGACTACGTGCCGTGGCTGACCGACCGCAAGTGGGCCTACATCCGCATGGAGGGGTCGTCGTTCGGCGACGTGCCGCTCAACGTGGAGCTGAAGCTCGAGGTCTGGGACTCGCCGAACTCGGC
>CAZXZX010000006.1:0-2698 GCA_964645445.1 uncultured Gaiellales bacterium
GTCGAGCGTGCCGCCGGTGTGACCGAGGCCGCGGCCGCTCATCTTTCCGAACGGGACGCCGCACGCGGCGACGATCGGTCCGACCGCGAGCGTCGTCTTGTCCCCCACGCCGCCGGTCGAGTGCTTGTCGACGACGCGTCGCCCGAGCGCCGCGCCGAGCTCGATCGTCTCGCCGCTCCGCACCATCGCATCGGTGAGCGCGAACGTCTCTGCCGTCGACAGTCCGCGAAAGTAGACGGCCATGAGAAACGCGGCGAGCTGATAGTCGGGCACGTCACCCCGTGCGTAGGCGAGAACGAGCTCCGCGAGCTCGTCCGCCCCGAGCTCGGCTCCGTCGCGCTTGCGCTGGATCAGCTCCGCCGGGCGGATCACCGGGTCTTTTCCGCGACGAAGACGGTGTGACGCGCAATCGCGTGGAACGGCACGTCGACCCGCGGCAGGCTCGGTGCGAGGTGCGCGCGGTCAATGGTCGACGCGACGAAGGAGCGGATCGACTCGGCGTCCGGGAAGACGAGCGTCGAGTCGATGTCGCGCTGGTCGACCCGGACGAACCGCCGCCGGAGGAGCGCCGCGCCGTTGATCCGGTTGAAGCTCACGGGCGCGCGCCGCTCGCCGTCCTCGAACAGGTTCCACACCTCCGCGAGGTTGTCCTCGCCGATCGTGGTGGCAACGAGCCTGCCGTCGCGGCGAAGCACGCGGGCACACTCGTCGATCGCCCGATCGAGATCCGGAGCGTGATAGAGAACCCATCCCGCGAACACGCAGTCAAACTCCGCATCGCCGAACGGGAGGCTCTCGATGTCGGCGATCTGCGCGTCGATGCCGCGGTTGCGGGTGAGCTCGACCATCCGCGGCGAGATGTCGATCGCATGGATCTCCAGGCCGAGGTCGCGCACGAACCGCTCGGTCAGGTCACCGGGGCCGCACCCGGCGTCGAGCATGCGACTCGCGTGCGCGTCCGCGACGGCGGCAAACGCCGCGTCCTCGGGGCTCTCGCCCTGCACGAGCGCACGGAAGATCGCGTTGCGCTTGTTCACGCGCTCCTCGCTCGCGTATTCCCAGCGGACGAGGAGCGGATTGTCGAGCCTCATAGCGTGAGGATCGGCTGTCCCGGAATCCCGCGGGACGGTGACTTTCCCTGGAGCCATGCGTTGACGGTCGCGCCGACGTCCGCGAACTCACCCTCGTGGATCCGTCCCGCGGCGTTCCGACCCTCGACGTACGCGAGCAGCATCGCGTACTCGCGCGAATGATCCGTCGACGGCGTCGTCGGATCACATCCGTGGTCGGAGGTGAGGATCAGAAGATCGGAGGGCCGCAGCGCATCGAGCACATCCGGGAGTCGGCGGTCGAAATCCTGGAGGCAGCGGTGGAAGTTCACCGGGTCGTTGCGGTGGCCCCAGAGCATGTCGGTCTCGACGAGGTTGACGAAGACAAGACCCTCGTCGAGCTCCCGCAACAGCTTCTCCGTCTGCTGGATGCCGTCGATGTTCGATTTCGTCGGATACGACTCGTCGATGTCGCAGCCGGCGAAGATGTCGCCGATCTTTCCGACGCCGACCACTTTCGCGCCCGCCTCGCGCACGAGCGTGAGGTAGTTCGGCCGGCGGGGCTCGAGCGAGAAGTCGTGGCGGTTCGCCGTGCGCACGTAGTTGCCGGGTTCGCCGACGAACGGCCGCGCGATCACGCGCCCGACCGCGTGCTTGCCGGTGAGGAGCTCGCGCGCGACGCGGCACCCCTCGTAGAGCTCCTCGAGCGGAACGGTCTCCTCGTGGGCGGCGACCTGGAACACCGAGTCGCCGGACGTGTAGACGATCCACTTCCCCGTGCGCTGGTGTTCCTCACCGAGCTCCTGGATGATCTCCGTCCCCGACGCGGGCCTGTTGCCGATGACGCCGCGACCGGTGCGGTGCATGAACGGGTCGATCACGTCGTGCGGGAAGCCGTGCGGGTAGAGCGGGAACGCCTGGGCGGTGACGACGCCCATCAGCTCCCAGTGGCCGGCGGTCGTGTCCTTGCCCTTCGAGCGCTCGAGCAGCCGCCCGGCGACGGCCGGCGCGCCCGGCTGCGGCGGACACCCTTCCAGCGGCTCCACGTTGCCGAGCCCGAGCGCCTCGAGATTCGGGAGGTCGAGCCCGCCGACCGCCCTCGCGACGTTGCCGAGGGTGTCCGAGCCCTCGTCGCCGTATTGCTCGGCGTCCGGCAGGGCTCCGGCGCCGACGGCGTCGAGGACGATCACGCATGCGCGGGGCATGCGGCTATTCTAGGTGGGTGCTCAACGTCCTCGGACTTCTGGCGTTCGCCGTCTTCATCGTATGCGTGATCAGCGCCGCGGCCGGCGTGACGTGGCTCGTGGTGAAGCTCTCGCCCGCGAAGAAGCCGAAGCCGGCCACCGACGCGAAGCCCTGACCCGGGCTTACGCGGGCGCCAGCGGGAGGACGTCGTGCAGCGGCGTGTACGCGAGGCCGTGGGCCTCTGCGACCGCCTCGTACGTGATCTTGCCGTCGAGGACGTTGACGCCCCGCGCGAGCGCCTGATCCTCCGCCACGGCAGCCGCAAGGCCGTGCTCGGCGATCGCCTCGACATACGGCAGCGTCGCGTTCGTGAGCGCCTTCGTCGACGTGATCGGCACGCCGCCGGGCATGTTGGCGACGCAGTAGTGGACGATTCCGTCGACCTCGTAGACGGGATCCGAGTG
>CAZXZX010000007.1:0-14030 GCA_964645445.1 uncultured Gaiellales bacterium
GGCGAGGCGGGCGTGCCGTTCTTCTCGATCTCCGGCTCGGACTTCGTCGAGATGTTCGTCGGCGTCGGGGCCTCGCGTGTTCGCGACCTGTTCGAGCAGGCGAAGCAGGCTGCCCCGTGCATCGTGTTCATGGACGAGATCGACGCGGTCGGCCGCCATCGCGGCGCCGGCCTCGGCGGCGGCCACGACGAGCGCGAGCAGACACTGAATCAGCTGCTCGTCGAGATGGACGGCTTCGAGATGAAGGACAACATCATCCTCATCGCGGCCACGAACCGGCCGGACATTCTCGACCCGGCACTGCTGCGCCCGGGCCGCTTCGACCGGCAGATCGTCGTCGACCGGCCCGACCGCATCGGCCGGCGCAAGATCCTCGAGGTACACACGAAGGGCAAGCCGCTTGCGCCCGAGATCGACCTCGACACGCTCGCGTCGGGCACCCCCGGGTTCACGGGCGCCGACCTCGCGAACCTCGTGAACGAGGCTGCGCTGCTCGCAGCGCGGCGCGGCAAGAAGATCATCGAGCAGGAGGAGCTCGAGGAGGGGATCATGCGCGTCGTCGCCGGGCCCGAGAAGAAGGCTCGCCTGCTTTCCGAGCACGAGCGCAAGATCACGGCGTATCACGAGATGGGCCACGCGCTCGTCGGCCACTACCTCGAGCACACGGATCCGATCCACAAGATCACGATCGTGTCGCGAGGGCAGGCGCTCGGTCTGACGATCTCGCTTCCGACGGAGGACCGGTACCTGACGACGCGCACTGCGCTCATGCACCAGATGGGAATGACGCTCGGCGGTCGCGCGGCAGAGGAGATCGTCTTCCACGAAGTGACGACCGGCGCGGCGAACGACCTCGAGCGCGTCACGTCGACGGCGAAGTCGATGATCATGCGCTTCGGCATGAGCGAGAAGCTCGGCCCGCGCGTCCTCGGTCGTAGCCACGACATGCCGTTCCTCGGCCGCGACTACGGCGCTGAGGCGGACTATTCCGAGGAGATCGCGCGCGAGATCGACGACGAGATCCGGCGCGTCATCGAGGAGTCGCACGAGCTCGCCCTCTCGGTGCTGCGCGAGCATATGGACGAGCTGCATCGCGTCTCGCAGGTCCTCATCGAGCGCGAGACGATCGACCGTGACCAGTTCGAGCGGCTGCTCGCCGGCGAGGACGAGGCTTCGGTCTTCCCCGACGAGCAATCCGCGCCGGAGCTGCCGAAGCCGCAGGACGAGCCGAAGCGCGAGCGCAAGCCGCGGACGCGGCCGTTCCCGATCCCGGGAGCGACCATGCAGCCGCCGCCGGATCCGGCGAAGTCGTAGGGCACGCGCCCTGATCGAGATCTCGTGTGAGGCATGCGGCTGGCTCGCCGTCACGAGCCAGCCCGCCAATCACGTCTGGGCCGAGCACGAGGCGGGTTGCCCGGCCGTCGGGGGGGCGATCCGGCACATGCCCGATCTCCCCCCGATGCCGATACGGCTCCCGGAGGTACATGCGTGCAGGCACCGGCTCGTGCGGCGCCAGATCGCGGTGACGGCCTCCGGCGTGAAGCGCTACGCCGTCGTGTGCGAGCTCTGCGGCCGACGCGTCGACGCTGCGTAGCGCTTACGAGCGCGCGTATTCCTCAGCGGCCTTTGGCGCGAACTCGAAGCCGACGAACACCTCGCCGCCGACGACCTCGGCATTGTGGCCGGGCTCGATCACGTACGCCTCGCCGGGCGCGAGCTCGAGCTCGGTTCCATCGTCGTGCATGACACGCATCCGGCCCGACTGCACGACGCCGACATGTCTGTGCTGACAACTGTCGGTACCTGCTACCGGCTTGATACACGCGGCCCATGTCCATCCGGGCTGAAGCGTCAATCGGGCCGCCGTCGTCCCGCCCAGATGCACGATGTCGGAGCGCGTCTTGTCGGGCGTCCGGCTCTCGTCCGGCGAGTCGAAAGTGCGTTTTTCCACACCTGCCATGGTGGGCCTCCTGGTAGAGAGCAACGTCGAGCGGACTATGTCATGGGCGGCCGCACGATCCAAGCGTTGCGTAGAGTTCCGGCACCCGACGCGAGGAGGCCGAACATGGCAGTCGCAGTTGTGCAGGAGTTCCCGATCGACGGCGACGATCGGACGACCGCGAACTACGACCGTGTCCAGGACGCGCTCGGCGCCCGCGACAACCCGCCGGCGGGCGGGCTCTTCCACACCGCCGGATTCGACGAGCAGGCTGGAGTCTTCCGCATCTTCGACGTATGGGAGTCGGAGGCGGCATGGGATGCTTTCTTCAATGACCGCTTGCTGCCGGTCGTCAAGCCCATGATGGAGCAGGGTGGCCGTGCACCCGAGACTCGCGTGTATCAACTCCACGACTTCATGGGATAGCCCGCGACTCCTACGTTGCGCGCAACGCACTCGTCGGCTCGCTGAGGAGTGCTACTAGTCGTCGGTCTTGCGCCGCCGTTTGCGAGCGTGCATCTCGTGCGTCGCGCGGAGCAGGGCGGCCTGCAGGTCTTGAGTGGGGCCCGCGGTTGCCGAGCCGACGCTGGCGCCGCGGTAGAACGGCCGAATGTCGTCGGGGACCTCGAGTGCGTCGAGCGCCTCACTCAGCTGCTCGGCTCGAGTGCGCGCACCATCGGCGGGCGTTTCCGGCAACAGCACGACGAATTCGTCCCCGCCGAGTCGCGCCGCAAGTTCTCCCTCACGAAGGTTTGCCTGGAGAGCCGCCCCTACGAGTGAAATCAGCGCGTCACCGCGCTCGTAATCGAGGGTGTTGTTCACGTCTCTCAGCCCGTCGAAGTCGATGATCACCACGGATGCCTCCGACCTGCGTGATCTATTCAGCTCGATCTCCAATCGACGGCGGTTGGGAAGCCTGGTCAGCGGATCGGTATACGCCAAGTCGTGGAGCGTCATGCGGACACGTGCGTTGTAGAGCGCGACCGCTGCCGCATCGCAGAACTTCCGGAGTGCGTCGAAGTGGGCATCCTGCAGCGTCGTGCGTCCGCCGAAGTGGAAGCAAATGACCCCGACGGAATTTCGACGAAAAGCAACTAGCGGACGGACGAGGCACAGTCCCTCGTGCAGCCGGTACGAGGCCGAGAGTCCGTCGAGCTCCTCATCGTCGAACTCGTCGAGCGTTGTCACGGTTCGCTCGCTTTCAACTGCAAGCCGACGGAAGTGCTGCTCGAGAGCCTTGGCTTCGAAGCCGAGAGCCTTGCCCCGACGAAGCGTCGCGGCGAGAGCTCCATCGTCTTCGAACTCTCGGATCGTCACCGTGTCATACGCGGACAAGACGTGCGCACCATGCGCGATCGTCTTCCGGACTGCGTCGATGGGCTCGGCGGCCGACAGACGCTGCAGCATCGCGGCGAGCGCCTGTGCCGTCCCAGCGGCATCCCGTAGAGGCGTCACGTGGACCGCCCGGCGACGGGCCACGATGAGTCCTCGCGGCGAGACCTGACGGGTGCAAGATCGGGGAGGCCGGCCATAACCGCAGAAGTCGACCGTCGTGGGACTGCATGCTGCCCACGGCGGCGCTCATACCTTCCGCTCCTGAGCGTTCGCCAACCTAGCCAAACCGGCGGAATCGACTGGTTGATGGGCCAAAGTGACTAGCATCCGTCTGCCGGCTGCGGTCCGGGCGTGAAACGGAACTTGCCGAGTGTGTGACGGATGACCCGCACCATCGAAGAACGTTTTCCGCGGCCGTCCGTCATGGGCGTCGTGAACGTCACGCCCGACTCGTTCTCGGACGGTGGCGTCCACCTCGATCCCGACGTCGCCGCCGCCGCCGCGCGACGGATGCACGAGCAGGGCGCCGCTATCGTCGACGTCGGCGGCGAGTCGACGCGCCCCGGTTCCGACGGCGTCGCGGTCAACGAGGAGCTTCGCCGCGTCGTTCCCGTGCTCGAGCGCCTCGACGGCAGCGTCCCCGTGTCGATCGACACCACGAAGGCGGTGGTCGCCCGCTGTGCGATCGACCTCGGCGCCGAGATGGTCAACGATGTCACCGCGCTTCGCGCCGATCCCGCGCTCGCCGGGGTCGTCGCCGACGCGGGCGCCTACCTGTGCCTCATGCACATGCAGGGGGAGCCGCGCACGATGCAGGTCAATCCGCGCTACGACGACGTCGCCTCCGAGGTGGCCGCGTTTCTCGAGGAGCGGCTCGCCTTCGCGGTCGCGCACGGCGTCGCGGAGGATGCGATCTGTCTCGACCCCGGCATCGGCTTCGGGAAGACGGTCGAGCACAACCTCGAGCTCGTCCGCCGGCTCGATGTCCTGCTCGCGCTCGGTCGCCCCGTCTTGATCGGCATCTCGCGCAAGAGCACGCTCCAGCTCCTCGGCGCGACCGATCTCACGAGCGCGAGCGTCGCCGCCGCCGTCACTGCGTACGAACACGGGGCCACCATCATCCGTGCGCACGACGTCGCGGCGCACGTCGACGGGCTGAACGTCGCGAGGGCGTTCGCATGATCGTCGTGGAGCTCCGCAACCTCCGCGTCTTCGGGCATCACGGCGTTCATCGCGAGGAACGGGAGGCAGGCCAGGACTTTCTCTTCGACGTCGACCTGGAGGTCGGTGACCGCGGCTCTTCCGACAACCCCGACGAAGCAGTCGACTACGTCGCGGTCGCCCGCACGGTGCGCGAGGTCTCCGACGCCCACACGTACTCGCTCATCGAGGCCCTCGCGATCGCGGTCGCCGACGCATTGTGCACGCGCTTCGGGGTCGAAAACGCGACGGTGCGAATCACGAAGCCCGCGGTGATGCCCGCTGGGCTCGAAGGGACGGTGTCTGTCAGCGTGACGCGGCCTTCACGGCCAGCACGTAGGTGGCGCTCGGCGAGCGGCCCGTGAGGATGACCTCGGCATAGGCGTAGCTGCCTACCGCGCCGCCGGTGATCGACGGGCCTCTGAAGTCTCGTTTGCGGAGCGCCGGCGGCTCGTCGACCGTGTACGTCCTCGGTCCCCAGATCCGGGCGGCGGCGGTCTTGCCCGGCGACGTCACGGAGACGCGAACCCGTGTGTGCGCGGGGATCCATATGCGATACAGGTCACGAGGGTCCTCCGCCTCCATGACCGTCCCGGCGATGCGCGTTGACGTCCGCGCGGGCGTCGTCAATGGGGGTTCTCCGCTCGCGAAGAGCTGGCCCGGCTTCACCTGCACGACGTCGTCGTTCGGCTCGCTCGGGTCGTTCGGCGGCGTCGGCAACGCCAACGCGGCGGCGAGGTCGACGATGCCGTAGCCCGTCTTCGCATCGAAGCGCTGAGAACCCACAGGGTGCGCGCTCTCGCGCAGGATCGCCGCCACCTGCGTCGCCGTCAGCTTCGGACGAGCGGTCCACAGCCAGGCCGCAGCCGCGCTCACGAGCGGGGCCGCAAAGCTCGTGCCCGCCAGTCCGCTCGAGCTGCCGCTCGCATCGTATGAGAGCGGCACGGCGGCGGTCATGTCGGTCCCCGGCGCAGCGAGGTCGACCCAATTGCCCGAGCTCGAGAACGGAAGCGGCGCGCCCTGCTCGTCGGTGGCGCCGACGGTGAGCACGTGAGGATATGCCGCCGGATACGTCGGCGGGTCGCCGTCGAGGCCGCTGTTCCCCGCGGCGGCGACGATGATGCACCCCGATCGAACTGCGGTGAGGATGGCGTTCTGCACCTGCGGATTCGGCTCCGTCCCGCCGAAGCTGAGGTTGATCACCGCCGGGCAGTGCATGGCCGCCGTCACGATCCCCTCCGCGGCCGAGGCGGCATCGATCCCGTTCACGCCGCGACCTGCATCCCAGATCTCGAGGGCGGCCTGCGGGTAGACGCCGGCGGCGAGCGAGGCGACCGCCGTCGCGTGATAGTCGTCCGGCCCGGCAAGCGCCTGGCTGTCGAGGTACGTCGTGTTCGCGCGGCCGGTGAACGTCGGCTGGGATGTGTCGACGGCTCCGTCGACGACGACGATCGGCACTCCCGGTCCGGGCGCCGCCACAGGATCCGCGTCGATCGTGCGCAACCACCACTGCGGTGGGGCGTCGGCGCGCGCGACCGCGGCCGTCCCCAGGGCGCAGAGCGCTGCGGCGATCACGATCGGCAGGCGGCGATGCACGCGTGTGGAGGGTAGCGCTAGCGTCCGGCTCGTGCCCCGCGCGTTCGTCGCCCTCGGATCGAACCTCGGCGACCGCGAGGGCACGATCTGCGGCGCGCTCGCCGCACTGGGCGCGGAGCCCGGGATCGCCGTCGTGGCCGTGTCGGCACTGATCGACACCGAGCCCATGGGCGTCTTCGATCAGCCGCGCTTCCTGAACGGCGTCGCCGCCGTCGACACGGAGCTCTCGGCGCGCGATCTTCTCGGCGTCCTTCTCGAAATCGAGCGCCGGTTCGGACGCCGGCGGGAGGGAGTTCCCCCACAGGGACCGAGGACACTCGACCTCGACCTGGTGCTGTACGGCGACGCCGAGATCGAGGAGCCCGGGTTGACCGTCCCGCACCCTCGACTGCACGAGCGCGAGTTCGTGCTGGGGCCGCTCGCGGAGATCGCGCCGGGCCTGGAAGTGCCTGGAAAAGGCAAGGTCGAGACTCTCCGGGCGCGGCTACACTGAGGCTTGGAATGTCGCACCTCGACGATCTCGACGAGTACGAGGCCGCTCTCGAGCTCCAGCTGAAGAAGGAGTACCAGGCGGTCTTCGGCCTGTTCCGCTACTGCGTGCTCACGCAGGACGCGACATACCTGTGCAACAAGCTCGAGCGGACGTATGTGCCGCAGCAGACGTACCCGTTCTTCCACCTGAAGCTCGAGGACGTTTGGGTCTGGGACAAGAACCGGCCGACGCGGATCATCCCGCGTACCGAGATCTTCACTTCCGGGGACGTCACCATCGAGGAGCTGCGCGGCGAGGGCGACGAGCCCGCGCTGACGCCCGAGACGCTCGCCGAGCGCATCGGCGAGACGCAGCCGCACGAAGAAGACTTCTAGGTAGATTCGCGCCGCGATGCTGCTCGCGGTCGACGTCGGGAACACGCAGACCGTCTTCGGGCTGTATGACGGAGACGCTCTCGGCGAGCGCTGGCGTATCGCCACCGAGTCGCACCGGACGGGCGACGAGCTCGGCGCGCTGCTCGCCGACTTCCTCGAGCTGACCGAGCTCGAGGGCATCTGCCTCTCGTCCACCGTGCCGCGGCTCATCCGCGAGTACGAGCACGTCGCCGAGCGCTGGGCGCGCGCTCCGCTGCTCGTCGTCGGGCCGGGCGTGAAGACGGGCATCCAGATCCACTACGACGACCCGCGCGAGGTCGGCCCCGACCGGATCATGAACGCGGTCGCGGCGAAGGAGCGTTACGGCGCGCCGGCGGTCGTCGTCGACTTCGGTACCTCGACGAACTTCGACGTCGTGTCTGCCGCCGGCGACTACGTCGGCGGCGTGCTCGCCCCGGGCATCGAGATCTCGATGGACGCGCTCTTCGCACGCGCAGCGCGGCTCGTGAAGGTGGACTATGTCGAGCCGCCGTCGGTGATCGGCAAGACGACCGCGTCGGCGCTGCAGTCGGGGCTCGTCTATGGCTTCGCCGGGCAGGTGGACGGGATCGTCGACGCGATCCGCGGCGAGCTCGGAGACGACGCCCGCGCGATCGCGACCGGCGGGCTCGCCGAACTGATCGCGCCGCACTCGCGCACGATCTCCACCGTCGACCCGTTCCTCACGCTCGAGGGCCTGCGGATCGTCTGGGAGCGGAATCAGCCTCCGCCGTAGATCGAGATCGGCATGCCGTCCAGGAGGATCTCGTCCTCGGGGTCCGGAAGCTCCGCCTCGAGGCGCTCGACGATCTCGGCCGCGCCGGTCGCAGCGGCGAACAAGCGCGTCACGACCTCCTCGGTGGACGAGAGCTGCACGAGCTCGTTCTTGAAAGGCTTGGGGAAGCGGCCGTGCCCGAGATACCACGCGTAGAACTTCTTCAGGAACCCCGACGCCCGCCGCTCGCCGAGCTCTCGCACGGTCTCGCGAATGAACACGATGAGCTCCGCCGCGACCTCCTCGCGCGTCGGCTCCGCGCCGTCGCCGAGCACGATCTCCCGGATCGCCCACGGGTTTCCCTGCGCGCCGCGTCCGACCATGACCGCGGCCGCGCCGGTCGACTCCAGCACCGCGAGCGCCTTCTCGCGCGAGACGACGTCACCGGACGCGATCACCGGCACGTCGACGAGCTCGACGAGCTCCGCGGTCAGCGTGTGGTCGGCGTAGCCGGTGTACATCTGCTTCGCCGACCGCGGGTGGAGCACGAGTACGGCCGCGCCTGCCTCGACGAGCCGCGGGCCGAGCTCGAGGCACGAGCGAGAGCCGTCGTCGACGCCGCGGCGCATCTTCACGCTCACCGGGACCGACACCGCCGACGCGACCGCCTCGGTGATCCGGCACGCGAGGCCGACATCCTCGAGCAGGTGGGCGCCTGCGCCGGTCTTCGTCACCTTCTTGACCGGACAACCGAAGTTCATGTCGACGACGTCCGCGCCCGCCGCCTCGACCATGCGGGCCGCCTCGGCCATCGCCCGAGGCTCGGCGCCGAAGATCTGGATGGCGAGCGGGTGCTCGTCGGCGCCCACGCGGAGGTAGCCGAGCGTCTTCTCGTTCCGGTGCTCGATCCCGGCGCACGAGACCATCTCCGAGCAGACGAGCCCGGCGCCGTAGCGCCGTCCCTGCCGGCGGAACGCCTGGACGCTCACTCCGGCCATCGGCGCGAGGACCACCCGGGTGGGCACCTCGACGGCGCCGATCCACCAGGATTCGCGCAGTTCCACGGCCATTCGGGGATGGTAGCCCGGCCCCCGTTGACGGGCCCCGGCCCCGGAGGTACCATCCGCCCCCGCCGAAGGCGCTGCCACCGGCGTTTTTGTTGCCGCGGGGTCTCTCAGGAGGACCAGTTGAAGGAAGTCATTCTCACGCCCGAGGGCTTCGAGAAGCTCAAGGACGAGATCGAACATCTCTCCGTGGACCGGCGGCGTGAGATCGCCGACCGCATCCGTGTCGCGCGGGAGTTCGGCGACATCGCCGAGAACGCGGAGTACGACGCCGCCAAGAACGAGCAGGCGCATCTCGAGGCGCGGATCGCCATGCTCGAGGAGCGGCTCGCCAACGCACGAGTCGTCACGAAGAAGGAGATCAAGTCGGGGGAGGTCTCGATCGGGACGAAGGTTCGGCTGCGCGACGTGAAGGCCGGAAAGACCGTCGAGTACCACATCGTCGGGTCCGCCGAAGCCGACCCGTCTGCGAACAAGCTCTCGAACGAGTCTCCGGTCGGCAAGGCGATCATGGGACGCAAGAAAGGCGAGACGGTCGAGGTCGCGGCGCCGCGCGGCAAGATGACTTTCAAGATCATGGACATCAAAGCGGCTTGAAACGCTGCGCGTTTCTCGCCGATTGAGGTTCCCGCTTCGCGGGAGCGCGTGGCGGCTGAGCCGCCACGCTCTTTGAAGTGTTGGGCGGATCGTCGTGCTTGCGCGGGCGGTGGTGCTGCGCATCCCCGCCCGCGTGTGTTCGACGGCGCGTAAGCTGGCTTCGCCTGGCTTACGCTCCGGCTTTTGCGGCTGCGTAGACTCGGCCGGATGACCGCGCCGAAGCACTTCCGCGACCGCGAGGAGATCGCGGCCGTCCGCGCGGAGACGGAGCCGCTGCAGAACGGGCAGGCGGCCGGCACGAAGCGCCGTCTAGCCGGCCGCGTGCTCGGCCGGCGGGACATGGGGAAGCTCGTCTTCCTCGACCTCGTCGACCGCTCCGGACGCGTCCAGCTGCTTTGCCACACCGAGAAGACCGGCGACGTCGACGTCCACCTCGGAGACATCGTCGGTGTCACCGGGTCGCCCTCGAAGTCGAAGCGCGGCGAGCCGTCGCTCGACGTCGACTCCATCGAGATCCTGGCGCGCATCCGCACGCCGCTTCCCGACACGTTCCACGGCGTCACCGACGTCGAGGCGCGCTACCGGCGCCGGTACCTCGACCTGCTGATGAACGAGGAGTCGCGCCGCGACGCGATCCTGCGTGCGCGCATGGTCACGGCGATTCGCGCATATCTCGACGGTGAGGGCTTCATCGAGGTCGAGACGCCGATCCTCCAGCCGCGCTACGGCGGCGGCTTCGCCGAGCCGTTCGTCACGCGCTCGAACCTGCTCGACCGGGATCTCTACCTGCGCATCGCGGACGAGCTGTATCTCAAGCGGCTCATCGTCGGCGGGCTCGAGAAGGTGTACGAGCTGTCGAAGGACTTTCGCAACGAGAGCTATTCGTACAAGCATTCGCCGGAGTTCACGCAGGTCGAGTGGTACGAGGCCTACGCCGACTACACCGACACGATGGAGCGGGCCGAGACGCTCGTCGAGCGGGCCGCGATCGCCACCATCGGCGGCACGAAGACGACCTTCCGTGGCCACGATGTCGACCTCGCGAAACCCTGGGCTCGTTTGAGGTTCGTCGATGCGCTCGAGGCGCACGGCGTCTGGTCGCGCGACGAGGCGGCGTTACGCGCGAAGCTCGCGGATGCCGGTGTCGACATCTCGCGCGATCAGACGTGGTCGCAGCTCGTCGACCATGCGTACTCGCACTTCGTCGAGCCGGAGCTGATCCAGCCGACGATCGTGTACGACTGGCCGATCGAGCTGTCGCCGTTCGCGCGAACGACCGACTACGACGACTCGCTCGTCGAGCGCTTCGAGGCCGTTGTCGGCGGCATGGAGTTCGCGAACGCGTTTACCGAGCTGAACGACAGCGAGGAGCAAGCGGAGCGCTTCGCCGCGCAGGCGGACGAGCGGGAGGCCGGCGATGCGGAAGCCGAGCCGGGCGATCCCGACTACGTCGAGGCGATGTCGTACGGCATGGCGCCGAACAGCGGCATCGGCATCGGCATCGACCGGCTCTCGATGGCGCTGCTCGGGAAGGACGCCATCCGCGACGTCATTCTCTTCCCGCTGCTGCGCGAGAAAGACTGATCAGGCTTCGTCGGCGACGAGAGCCGGCGCCGAGCGCGCGTACTGCACGACGTCGCGCAGGATCGCCTCGAGGTCGCGCGTCGGCTCCCAGCCGATGGCGCCGTTCACCTTGTCGATCGACGGCTGACGATGGAGCATGTCCTCGATCCCCTGCCCGTAGACCTCGTCGTACGGCACCGGCACAACCGACGACGTCGACTTCGTCATCGCGAGCACGCGCTCCGCGAGCTCGTTGATCGTGACGCGCTCGGTCGAGCCGACGTTGTAGATGTCGCCCGAGATCCCGGCCGCGTCCATCAGCCCGCTCAGCGCTCGGATCGTGTCCTGCACATGGCAGAAGCAGCGCGTCTGCGTGCCATCGCCGTGGATCTCGAGCGGCCGGCCTGCGAGTGCCGAGTTGACGAAGCGCGGGATGACCATCCCGTACTGGCCGCTCTGTCGCGGCCCGACGGTGTTGAAGAGCCGGACGATGACGCAGTCGAGCCCGCGCTCCTGGTGGTACGCGAGCGCGAGGAACTCGTCGAGGGCCTTCGACTCCGCGTACGCCCAGCGCCGCGCGGTCGTCGGGCCGTACATGCGCTTGCTCTCCTCGGCGAGCGCCTCCGGCTCGCGGCGGTCGCCGTAGACCTCCGACGTCGACGCGACGAGCACGCGCTTGCCGAACCGGTTGCAATGGTCGAGCACGTTTTCCGTGCCCTGGATGTTCGTCACGAGCGTGTGCACCGGCTCCTCGACGATGAGCCGCACACCGACCGCGGCAGCGAGGTGGTAGACGACGTCGCAGCGGTGGACGAGCTCGTTCACCACCGAGGACTTGAGCACCGAGTCGACGACGAGATGGAAGTCGCGCCGGTCGCGCAGGTGCGCGACATTCCGTTCCGATCCGGTGGAGAGGTCGTCGAGGACGAAGACCTCGACGCCGCGATCGAGGAGGAGCTCGGAGAGGTGGGAACCGATGAAGCCGGCGCCGCCCGTGATGAGAGCGCTGCTCAAGGCAGGGCGATGGTAGCCACCGACGAGGCGATAATGGGCGTATGACTGCTGTCTCGCTCCAATCGCACCATCATCTCGTCCCGATCGCGGGCGGGGCCATCATCCTGCTCCTGCTCCTTCTCGTTCTGCTCGTGCGGCTCCGCGGGAGAGAGAAGCCGCCGAAGGAGAGAACGCAGAAGACCAAGAGCTCCCCGAGCCTCGACGGCTTCGCCGCCGAGGTCGACCAGCGGCTCGGGGCGACCTTCGACCGGCTGCGGACCGAGGAGCAGCGGCTCGACGAGCGCCAAGCCGCGCTTGCCGCCTCCGAGGCCGAGTTCGAGCGCACCGCCGAGGAACGGATTGCCCGCCTGAGCGAGTGGGAGCAGACGCTCGCCGCGCGGGAGGCGGACATCGTCGAGCGCGAAGCGGGCCGCCAGGAGACCTACAGCGCCCGCGAGCTCGAGATCGCGAAACAGGCTGCGGATCTCGCCTCCCGCGAGGCCGCCCTCGCCCGGCAGCATCAGGCGCCTCCGCTTGCGCAGGTGGACCCGAGCGCGACCGCCGAGCTGGAGGAGCGCGAGCGTGCCGTCGAGGCTCGCCTCGCCGGGGTCGCAGAGCGCGAGCTCGAGCTCGCGCGCCGGGCTGCCGAGCTCGCCGTCCGAGAGCGGGAGGTGACCGCCCCGCCGCCGCCCGCACCGGTCGAGGGTCCGGCGCCTCCGCCCGAGGCGCCCGCGCCGTCGGTGTCCCCGCCGATGCCGGCGTTCGTCCCGGCGCCGGCGCCCGCTCCGCCGCCGGAGCCCGAGCCGGAGCCCGAGCCGGAGCCGGAGCCCGAGCCCGAGCCCGAGCCGGAGCCGATTCCGGAACCGACGCCGGCATACGAGCCGTACGAGCCGGAGCCAAGCGCCGGGGCACTTGCCCCTGACGGGCCGGGCCGCTGGAACGTTCTCGCGCTCGACCGGCTCGTCGAGCAGCGCGGACACGAGTTCCCGAACCGCATCGAGGAGTGGACGTCGTATCTGTACTCGCTCCGTGCGTATGCGAGCCCTGACGGCAGCCTTCCCGCAAGCTTCGACCGACTCGTCGAAGAGACGTTCGGAGACCTCGTTTAGGGAATTGTGAACAACGTTCGGCGACTCGGTAGCCACGGGTAGGTCGGCTACGATGAGGCACTCGTAGGAAAGGGGTGTAGGGCAGTTGTTCGAACGCTTCACCGAACGAGCTCGTCAGGTCGTCGTCCTCGCCCAAGACGAGGCGCGCGCTCTCAAGCACAACTACATCGGGACCGAGCACATCCTGCTTGGGCTTCTGCGCGAGGAGGAAGGTCTCGCCGCGCGAGTGCTCGAGTCGCTCGACATCACCGTCGAGGAAGTCCGCGCGCAGGTCGCGCGCATCGTCGGCCAAGGCGACGAGGTCACGACGGGCCAGATCCCATTCACGCCGCGCGCGAAGAAGGTCCTCGAGCTCGCGCTGCGCGAAGCGCTCTCTCTCGGTCACAACTACATCGGCACCGAGCACATCCTGCTCGGCCTCGTCCGTGAGAACGAAGGTGTTGCCGCGCGCATCCTGCTCGACTTCGATGCCGATGCCGAGAAGATTCGCAACGAGATCATCCGCATGCTCTCCGGCCCCGGCCGGCGCCAAGGCCCTGGCGGCTCGAGCGGTCCGGCCGGCGAGAAGTCGAAGAGCTCGAAGCTCCTAGACCAGTTCGGCCGCAACCTGACGAAGCAGTCGGCCGAGGGCAAGCTCGACCCGGTCGTCGGTCGGCAGACGGAGATCGAGCGGCTCATGCAGATCCTGTCGCGCCGCACGAAGAACAACCCGGTGCTGATCGGCGACCCCGGTGTCGGCAAGACCGCCGTCGTCGAGGGGCTCGCGGCGCGCATCGCCACCAACCAGGTGCCGGAGCTGCTGAAGAACAAGCAGATCTACACGCTCGACCTCGCTGCGCTCGTCGCGGGCTCGAAGTACCGCGGTGAGTTCGAAGAGCGCCTGAAGAAGGTGATGAAGGAGATCACCCAGCGCGGCGACATCATCCTGTTCATCGACGAGCTGCACAATCTCGTCGGCGCAGGCGCCGCCGAGGGCGCGATCGACGCAGCTTCGATCCTGAAGCCTGCGCTCG
>CAZXZX010000008.1:0-17476 GCA_964645445.1 uncultured Gaiellales bacterium
CTCGCGCGCAAGTGGGGCGGCCAGTGCATCGTCTTCATCGACGAGATCGACGCGGTCGGCCTGCGTCGTCAGGCGCTGCAGCAGTCCAAGACGTTCGGGGGGCGCGAGTACTACGGCCAGTGGGGCGCGAGGAACCCGTCGGGCGACGTGATCGTCGAGTCGCGCGAGTGGCGCGACTACATGTTCGAGCTGCGCGCGCCCGAGCGCACATCGCCCTATCCGGCCTGGACGCAGAGGATCGGGAACATCGTCAACCAGGGCATGTTCCCGGGGATGATGGGCGGCCAGGGGCAGCTCGCGCTCAACCAGCTGCTCGTGACGATGGACGGCATCGACAACCCGCCCTTCTTCAGGCGCTTCTTCACGAGCCGCATCAACACCCTCCTCGACGCCGTGTACGTCGTCCCGCGGCGCATCGGCCGCTACAGCCTGCGCCTGCCGAAGCCCCGCCCGCTCGGCGCGCAGATCTATTTCATCGGCGCGACGAACGTCCCCTTCGACCGGCTCGATCCGGCGCTCACCCGCCCAGGGCGGATGGGCCGCCACGTCTGGTTCCGCACGCCGACGAAGGAAGACCGCAAGGACATCTTCGACCTCTATCTCGGCAAGGTCGCCCACGATCCGGAGCTCGACACCCCCGAGCGCCACGACGAGCTCGCGCGCATCACGAACGGCTACTCACCGGCGATGATCGAGCAGATCTGCTCGATGGCGCTGACGAACGCCCACCACGAGGGCAAGGTCGCGTTCGAGTGGCACCACGTCGTCGACGCGATGACGACGGTCGAGTCGGGAACCGCCGTGGGCGTGCAGTACACGGAAGGCGAGGCCCGCGCTACTGCGATCCACGAGGCGGGCCATGCGGCGGCGGCGCACATCTACCGGCCCAACGTCGAGTCGAGCCGCCTCTCGATCCGAATGCGCGGATCGTCCCTCGGACATCACCAGTCCTTCGAGAAGGAAGAGCGCTTCGGACACTTCCAGAGCGAGATGTTCGCCGACCTCGTGCACGGGCTCGGGGCGATGGCTGCCGAGCACGTCTTCTACGGCGAAAACACGAACGGGGTCGGCGGCGATCTCCAGAGCGCGACCCAGGATGCAGCCGTCATGGTCGGCGCCGCGGGAATGGCGCCGCAGCCCCTCGCGCTGAACGGGCACGGCGACGAGGAGACGCGGGAGCGGATGGCGAAGCACTTCGAGAAGATCGGCCTCCGACTCATGAACAGAACGCGCGGAAGCGCCGACTTCCATGCCGACCCGATCGCATCCGTTCTCGGCGATCCGTACAAGCGCAAGCTCGCCGCCGAGTTCCTCGGCCAGGCGTTCGTGCTCGCATACCAGGCGATCCTGCAGAACAAGGAGGCGGTCAACAAGATCGCCGACGCCGTGATCGAGAAGAAGGAGATCTTCGGCGACGACCTCGTCCGCCTGCTCGACTCGGTCGGGCTCAAGAAGCCCGAGATCGACTGGACGAAGGAGGAGACATGGCCGCAGATCTGACGCCGACCGAGGTGGCGACACCTGCGCCTGCGCCGTCCGCGAGGTCGCCCTTCTCGTTCTCCGGCCCTCACCGCCAGCGGTTCTTCGTCGTCTACGCGCTCCTCGGCGCCGCGCTCGGCGTCTCGATCGCGCTCCTCGTCATGTACGCCGGCCGCGCGATCACGCCTGGACCGAAGTGGTCGACGTGGCATCCGAGCGGAGGCGGGCTCGGCGCCGCGAAGCAGATCGCCGACAAGGTCGGCAAGGCGTACCGGCTGCCGAACGGCGACCAGCTCGTCGACGTGATCGCGAAGGCGCCGTCGGTGTCGCCGGGAAGCGGGCAGGCCATTCCGCTGCACTACATCGCCGTCCAGGGGACCAAAGGTTCGGCGAGCCGCGATTACCAGATCTCGCCGTCGAACAGCGTCGACTACGACCTGTGCGGGCTGGGAACCGGATGCTCGATCGCGACCGGCAAGGCGAGCGTCGCCCGCGGCACGCTCGTTCGCCGCGAGATATTCGAGCTCGCCCTGTACACGTTCAAGTACGTTGGCGGCATCGACAAGGTCGTGGCGTTCATGCCGCCGGCCGCGGGCACCCAGGCCCAGTACGCCGTCTACCTGCAGAAGAGCGACGTCACAGCCCAGTTGAAGCAGCCTCTGGACAAGACGCTCGCGAACAAGGTGCCGCTCCCGGCCTCGATCCCGGCACGCGAGGTGCATGTCATCGACTCGGTGACGGAGCCGCGGGTGTACAAGTTCGGGCTCGCGCAGACGCAGACCGGGGATGCAGTGCTCGTGCTGACGCCGCTGCCGGCGTAACCGCCCGCTCCGTTGGGCCGTTCTCCCAGCATGGTGCTCTTACTCGTTCTCGCAGTCGTCGCGATTGCCGCGTTCGGGGCGGGCTTCGTCGTCCACTGGTTGTTCATCGTGGCCGCGGTCGTCGCCCTCCTGTGGCTCATCAGCCTGCTCGCCGGAGGGATCCGGCGTCCCGGCGTGGGCCGCTGGTAGCCCGGACTGGCTGACTGGGACCGCCGGGCGGCGCAATTGGGCCGCCCGGCCCATTGTCCCTCCCACGCGCCGCCCCTACCGTGGGCGGCATGTCGCGCACCGAGATCCTTCTCTGGATCGTCGCGCTCTTCGTCCTCGAGGTGAACCACCTCAAGTGGATCTGGTGGGAGCATTGGAGTTGCCGCCGCTGCTCCGCGAAGCACAAGGACTGCGCGTGCGGTGCGACCGCGCGCTGGTTGATGTTCTTCTAGCGACCGAGACGGAAGGCGCGCCGGGACCGGCCCTATGTCCGGGGAGGCGCGCTGCGGCGTCGACCTACGGTAGGGCCGTGAAGCTCGCGCTCGCAATCGCAGCCGTGGTCACGACAGCGGCGCTCGGTGCCGGTCAGAGTTCCGCTCGTGCAACCGCGCGTCCGTGCATCGTCCCCCGTCTGACAACGCTCACGCTCGCGGCGGCAGAGGCGCGCCTCACGGCCTCCGGCTGCAAGCTCGCAGGCTTCTCGTACCAGCGGCCACGGACGCGAAGCATTCGAGTGACCGACCAGGTACCGGCGCCCGGAGCCATTCTCTTCAGGTCGGCTCGGGTGTTCCTAATCGTTTCGTAGCGTCCGGCCCAGCTCCCGTACCTTCCCACCGGCGTTGGGCGCGGAAATCGCCAGGAGACCGTAGGCGACAAGGCCGAGCGCAAGCAGCGAGGCAATCGTTCCCCCGGTGCTTCGAGACGGCACTTCGAGGAACACGGCGCGGCCGAGCAGCATGCTCGTCGCGGGTGTCGCGATGTTCATCGTCGCAACCGAGGAGGCGAGCACGCCGGCCTGCAGCGAGGCCTGGCAGAGATAGAAACCGACGATTGCCGAGACGATCATCACGTACGTCGACGGGCTGCGCAGGATCGCACCGATCCCTTGAGGAACAATCTGGACGAACACCTTCGTCACGGCGGCCTGGAGGCCGAAGATGACGCCCGCCGCGGCGCCGAGGAACGCTGCCTTCTTGATCGGCTGTTGGCGTGTGGCCACCGCAGCGAGCAGCGCCGCGACGGCCGCGACAACGAGAGCGGCCACGACCCACGTAGCGCGCGGGGCGCCATCCCTGCCGACGGAGGGGTCGCTCACCACGAGGAAGACGGCCAACCCGACGACGACGGCGAGCGCCCCGAGCCATTGCCGCCGGATGACGAGCTGCCCCGTGAGGAGGGCTCCGAGAGGCAGCGCGAACACGATCTGGAGCGAGATGATCGGCTGGACGAGGAACAACTGCCCGCGATCGAGGGCCACTGCCTGAACGACCCAGCCGAGGAGCTGCGCGGCTCCCCCCAAGAGCCAGGCGGGATTGGTCGCGACCGACGACAGAAAGCCGGGGCCTCCCGCGCTCGGTGCGGTCATGGCGCCGCGCTGCTGGAGGACGACGCCGAGGGCGAACAGGATCGCCGCGATCAGGGCGAGCTCGCCCGCGGTCATCGCGGCATCGCCGCGACCGGCGTCGAACTGATGTGTTGGGGGCCGGTCAACGTCTGCAACACCACTCCGACGGCCATCGCCGCGAACGAGCAGGCAGCCACGAGGATCGCGGCCGTGTCAGCCGTGAAGTACTCGTCGAAGAGCAGCACGCTGAGCGCGATGCTGACCAGCGGGTTTATCACCACCATCAGCGGTTGACTGACCGTCAGCGGTCCGACGTGCAATGCAGCCTGGACCAGCACGGTGCCGATGAGCGCGGAGACGGCGAGCGCATACACGGGCCACTGCGTCAGCATCGATGACACCCCGTCGGTCGTGAGCGTGTTGGCGGACGTCTTGATGAAGGTCGCCTCGAGCGCGCCGACGATGGCCGAAGCCGCTGCGTAGAGCGCAGCCCGACGGGCAGGCGAGCCGCGGACCGCGAGGACCGTCAGAACGAGCGATGCCCCGCCGAACGCCGCGATCACCCAGAGCCACGCCGACGCGGCCGGGCTGGGATTCCCGCCGCGTGGCTCAGCTGCGGCGAGAAAGACCACGAGGCCGGCGCAGGTCAGGCCCGCCGAGCCCCACGCCGCCGTCCGCACGTGTTGACGAAGCCATACCCAGCGAAGGACGAGAACGAAGATCAACTCGGTGACCAGCACCGGCTGGACCACCGAGAGCCGGCCACCGTGGAGAGCGGCGGCCTGGAGCGCGAACGCCGCGACTGCCGCGGCAACGCCGATGAGCCACAACCGGTTCCTCAGCAGGTTGCGCGCCACCAGCCACACGGAGCCGCCGCCGACGTTGCGGCTGGACACGCGCTGCGTGAGCAGGTTCGCGGCGGTACAGCATGCGGACCCGAGTGCAAAAAGAATGCTCACAAGCTGCGCGGACCGCGATCCCGCACCCCAGGCGACATGCGTCATACACAGGAGCACCGCCGGCCCGGGCGCATCATCCGAAGAGGTCGAAAGATGTCAGCCCGGCCGCTTACCTTCGCGGAGGCGCGGTCGACTCGCGCACGACGAGCCGCGTTGCGAGCTCGACATGCGGGGTCTCGCCTGCTCGCCGCTCGAGGAGACGGACGAGGACATTGACCGCCGTGCGTCCGATCTCGCTGAGCGGCTGATGAACCGTCGTCAGCGCCGGCGTGACGAGTGTCGCGGGCTCGATGTCATCGAACCCTACGACGGAGAGATCTTCCGGGACACGCAGCCTGCGGTCGCGCGCGGCGCGGAGCGCTCCGAATGCGATCGAGTCGTTGAACGCGAAGATCGCAGTCGGTGGGTGTGGAAGGTCGAGCAGTGCGGCCGCTGCCTGAACGGCCGGGCCGACCTGGAAATCGGAGGCGACCTCGAACGCGGGTTCCGGTCGGATTCCGGCGGCAGCGAGTGAGGCGTGGTACGCCGCAAGGCGCTCCTCCGTCGCCACCCATCCCGGCGGTCCGGTGATCGCCGCAATTCGACGGTGGCCGAGCGTCAGCAGGTGCCCCATCGCCTGCTCGACGCCTGACCTGTGCGCGACCGACACCGTCGGGATGCGATCGCCGAGCGGCAGCAGCGGATCGACGACGACGAACGGGTAGCCGTCGCTCAGTGCCTGCTCGAGCTCCTCCGTCGTCGCCTCGGGCAGGATGACCATGGCCCCGTCGGTCGCGCTCTGCTTCAGCCGATCGAGGAGCGAGACCTCGCGCGCATGCTCGTGTTGCGTCGGCAAGAGGACGAGCCGCAGCCCCTGCTCGTATACCGCCTCCGCAATACCCTCGAGGATCTCGGGGAAGTATCCGCCACGCACGTAGGGAATGAGAACGCCGACGAAGCCGGTGCGCTCCGGCGGGCTCACAGTGTCCGCAAACGTCAAGGCGTGGCCGGCGTCGCGATCGGAAGCTCGACCGAGATCGTGGTTCCACGCTCGGGCGCGCTTTCGAGCGCGAACCGTCCGCCGAGCGCTTCGATGCGGTCGGTGAGGCCGACGAGGCCGGATCCGCGGCCGGTGTCGGCGCCGCCGATGCCGTCGTCGCGAATCTCGAGCGTCAGGGTCGCGTCGTCGTGCGCGGCGGCCAGCCGGACGGCGTTCGCGCGGGCGTGCTTGGCGACGTTGGTGAGCGCCTCGGAGGCGATGTAGTAGGCGGCCGCCTCGACCTCGGCCGGCAGCCGGTCGTCGAGTCCAACGTCGAGCTCGATCGGGATGTCCGAGCGGCGGGCGAGCGCCCGGAGTGCTGGACCGAGCCCGGCCTCGGTGAGGATCGTGGGATGGATGCCGCGCGAGACCTCGCGCAGCTCGTCGGAGGCTTCCTTCAACCCGTCCGCGAGCTCGGCGGCGAGGGCCGGCAGCTCGTCCGCCGGCTTTCTCGTCATCGCGCGTCCTCGGAAGGTGAGCGCGATCAGCCGCTGCTGGATGCCGTCGTGGAGATCCCGCTCGATCCGGCGGCGCGCGTCGTCGGCGGCGGCCACGATCCTCCGGCGCGACGCGGCGAGCTCGGACTTGACTTCCGCGTTCGCAATCGCCGTCGTGACAAGCTCGGTGAACTTCTCGAGTCGTTGCTCCGTGTCGAGTGGGAGTTCCTCACGACCGTTCACCGTGATCACGCCCCACACGCCACCCTCGACGACGATCGGGCAGGAGACCTGCGACACGACGCCGAGGCGATCTCCCGCCTCTGCCACCGGCCCGCTGAGCGACGACCAGTAGTCCGCCGGAGACGTGAGTCGTGCGGGCCGTCCTGTGCGGTAGACCTCAGCGGAGCTCATTCCCTCCGCGAACTCCCAGCGCGTCCCGATCGGGATGCCGGCCTCCTTCGACACACCGACCAGGACCACCCCGGGGGGATCGTGCTCGAAGCGCATGAGACCGGTAATGGCGTCGAAGGTGGCCGCGGTCTCCTCGGCGACGGCCGCGAACAGCTCCTCAGCCTCTACCCCTCGGGCCACGAGGGTGGCGATGCGGCGCAACGTCGCCTGCTCGGCTGCAACGCGCTCCAGTGCCTGTCGCGCCTCGGCGTTGGCGACTGCGGTCGCGACGAGCTCCGTGAACTGGCCGAGACGGCCTTCCGATCGTTCGGGAATGGGCTCCGGATCGGTCGAGATGGCGATGATCACGCCCCAGAGGCGGCCCTCGACCGTCAGCGGTGCGCCGATCGCCGATTGGAAGCCCGCTCCACGTGCGGTGCGTGCGATCTCGCCCTTCAAGACGCCGTAGTCGTCGATGCGTGCCACGCGCGTCGTGCGGGCGACCATCCCCATCACACTCGGGTCTTCGATCGACCAGGTACTCCCTGGGGGGAACGGGTGCTCGCCCGACGCGGCGATAACGGTACCCGTGTTGGAATCGTCGTATCGAACGAGCTCGATCCGGTCCAACCCGAGGAGGCTCGAGGCCTCGTCGACGACGGCCGTGAAAACCTCCTCGGCTGCCGCGCCGGCGGCGACGAGGGTTGCGACCCGGCCGAGAGCAGCCTGCTCCTCGCCGAACCGCCGCAGCTCGTCGTGCGACTGCGCGTTCGCGAGCGCCGTGGCGACCAGATCGGTGAACGCCGCAAGCCGGTCCTCGGCACCGGCCGGAAACGGCTCCGGCCGCTGCGTCGCGACCAGCATGACGCCCCACAAGCGACCCTCGACGATGATCGGGGCCGCGATCGACGAGCGCCAGCCATGGTCGCGCGCGATCCCGGCGGCCTCACCGGAGGCGTCGTCGTACCCGTCGACCCGCGCCGGCTTCTCCGTCTCCGCAACGAGCGTCAACACGTTGCGGCCGCCGAGCACCGAACGAGTGCCCACGGGCACCCCACCCGGCGACGCGCTCCAGCTTCCGATCGCCGTCGCCGCGCCGTCGCCGTCATACCTGCCGACGACGGTGATGTCCGTGTCGAGCAGCGTGCCGACCTCCATCGCAACCGCAGCGAAAACCTCGGCGGGTGGAGCGTCCCGCGCGACGAGCGTCGCGACACGCCGGAGTGCGGTCTGTTCGTGCGCCAGCGCCCCGAGCGCTTCTCGTGACTCCGTGTTCGCAATTGCGGTCGAGAGGAGCTCGGTGAAGCTCGCCAGGCGGTTCTCGGCGCCCGGCGGCAGCGGCTCCGGCGACGTCGAGAGGGCAGCGAACGCGCCCCACATCCGGCCGTCTACGAAGATCGGAGCACCGATCGACGACCGCACCCCGGACGCGACCATCTCCCCCGCGATCGCGCCGGCCAGCTCGCTGTACGCGTCGATGCGCGCCGGACGGCCGGTCTGCCGGATCAGCTCGACCACGCCGGGGTGCGGATCGAAGCGGGTGCCGTTGGGAAACGGGTTCTCCACGCCCCAGCTACCGATCTCGATCGACGCACCGTCGGCCTCGAGCCGCACCATGCTGATCGCCGGAACGCCGAACACCCCGGCGACTTCCCGGGCGACGGCGGGGAAGACCTCCGATGGCGTTGCGCCGCTTGCGACGAGGGTTGCGACCTGCCGGAGCGCAGCCTGCTCTCCCGCGAGTCGTGCGAGAGCGTCGTGCGACTCGGCGTTGGCGATCGCCGTCGCGACCAGTTCGGTGAAGCTCTCGAGGCGCGTCTCGGTGTCTGGCGGAAAGACGTTCGCCGAGTTGAGCGAGATCGCTCCCCACAGACGGCCGTCGACGACGATCGGGCTCGCGACTTGCGACAGATAGCCGTGGTCTCGCAGGAATTCGGCGACGCCGCCGCCGACCGACGCGAGATCGTCGTTGCCGACGCGGGCCGACCGGCCCGTTCGAAGGACGTGGGTCGGTGCGAAGAGCTCGTCGGGCGGGAAGCGCGCTCCGAGTGGGACTGCTTCGACGATCTTCGAGACACCGACGACAACGAGCTCCGGGCCGGGCTCGAACCGAACGACACCGGCAACGTCGAACGTCGCCGGGTTCAAGCCGAAGACGCGCTCGACCTCGGCGCTGACCGCTGCGAAGATCTCCGCCGGCGCGGCGTCCTGCGCGACGAGCGTCGCCACGCGCCGCAAGGCCCCTTGCTCCATCGCGAGTCCGCGCACATCGTCATGCGCCTGGGCCTTCGAGATCGCGGTGGCGACGAGCTCGGTGAAGGCGGCGAGGCGCGCCTCGGTCTCTCGCGGCGACGCCGCGGAGAGGACTATCCGGCCGGAGTAGCTTCCGGCGTATGCGGGCAGTGCGTCACGCCGATGCCGCTGGCTGACGGCGATCATCCCCCAGACCCTGCCGTCGACGACGATCGGGACCCCGACTCCGACACGTACTCCGGCTGAGCGCGCAGCGCCGGCGACCGGCCCGGGCAGGTCCGAGTAGTCGATCTGCGCCGGCTTCCCCGTCTCGAAAACCGTCGCGTTGAGGCTCGGACCTTGAAGCGGCCAGCGGCTTCCGACCGGGAAGGCGGGATCGTTGAATGACGCCACGACGACCGACGAGGTATCGGACTCGAATCGCACGATGCTCACCGCCGACACGTCCAGTATTCGCGCGACCTCCTTTGCCACGGACGAGAAGACCTCTGCGGGCGCGGCGCCTTCGGCGACCGAGATGGCGATGCTGCGGAGCGCGGCCTGCTCGGCGACGACGGCCCGGAGACTCTCGCGCGACTCGGTCTTCGAGATCGCAGTCGCCACGAGCTCGGTGAAGTCGCGCAGGACCGCCTCGATGTCGGCCCGCAACGGCTCGGGACCGGTCGCCGCGGCGCGGAGCAGGCCCCAGACTTCGCCGTCGACGACGATCGGCACGCCGACCTCCGACCGAAGCTCCGATTCGGCTCGTGCGGGACGTCCGGTCTCGAGGACCCTCGCCCAGAGGCTGCCACCGTCGAGCGGGAACCGTGCGCCCACGAGGAGGTCGGGAGCATTCAGGGAGGCGAGCACGACGGCGAACCGGTCCGCCTCGTAGCGAAGCAGCGAGATTGCCGGAACCTCCAGGGCATGGGCGACCTCCGGCATGAGTGCCGCGAACAGCTCCGCGGCCGGCACGCCCTCGGCGACGATCGTCGCCACCCGCGTCAGCCCCGCCTTCTCCCTGACGAGCCGACGCAGTTCGTCGTTTGCCTGCTCCTTCGAGATCGCGGTCGCCACGAGCTCGGTGAAATCGCGCAGACAGGCCTCCGCGTCTGCAGGCAGCTGCTCGCGCTCCGTCGTTCCGACGCAGATGAGGCCCCAGACCATGCCGTCGACGACAATCGGGGCGCCGAACGCCCATCCGTGGCCCGAGGCGCGGGCTGTGGCCGCGATCGTGCCTCCGAGCTGCGAGTACGTTGCGGGGTCGCTCGGGCCGTCGAGCTGCCAGCGGCTGCCGACCGGAAAGCCGGAGTCGTTTGAGGATGCGACCACCGAGACCGAGCGATCCGGCTCATACCGGAACAGCCATCCGGCGGGAACGTCGAGTGCAGCGACAACCTCCTCCACGACAGCCCTCAACAGCTCCGAGCCGGTCGCGCCCTCGGCTGCGAGCCTTGCCACGCGTCGAAGCGCGGCCCGCTGCTCCTCCGTGCCCCGGTGGGTCGTCTCGGAGCCCGTCAAGGGAACCGTTTCGAGAGCCGCGTGGTCGTGACGTAGACGATGGTGTCCTCCCGTCGGGGGACTCTGGCGCGTGAGTGAAGCAGACCAGCGATCGCGGCGTCGCCGAGGAGCACCTTCAACGGAAATCTATCGGCCTGGGTCTACCGCACGTTGACGCGGACTTCGCGCATCCACTCCGCAACCTCGCCGATTCGACGCAGGCCGACCGTCGCCAGTCTTTGCGTAATAAGTCCCCGCATGCCTCGAGGGAGGGAACCCACAGATGCCACACGTCGCGGTCGGAACCGAGAACGACACCGACATCGAGATCTACTACGAGGATCACGGCGTTGGAAAGCCCGTCCTCCTCATTCACGGCTACCCGCTGAACGGCCGGTCATGGGAGCGGCAAGAGCGAGTCTTGCTCGAGGCCGGCTATCGGGTCATCAACTACGACCGGCGCGGCTTCGGCAACTCGAGCAAGCCGACCGTCGGCTACGACTACGACACCTTCGCGGCTGACCTGCACGGGCTGCTCGACCACCTCGAACTCGACGACGTCATCCTCGTCGGCTTCTCGATGGGAACCGGCGAGGTCGCGCGCTATCTCGGCACCTACGGGTCGGCTCGTGTTCCCAAGGCGGTCATGCTCGGAGCGATCCCCCCGTTCGTCCTCAAGAGGGACGACAACCCCGAAGGCGTCGAGAGATCCGTCTTCGACGGGATCCAGAACGCGATCGTCGCCGACCGCTACTCCTACTTCAAGGACTTCCTCGACAACTTCTACAACGTCGACAAGTTCCACGGCACCCGCATCAGCGACCAGGCGTGGAACGCGAGCTTCGAGGTCGCTGCCGGCGCGTCGCCGTACGCCACGTACGCCTGCGTCGAGACCTGGCTCACCGACTTCCGCGACGACCTACCGAAGATCGACATCCCGATGCTCGTCCTCCACGGAACCGAGGACAGGATCCTTCCGTTCGACTCGACCGCGAAGCGGCTGCCCGCGCTCGTCGAGGGCCTGACGCTCGTCCCGGTCGAGGGTGGGCCGCACAACATCGGCTGGACGCACCCGGAGATCGTCAACAAGGCCCTGCTCGACTTCATCGCTGCATGAAGCTGCTGTCCGAGGCCGCTCCTTATCGCCTCGATCTGCCCGCCAAGAGAACCGCACGGCTCACTCTGCCTGCATCAGGTACTTGTGGCCGTCGAGGAGGATTTGTGCCGAGGCGCCCTCATCGCCGGCCAGCGTGCTGCGGATGGCATCGAGAACGCGCACGACCGTGCTGTCTGTCTTCCCGCCGACGAAAAGGACCTCCCACCTTCCTGCTCTCCGCCGGACCTTTGCAGGAGGGATTCCCTCGAGTGCGCTGACGAGTGCCGCCGCGTGGCGCTCCTCGTCAAACCTGATCAAGAAGGGTTCACGCTCCTTCTCCGCGTGCGCACGCCCGGCATGAATGCTCATGTCGACCGACTCCTCTCGACCTGAAACCGCAAGGATCGTTTGATAACCTACGACGGAAAACCCCTGAGAAACGTATCGTGTCACAAAAAACGCGACACGAAACATACGATATCAATATCGCATATGTCAAGTGAAGAGCCCTACCCGAACGCCTGGCGCTTCCTCACCAACCACACCCAGGTCCTCCTCTGCATCGCCCGCACTTCGGACGTCAGGCTTCGCGATGTTGCTGAACAGGTCGGGATCACCGAGCGCGCCGCCCAACGGATCCTCGCCGACCTTGTCGAGGCGGGCTTCATCGACCGGGAGCGCCACGGCCGCCGAAACCAATACCGGATCAACCCGGACGCGCACATGCGCCATCCCGCCCAAGAGGGAGTCGAAATCGGCATCCTGCTCGAGCTCCTCACCGCCACCGAACCATCCAGGCAGCATTAGCGTTCGCAAGGTGGCGGGCCGTGCTCCTAGCCATCACATGCGAACGGCCGGACCGCTCGAGCTCAGAACAGGCGGCCGGCCACAAGGGCGGGAAGGCAACCACTCGTAAGCGCGGACAGCCGGATCGGCACCGACGCCCCGTCGCTACGTCTTGCATCTCACCGAGGCAGTCGAGAACTGAGTAACGGCTAGGCGACGAGGAAGATAGCTCTCGCCGTAGCGCGTGCCAATGCGAGGCGGTGTTAGCCGCTCGTCGTCGTTGTCGGAGTTGTGATCGTCGTGTTTGTCGTGGTTTGCGTCGTCGCCGTCGTCGGTGGCGCTGTCGGCGGTGGCGCGGTCGTGGTCGGCGGTGGCGCAGTCGTCGTCGGTCGGGGTAGCGGAGCTGGGGTCGTCTGAAGAGTGATCGCCGTCCGGCTGGTCGTCGTCCTCGCGGTCGTCGTGTACTTCGTGGTCGTCGGCTGTGTCGTGCATCGGCCGACTGCGCGTGCGTCGGTGTAGTTGCGGGCGTACTGGAAGGACCCGCACCATGGCCGCCAATGAAGGGAGCCGGAGAACTGCGTGAAACCAGACGGCTGGTCGTGACGGAGTGCGGAGAGCATGAACAGGCGCCAGATTCGAGCGGGGAACGTGCCGCCGAACACCTGGATGCCGTGCACGTGCGTCATCGGCACTCGCGCCTGCGGGTAGCCGACCCAGACTGCGGCGGCGAGCCCGGGCGTGTACCCGTCGAACCAGGCGTCGGCGAGCGATTCGGTGGTGCCGGTCTTCCCGGCCGCCGGCCGGCCGAGATTCGCGGCGGTGCCGGTTCCGTGGGCGATGACCTCCTCGAGCACGCGCGTCACCTGGTAGGCGACTGCCGCCGGGATCGCCCGGCGGCCGTGGCCCGGTTTCCAGCTGCGGTCGATGTGGCCGTCGGGGAACTGGACGGATGCGAGCGCGTACGGTGGCCGATACACGCCCTCGTCGGCGACGGTCGCGTATGCAGAGGCCATGTCCAACGGCGAGACGGGATTGACGCCGAGCCCGATCGTGTCCACGGGGTTCAGCGGCGAGCTGATGCCCATCCGGTGGGCGAAGTCGGCCACTGTCCGTGCGCCGAGATCGAGAGTAAGTCGGACGAAGACCGTGTTGTCGGACTGCGCTGTGGCTTGGTCGAGGCGCGTTCGGCCGGTGTACGTGTGCGTGTCGGTCTGGATCAGGTACGGGTTGCTCGGCGGACCGCGGAACGGCGCCGACAGGTATGTCGTCGAGAAGGGATCGATGCCGCGCGCGATCGCATCGGCGAGGACGAACAGCTTGAAGCTCGAGCCCGCCTGACGCCTCCCCTGGACGGCGAGGTTGAACTGGTAGCCGGGTTTGCCGGGGACGACCGATGCCATCGCCCGAACCGCGCCTGTGGCCGGCTCGATCGCGACGAGTGCCGCCGCCGGATCACTGCGCAGGTTCAGCGTGCCGCGAATCGCCGACTCCGCTTGCTGCTGCGAGTGCCAGTCGAGAGTGGTATGGATCGCGAGCCCGCCCTGGCGGACGGTCGCGGCACCGTAACGGGCGACGAGCTGCTCGTCCACGTAGTTGACGAAGAACGATTCCGGCTGTTGTGCGACGGTCGGGCTCGGCTTGAGCCCGAGCGGCGCGTCGATTGCTCCGCGGTACGAGGCCTGGTCGATGTCGCCGTTGGAGAGCATCGCTTGCAAAACCTCTTGACGCCTCGCCTTCGCAGCCTGCGGGTCGCGGAGCGGGTCGTAGATGCTCGGTGCCTGCGGGAGTCCGGCGAGCAGCGCCGCCTCGGCCAGCGTCAGCCGGGCGGCCGGCTTGGAGAAATAGGTCTCGGTTGCGGCCTGGACGCCGTACGCCTGCTGGCCGTAGAAGACCGTGTTCAGGTACGCGTCGAGGACGTGGGCCTTGGTCCACCTTCGCGCCAGCTGGTCGGCGAGACAGCCTTCCTGCAGCTTTCGCCCGATCGTCCGCTCATCGCCGAGATACAGGTTGCGCACGAGCTGCTGGGTCAGGGTCGAGCCGCCCTGAGCGATGCTCGCCGAGGTCACATCGGCGACGGCCGCGCGGAGCACCGCTACCCAATCCGTGCCACCCTCCTGGTAGAAGCGACGGTCCTCGATCGCCACCGTCGCCTTCGCCAGCTTCGGGTCGATCCTGCTCAACGGGACTGGCTGGTGGACGACGGGGGCGCCCAGCGTGGCGAAGCGCATCCCGTCCGCGGAGTAGAGGTACGAGCTATGGCCGACGCCGTGAGGCTGCAGCCGGTTGAGATCGCAGGCGACGAAGAAGTAGGCGCCGCCCCGATGGACACCCAAGGCGACGGCGCCAATGAACGCAGCCACCAGCACGACCACCGAGAACAGACGCCGACGCCACGCCGGCCAGTCGGCAAACGGTCCGCGCAAACGGCCCCGGTCTGAGCGTTCGGTCACGAAGCTAGAACGATCCGACCCACAAAAACGACTCGCAAAGACGGCCGGCCGAACGATGTGCGCCCGCAGCGCAACCGATCTTCTGGGGTTTCCGTTTAGGCCCTAAGCAAAAAACGGAGGTGGTATGGAATGCTTCTTCTCGTCGTTCTTGCGCTCCTGGCTCTCGTGTTCTTGGGTTTCGGGTTCACCGTTCACTGGTTGTTCGTTGTGGCGGTGATCGCAGCGCTGGTGTTCGTGATCAGCCTGTTTATCGGATCCGCGGGTGGCCGCGCGCGCGGATACTGGTGGTAGCCATGGCGACCTGGATCTGGACCGTGGTTGCGGTTATCGCCGTATTCGCAGTAGGAATCGTGGTGTTCGGCATTCTCCGCGAGAAGCGACTTGTCCGGAACCGCCAGCGGGCGAGCCGGCTTCGCGAGGAGGCGGCGGAACGCGCTAAGCGTGCCGAGGAGCGCGGGCGCATCGCGAACGAGCAGGCGCGGCAAGCACACGCCGAACGGGAAGAAGCCGCGAAGATCGGAGCACGCGCGGACAGGCTCGATCCCGATCGGTAGGAGTTCCGGCTGACTGGCGCAGGGCGCGCGGTGGGTATCCGTTGCCGCGCGCCCTGCGCGCGTAAGAAGAGCAGCGACACGGCGCCGCCGAGCATGACGAGAGACCGCGAGATCGAATTTGCACCTGCACTGGCGAGGCAAAGCTCGAGCTCGCCGCCTCCGTGCGGACGCGGCGAGCCCGCGGTAGCTCGGTCCTAGCTGATCTCGTCTTCGACGATGGTGCGCCGGCGCGTGGCCGGACCTTCGTCGACGACCGTGCGGCTGCCGAAGCCGCCCCAGCTCGACCAGAACACGAGCGAGATGAGCACGCCGACGATGCCGACGGCGAGAAGGATGTAGCCGACGGTGTTGACATTGAAGCCGGACGTCGTCACGTGGACGGCGAACGCGAGCACTGCACCGAAGGCGATCAGGATGATGCTCACTCCGATACCCAAGAGTCCTCCCTTTGTTGGGCGGTCACAACGGTTGCTGGAGCACCAACGGGCGACGAGTTCGGTGGGTTACGGAACCGCCGGCGCAACGGCATGGCCGGAGATGGCGAAGGCGTCCCCCAAGTCCGAGGGAGAGTTGTCGTTCGGGACGCACACGGTGACGGCGCCTGGTTGCACCTTGACCTTGAACGACTTGACTTTCTTTCTTCGAGCCCCGCCGTCGAGCTCGTACAGGACCTTCCGGTTCAGCATCACCTTCACCGAGCGTGCTTTCGTCGTCCGCGCGAAGGACGATCTGCCCGCCGTACCGATAGCGGCGCGGGCGATGATCCTTCCCCATTCGAGGAGACCTTCGGCCGTCGCGACCCCGAGCTCGAGCCTGCCGTCGTCGGGGCGTGCGTCTTCGAACGCCCGGAGTCCGCCGACGAGCTCCCCGATGTTGCCGAGCAGGATGCAGCTCGCCTTTCCCTTGTACCATTTCGTCCCGTCCACTTCGATGTCGGCGCGAAACGGCTTGGCACGCAAGTTTTTGGACCCTGTCCAAACATACGCGACCCTGCCGATCCGCCCTTTGAGGCCGGCGTCTCCCGCGTCCCGCATCATCGCGGCATCAAATCCCGCGCCCGCCATGACGGCGAAATGCTCACCGTTGAACCGCCCTAGGTCGAGGCGACGGCGCGCGCCGTGAAGTCCTACGGCGACTGCGCTTTCGATGTCCTTGGGTATGCCCAGGTTCGTCGCAAATAGGTTCGCAGTGCCTGCGGGGATGATTGCGAGCGCCACGTCGGAGCCGGCGAGCACGTCGGCGCACCGCTGAACCATCCCATCCCCACCCCAGGCGACCAGCAACTCCGCGCCCTCGGCGAGCGCCCTTTGCACCTGCGCGGGTGCCTTGCGGCTCTTGGGCACCTCACACCAGAACGGGTCGGCGATTCCGGCGGCTTCGAGGACGCGGCGAAGCTCGGGCAGCCCGCCCCCAAGGGTCTTGCCCGCATGCGCGACGACGGCCACCTTCACCGCGTCCTCACTTACCCGTCTCGCGCATACGCGGCCGCGCCAGCTGTTCGGCAGACGAAAATGAGGACGACAAGCGCGACGACGCCGAGGGCGATCCCACCCCCGATGTCGAGCGGGTGGTGCATCCCGCGATAGATGCGTGAGAGCGCGACGAATGTCACCATCGCGACGGCGAATATCCAGGCGAGGGCGCGCGCGGCGCCATGTCTCACCCCGGACGCGATCAGGAGCGCAAGACCGCCGTAGACCGCAACTGCCGCCGCAGTGTGACCGGATGGATAGCTGGCATTGACCGGCAGGTTCTCTAGGCGAGCGACGTGGGGACGGTGCGAGTGGACGACGAGGGTCGTGAGGCGATACGACGCCGCCTCGATTCCGAGTACGAACACGAGGAACGCGGCTATCCGCCATTTGCGCAACACGGCGCAAACAAGGGCGATCGATCCGGCAACGATCGGCAGCACGACTCCCCCGGCGACGATTGATCCAATCAACGATGCGTCGGTCAGCGAGGTAGTCCGATGTGCCGCGAACCACACGTTCACTCGTTCATCGGCCGCACCGATTCCCCACGCGGGCTCGAGCACCCGGGTGACGAGGAATCCCAAACAGATCGACAGCACAGTGGCCACGGCCAGTCCCGCGAGCATCAGCATGACGAACACAAGCGCAGGGTGAACATTTCGTGCGGCGTCGCCGAGCCGTTCCGCCGGACCGCCGCTGCGCGCCGACAGAACGGGAGCTTGCA
>CAZXZX010000009.1:0-2518 GCA_964645445.1 uncultured Gaiellales bacterium
CTGGAGCACTACGCGCACGACCTCGTCGTCCACTCGCAGACGAGCTTCCATCTCGGCGCCGGAGTGTTCGTGCGCAGCGGGGGGATCGCCGCCGCGGCGCTCCTGCTCGTCCCGCTGGCCGGCTTCGCGGCCCGGCGGCGCTGGAGCGCGCTCGTGGTCGGAGGGAGCGTGCTCGTGCTCGCGCTCGAGCTCTGGTCGCTCGTGTTCCCGCACTTCTCCGATCTCGTCTCGCTCTCGCAATCGCGGCGCGCGGCCGGCTTCGTGCCGTTCGCGGTCGCCCTCGTCGGCGGCGCATCGGTGCTGACGTGGTTCCTGCGCTGGGCGGTGCTGCCCGTGGCGCTCGCTGCGGGCATCGTGCTTCAGCTCGAGGTTCCGGGCGCGTTCGCCGGCGCGCACCGGGGCCCGGGCGCGTTCGCGTGGATCGCGCTCTTCGGCGGCCTCGTCGCGATCGTCGTCGGAGCGGTTCGCCGCGGCCCGCCACTCGAGCGTCCAGGGCCGCTCGCTGCCCTCGCGGTGTCGCTCTTCGTCCTCCCGGTCGTCGTGCACGGTTTCGCGCACTGGCACACCGCGGTGACGACGGATCCGAGCGCGCTGTCGTCTGGGCTCGTCGAATACCTCCGAAATGACGTGCCGCGGGGCGCGGTGGTCTTCGCGGATCTGGAGACGAGCTACCGCATCTCGGGCTATGCACCCGTGTACGTCTGCGCAGCGCCGCCTGCCCACGTCGCGGACACGAAGGCGAACCGGCCGGGTGAGCGCCGCGCGGCGTGGCTCGCGTTCCTCCGCACCGGGGACCTCGCCATTCCGAGGAGCTGCCACGCCGGCTGGCTCGTCCTCCGTCCGCACCAGCAGGTCGCGCGCGCCGAGACGCAGGGCGCGCGTCCGGTTTACCGGGACGCGAGCTTTATCGTGCTCAGGCCCTGATCGGTCTCGACGTCGAAACCGTACGAGGCGGAGCCGGTGTTGCCGCGCGTGTCGGAGGCCTGCACTTCGATCGCGTAGCGGCCGTCGAGCAGGCCGATGCCGTGCGTGAGCCAGAAGATGTACCGCCCAGGCTTGCCGGGGAAGTTCTGATGCGTCCCACGCGCGAAGACCTTGGCGTAGTCGCCGCGTGGGTGATAGGCCGACGCACTCTCCGCGACGGTCCAGGGCACGATCGGCTCGCCGCCCTGCACGAGTCGCCAGCGGATGAGCGCGGGCGTCCAGACGACGCCGGCCCAGGGCCACGGCGGCTTCAGCGGCGGCTCGTCGTACGCCTCCACGGTCACACGAACCGTCCCGTTCGAGTCGACGAGGTCGATCGGCCCGATCCTCGGAACGGTGTGGTCGGCGAACGGCGTCAGACCGCCGCGGCGGAGCGGGTTGACGTACGTGTGCCCGTTGAACTCGGCGAAATGCACGTGACCGAAGCCGAAGCGGACGACGCCGATCCGCTCCCCCTGCTCGACATACGAGTGCTCCTTGACGGTCGCCCTCACATGCCAATAGGAGAACTCGTGGCCGCCGGGCTGCCGTACCGCGACGGCGTCGGAGTACGTGAAGACCGTGCCGGAGGCCACGGCGTACACGGGCGTCCCTCCGGGGACCGAGATGTCGACCCCGAAGTGGAAGGAGCCGCCGAGCCGCGGGTCGTCGAAGGCGCCGCGAATCGCGTGCTGCCGGTCGAACGGCTTCACCGGCCAGCCGTAGGCGTGGGCGAACGCGGGCGCGCAGAGCGCCGCGACTCCTGCCGCAACGGAGACGATCACCCTCACCACGGACCGCGACGGACCGTAGCATCGGGGACGTGAAGCTTCTACTGGTGACGCTGTACTTCCCCCCTTCGGGGGGTGGGGGCGTGCAGCGCCCGCTGAAGTTCGCGAGCCATCTGCCGGCGCTCGGGATCGAGACGCACGTGCTCGCTCCCGACGACTCGAAGTGGCTGCACGAGGACGCCGACCTGCCGCTCCCGACGCAGGCGTGGGTGCACCGCGCCCGCTACGTCGGCCCGCGGGGCCGCCGCCTCGCCGACGAGCTCCACGGCCGGTCCGGCGTCGATCTCGCCGTTCGCCGCGCCGCGTCGGTGGGACGGCGCCTGCTCGTCCCCGACGAGAACGTCACCTGGAACGCGACGGCGATCCCGAAGGCGCTCTCGATCGCGCGGTCGGAGGGAATCGACGTCGTGCTGACGACCTCGCCGCCCGGCTCGGTCCATCTCGTCGGCGCCGCGGTCCAGGCCGCGACCGGGGCGAAGTGGGTCGCCGACCTGCGCGACTCGCTCGTCGCGCACCCGCATCGGCGCGCCGACACTCTCGCCGTGCGCACGAAGGAGCGGGCCGCCCGCGGCGTCGCAACCCTCGTTGCCCGGCGCGCCGATGCGATCGTCGCCGCCGCCGACGCGATCGCCGACGAGGCACGTTCGCTCAACCCGCGAGGCCGCGTGGTCACGATCGAGAACGGCTGCGACTTCGACGACTTCGCCGGCATCGAGTACGCACGGTCGGACGTCTTCCGCCTCACACACACGGGGTCGTTCTTC
>CAZXZX010000010.1:0-13546 GCA_964645445.1 uncultured Gaiellales bacterium
GAGTGAAGCGATGGTTCAGGCATCTGAAGCTCCCGTCGGCGAGCGGCTGCGAGCGATTCGCCTGCTACGGCGACGGACGCTGAAGGAGATCGCGGACGCCGCTGACGTCAGCGAGAGCTTCGTCAGCCAGCTCGAGCGCGGCCGGACCAACGCGAGCGTCGCGTCGCTCCAGCGCATCGCCGCGGCGCTCGGAATCGAGGTCTCCGACCTGCTCGCGACCAACGGCCTCCCGCGCCCTCGCGTCCTCCGCCGCGAGGCGCGCGAGCCAATCGTCTGGGGACATCTCGGCCGCAAGTCGCTGCTCACGCCCAAGCCCTTCCACGCACTCGAGGTGATCGCCGCCGAGTTCGATCCCGGCGGTTCCACCGGGGGAGAGCCGTACACCCACGGCGACTCCGAGGAGCTCCTGCTCGTGATCAGAGGCCGGGTCCACGTCCAGCTCGACACCGAGGTCTACGAGCTCAACGCAGGCGACAGCGTCAACTACCGAAGCTCCACGCCCCATCGCGTGAGCAACCCGGGGGACGACACGGCGGAAGTGCTCTTCGTGATCACTCCGCCCAGCTACTGAAAGGAGAGGCAATGCCCACGCTCAACCGGAGGGACCTGCTCAAGCTCGCAGGGTTGGCAGGCGCGGCCGGCGTCGTCGGTGGCCCCACCGCGGCGGCCGATGCCGCGCGCATGGCGCTCACGGCAGAGTCGGGTGCGCTGCAGGTGCTCGACTGGGCCGGCTACGGCAACGACGGCGGACAGGCGATGTTCGCCCAGTACGTGAAGCAGCACCCGGCGAACAAGCCGAAGTTCACGTACATGACGAACGAGGCGGACGCTCTCGCGAAGATCCAGGCCGGCCTCAAGCCGGACCTCTTCCGGCCGTACGTCGGCTGGGTCGAGTACTTCGCCACGAGCGGGCTCGTGCAGCCGTGGGACCCGAGCCTCATCTCGAACTTCAAGCACCTGAACCCGTTCATGGTGAAAGCGGGGCAGTACGGCGGCAAGCAGTACGGCATCCCCGACGACTGGGGCCTCGACGCCATCCTCTATCGCAGCGACAAGGTGAAGCCGAAGTCGAACTCGTGGGGCCTGCTCTACGACGAGCGCTACAAGGGCAAGATCGCGTGGTACGACGATCCGGTCGAGAACTTCACCATCGTCGGCCTCCTCAAGGGCTTCAAGGACCCCTGGAACCAGAGCGACGCCGAGCTCGCGCAGTCCAAGCAGTTCCTCATCTCCAAGAAGCACCTCGTTCGCACCATCTGGTCGTCGGAGACCGACCTCGACCAGCAGTTCGCCTCCGGCGATGTCTGGATCGCGCTCGCGTGGCCGAACGACTGGGTACAGATGCGCGCGAAGAAGCTCCCGGTCGTCTACATGCATCCGAAGGAGAAGCCGATCGCGTGGGTCGGCATGTTCATGCTCCTCAAGGGGACGCCGCGGCCGGATCTCGCGCACGCCTACGTCGACGCGTGGAGCTCGGCCAAGAGCGGCAAGTGGCTCGAGGACAACTACGGCTACGGCCACGCAAACGTGCTCGCGAAGCCCTCGTCGAGCGACCTCCTCAAGGCGCTCGATCTGACGAATCCGAAGGCGGTCACGCTTCCGTACGCGTATCTCGACCGCAACGTCCCGAGGCGGGCCGTCTACGCGAAGGCATGGGACGAGGTGAAGGCGGCCTGAGGCGCCCGTACCGTCTGTCCCTCATAACGCCGGGCCTGCTGGGACTTCCGCTCGGCTGGCTCGTCGTGTTCTTCCTGGCGCCGATCGGCTTCGTCGCGGCGTACAGCTTCAACGTGCTCGCGCTCCCGCCGAGCGCGCCCGGCTTCACGGTCTCGGCGTGGCACGAATTCCTGCACAGCTCCGTCTACCTCGGGCTGTTCTGGAAGTCCGTGAAGATGTCCCTCATCGTCTCCACGCTCGTCGTGCTCGTCGCGTTCCCGCTCGCGTACTTCCTCGCGCTCAGCGGCACGAAGCGGAAGTACATCCTGCTCCTCGTCCTCATCGCGCCGTTTCTGACGAGCTACCTGCTCCGCGTGCTCGCGTGGAAGGTGATCCTCGGTGACGAGGGCGTCATCAACTCGTTCCTCTTCTGGACCGGAATCCGCTCGGCCGGGCACCCGATATCGGCGCTGCTGTACAGCCGGTTCGCGGTCATGCTCGTCCTCGCCTACGTCTGGCTTCCGTTCGTCGCGCTTCCGATCTTCGTCTCGCTCGAGTCGCTCGACACCCGCCTCCTCGAGGCCGCGAGCGACCTCGGCGCGAGCCGGTGGCAAGCGTTCCGGCGCGTCACCCTGCCGCTCAGCCTGCCCGGGATCGCCGCTGCGTTCCTGTTCGTGTTCATCCCGACGGTGGGCGAGTTCATCACCCCCTCTCTCGTCGGCGGCACGAGCGGATACATGTATGGAAACCAGATCGTCGACCTGTTCGGGACCGGTTTCCCCGACTGGGAGACAGGCTCCGTCCTCGCGCTGTTCCTGCTGGCGGTGATCGCCGCACTCACCGTCGTGTTCGCCCGCTTCATCCAAGGGCAAGACACGGCGCCCGTCTGATGGACGTCGCGCTCTCACGCAACGGCCGCCGGCTGCTGGCAGGGCTGTTCGTCGTCGTCGTCGTGTTCCTCTACGCGCCGATCGTCATCCTGCTCATCTTCTCGTTCAACAACGCGGACGTTCCCGCGTTCCCGCTGAGCGGCTTCACGCTGCACTGGTACCACCAGTTCATCTCCAACGCCGACCTCCGCGCCTCGCTCGAGACGAGCGCGATCATCGCCGCGCTCACCAGCATCGGCGCGGTGTTCCTCGGGACGCTCGCATCGATCGCGCTGGCTCGTCGCCGTTTCCGCGGCAAGGCGCTCGCCTCGGCGTTCCTGCTGAGCCCGCTCGTCATCCCGTACGTCGTGTTCGGCATCTCGCTGCTCCTGCTCTTCCACCAGCTCGGCATCCCGAGGTCGATCCTCACGGTCGTCATCGGCCACATCGTCATCACGCTGCCCTATGCGATCCTCGTGCTCGTCCCGCGACTCGAGCAGATCGACGCCTCGCTCGAAGAAGCCGCGTTCGACCTCGGCGCAAGCCATCTCCGGACGTTCAGGTCGGTGACGTTTCCGCTGATCCTCCCGGCGATCCTCTCCGCGTTCCTCATCGCGTTCACGACGTCGTTCGACGAGTACGCGGTCTCCTCGTTCGTCGTGGGGACGAGGGCCACGTTCCCGATCTACCTGTACGCGGCTCTTCGGTTCCCCACGCAGCTGCCGCAGGTGATCGCCGTCGCCGTCGTCGTGCTGATGGTCTCGCTCCTCGTCGTCGTCGCCGCCGAGCTCGGGCGGCGCGCGGCGGAGCGGAGACTCGAAGCGCCGGCCGCCTAGAGCGAGTAGGAGCGGTCGGCGTCCCACGACACCGAGACCGCCGATCCGACGTCGAGGCTCGGCGCGTCCTCCGCCAGCCGGTGGCTGACGATTCGCCCGGCGGTCGTGTCGACGTGGAACTGGGTGTACATGCCGAGGTACACGATGTCGGCGACCGTCCCGGTGAGGTGCGAGCCGTCGCCCGCATCCGTGTCGAGCCGGACCCATTCCGGCCGCACGGCGACCCGCATGACCGCCCCCGCCTTCACCGCCCCCTCCACCGGGACGACGATCCGGTCGCGCTCGCCGAGCCGGGAGACGCCGTAGCCGCCGACCACCTCTCCCAGGGTCACGTCGAGCGCATTCAGCGAGCCGATGAAGTCCGCTACGAAGGCGCTCGCAGGCCGCTCGTAGATCTCCCGCGCCGTCCCCAGCTGCTCGACGCGGCCGCCGTTCATTACTGCGATGCGGTCCGACATCGCGAGGGCTTCCTCCTGGTCGTGCGTGACGTACACGAACGTCGTCCCGAGCTCGTGCTGGATGCGCTTCAGCTCGAGCTGCATGTGGCGCCGCAGCTTGACGTCGAGTGCGCCGAGCGGCTCGTCGAGCAGCAGGGCGGCCGGACGGTTGACCAGGGCACGCGCGAGCGCGACGCGCTGCTGCTGCCCACCCGAGAGCTGGCGGGGCCGCCGGCGCTCGTAGCCCTCGAGCGCCACGACCTGGAGGATCTGCGTGACGCGATCCTCGTGGTCTCGGCGCGGCACGCGCTTGACGCTGAGCCCGAACGCGACGTTCTCGTACACCGTCATGTGCGGGAAGAGCGCGTACTGCTGGAAGACCATGTTCACGGGACGCTTGTTCGCGGGGAGCGAGGTGACGTCGTCACCGTGCAGGAGGATGCGCCCCTCGTCCGGCTCGACGAAGCCGGCGATCATGCGCAGCGTCGTCGTCTTGCCGCAACCGCTCGGGCCGAGCAGCGAGAAGAACTCGCCCTCGCCGATGGAGAGCGAGACGCCGTCGACGGCGGCTTGCCCGGCGAAGCGCTTCGCGACCGACTCGAGCTCGATCGCCGCGCTCATCGCGTCCCGATCCGCATGCCGAGACGGCGCGGCACGGCGGCACCCGCACGCGCGGCGAGGGACGGCCGGCGGCCCGCCTCCTCCGCCTCTTCGACCGCCAGGATGGCGGCGCGGACGAGCCCGCCGCCGATCCGCTTGAACGGCTCCGGCGGCAGCGACGCCGGGCGGCGGACGAGCGGCAGCGAAGCCCATTCATCGTCGCGCCCGAGCGCGAGCGAGCCCAGGATCTGCCCGCCCAGCCAGCTCGGGCCGACGCCGTTGCCGGAGTAGCCGAGCCCGTAGTGGATGCGCGTTCCGGCCACTGTGCCGAAGAACGGCATGTGATCGGCTGAGACGTCGATCGGGCCTCCCCACGCCCGCTCGATTCGCGCACCGGACAAGCCGGGCAGCAGCCGCCGCAATCCCAGCTCGGCACGCGCGGCGGTCGGCGCGTCGTGCGTGAACCGCTCGTCGACACGGCCGCCGAACCCGATCGGGCCGCTGCCGCTGCCCATGAGCACCCGGCCGTCGTCGGTCGTGCGGAAGTAATGGATGAACATGCGGCCGTCCACGACCGCCTCGCCGCCGGTCCAGCCGATCTCGGCGAGCAGCTCCGGCACGGGCTCGGTCAGGACGACGTACGACCCGAAGTTCGTGACGTGGCGACGAACCGGCCGCCAGCCGGTCGCGGCCGCGTTGACCGCCATCACGATCGAGTCTGCGTGGACGTGACCGCCTTCCGTTCCGACGAAGCCGTCTTCGACGTGCACGGCACGCGTTCCCTCGTGGACGATCACGCCGGCGCCGATCGCCTTGCTGCGGAGGACGCGCACGAGCCGCGCCGGCTGCACGGTGGCGCACTCGGGGAAGAAGACGCCACGGCGGAAGATCGGCGAGCGGATGCGCTCGGCGAGCTCGTCGTGATCGAGTGGCACCGCCTGCCCGGGCGCGCCGGCGGCTGCCGCAGCGGCGACACACGCGTCGAGGGAGACATCCTGCGCCGGGGTCGTCGACACGGTCAACATCCCCCGCTCCTGCAGCCAGACGTCGGCGCCGAGGGCGCGAACCGCGGGGATGATCCCCTCGCCGGCGCGTGCGACCGCGAGCGCGCCGCTCTGGCCGAGCACCGACCGCGCACCCTCGATCCCCGCCCAGTAGCCGTGCAGGAAGCCGCCGTTGCGACCGCTCGGCCCGGCGCCGCAACGCTCCGCCTCGAGAACGACGACGGTTCTCGACGGGTCGCGCTCCTTCGCGGCGAGCGCCGTCCACAATCCGGTGAAGCCGCCCCCGACGATGCACACGTCCGCATCGATGTGGCCGGTGAGCGGCTCGGAGACGTCGCCGCCGAGCGCGGCGTCCGCCTCCTCGAGCCACCAGGACGTTCCGAGCGGGACCGCCATCAGGCGAACGTCTCCCGGTAGCGGCTGAAGAAGGTCGTCTCCGGCATGGTCGCGAGCATGCTCTTCTGGTTGCCGAGCGCGATGGTGATCTCGTCGCCTGGATTCATGTCCGCCACCTGATGGCCGTCGACGAGAACGCAGACGGAGACGTCGGCGGTCGCGTTCTTCACGGTCAGCGGCGAACCGCGGGGCACGACGAGCGGGCGCGCGTGCAGCGAGTGCGGCGCGATGAAGGTGACGGCCATCGCGTCGACGCCGCGTACGAGGACGGGGCCGCCGTTCGAGAGGTTGTACGCGGTCGAGCCCGACGGCGTCGAGCAGATCATCCCGTCACAGGGAATCGTCCCGAGGTCCTCGCCGCCGATCGCATACGCGAGCTCGACCATGCGGCCGAGCGTCGCGCTGGTCACGACGACGTCGTTGACGGCGACGTACTCCTCGCCGTCGAGCGCCACCTCGAGGGTCGGCAGCTCGATCACCCTGTACTCGCCCGCGAACGCGCGCGCGAGGTCGCGCTCGAGCGTCTCAGGCGCGATCGACGCGAGGAATCCGACGCGGCCGAAGTTGACGCCGATCACGGGGACGTCGGTGCGGAGCAGACGGGCGAGCGTGCGCAGGATCGTCCCGTCGCCGCCGACGGCGACGGTGAGGCGGGCTTTTTCCGGGTCGCCGACGACGGTTACGCCGCTCGTCTCGGCCACGCGCCGGACGCGCTCGACGGCCGGCCCGACGTCGACCCGGCCATGCGCGACGATGGCAATGGACTCAGGCTTGGACGGCTGCGGCGATTCGCTCGTCGAGGTCATCGGGGAGGGTCGGGTGGTCGGCGTGCGCGAGCTGGAGGAAGAGCTCCCGGTTGCCCTTCGGGCCGGGGAGCCCCGAGTCTACGACCGCGATCGTAGATGCACCCCACTCGAGGGCCGCCTCTGCCACCTCTCGGACGACGCGCGCGCGAACGGCCGGGTCACGCACGACCCCGCCTTTCCCGACGTCCGCCCGGCCGGCCTCGAACTGCGGCTTGACGAGCACGACCGCGCGCCAGCCCGGCGCGGCAAGCCGGAGAGCGGGCGGCAACGCGACGCGGACGGAGATGAACGAGACGTCGCACACGACCAACTGCGGCGGGAACGAGAGCGCGTCGAGCGCACGGGCGTTCGTCCGCTCGAGCACCGTGACGCGCTCGTCCGCCCGAAGCCGCTCGTGCAGCTGGCCGTAACCGACGTCCACCGCGAGCACGCGCGCCGCGCCGCGCTTGAGGAGGACGTCGGTGAAACCCCCGGTGGAGGCGCCGACATCGAGACAGTCGAGCCCCGACGGGTCGATGCCGAACGCGTCGAGCGCGTGCGCGAGCTTCTCTCCGCCGCGGGAGACGTACGGCGGCCGTGCCTTGAGCTCGAGCGCCGCGCCCTCGTCCACCTGCTCGCCCGGCTTCTCATGGCCCGGCACGAGGCCCGCGAGCACGAGCGCCTGCGCCTGGGTGCGCGAGTCCGCGAGCCCGCGCTCCACGAGCAGCACGTCGAGGCGCTTCTTCATGGCGAGAGGGTAGACATCACCTGTGGACCATCGGCTGCGCCGCACGACGTTCGACGAGGTGGCGGAGCTGTATGACCGCGCCCGGCCGACGTGTCCGGACGAGCTCTTCGACGATCTCGTCGAGCTCACAGGCCTGCACCGGCGCTCGCGGGTCCTCGAGGTGGGCTGCGGCACGGGCAAGGCGACGCTTCCGCTCGCCGGCCGCGGGCTGCGCGTGACGTGCGTCGAGCTCGGGTCGTCCCTCGCCGCGGTCGCGCAGCGGAAGCTCGCATTGTTCCCGGGCGTCCAGGTCGTCGTGGCCGATTTCGAGATCTGGGAGCCGCCGCACGCCTACGACGCACTCGTCTCCTTCACCGCCTACCACTGGATCGAGCGGGAACTGCGGTACTCCAGGGCGGCCCATGTCCTGCGCGAGGGAGGAGCGATCGCGCTCGCAATGGTCCACCACGTGCTGCCCGCGGACGCGGATCCGTTCTTCCTCGCTGCGCAGGAGGACTACGAGGCCGTCGGCATGGGAGGCACTCCGCCGGGCCCGCCGGATGCCGTCGAGGCGTTCGGCGAGGAGATGGCGGCCAGCGGGCTCTTCCGCGTCGTCGCCGAGCGCCGCTATCGGTGGGACACGGAGTACACCGCCGACGGGTACATCGACGTCATCAGCACGTATTCGGAGAACATCGCCATGCCGGAGGAGACGCGCCGCGACTTGTTCGACCGGCTTCGCACGCGCATCGGCGATCGCTCGATCCGGAAGACGTACCTCGCGACGCTCGACGTCGCCGTGCGGATCTAGACCGTGCGGACCGCGAGACCGTCGACGATCTCGCGGAGCACGCTCGTGTCCGCGGCGACCTCGCCCAACCGCGAACGCGCGTTGTCCGCCGCCTCGTCGGCGAGCCGGCGCGCTCCTTCCGCTCCGTGGAGGACGACGTAGCCGTCCCCGTCGAGGATGTCGTCGACGATCTGGAACAGAAGGCCGAGCTCGTTCCCGAAGGCGCGCCACGGCTCCTGCTGCTGCTCTGGCAGCCCCGCCGCCCACAGCGCCATCGCGACGGACGCGAAGAAGAGGCAGCCCGTCTTGAGCCGGTGCACGACGACGAGATCTGCCTCGGGCACCATCGTGTCGAGGTACTGGCCGCCGATCATCCCGAGTGTCGCCTGCGAGAGCTCGCGCGCGACGTCGGCGGACGGATACCGGCAGGCGAGCCGGAACGCCTCCGCGAGAAGCGCATCGCCGGCGAGCACGGCCGTCCCGTCGCCGTAGACCGCCCACACGCTCGGCTTGCCGCGCCGCTCGTCGTCGTCGAGCGCGGGCAAATCGTCGTGGACGAGCGAGAAGTTGTGCACGAGCTCGATCGCGAGCGCGGCCGGCATCACCTGCCCGGACGGCGCGCCGAGCGCTTCGCCCACCGCGAGCGAGATGACCGGCCGCACGCGCTTGCCACCCATCTCCACGAGCCCGTAGCGAACCGACTCGGCCTGGCCGTGCAGCTCGGGCCAAAGCTCGAGCCCGTCGAGCTCGTCCTCGACGAGCGCGCGCAGCTCGTCAGGGCTGTGCAGCATCGCTCTCGGCCTCGCGCCTCGCGCGCTCCAGTTCCTCCTCGACCGCCTTGGCGAGCTCCGACAGCTCGCTGAGGATCTCGAGCGCCCGCTCCGGCGACGCGTTCTCGTCGGTCGAGAGCCGGTCGAGCTCCGCCCGTGCATTCTCGAGGCGGGCGAGCAGCTCCTCCGCCCTTGTCAGAGACTCGTCCGTCACGCCGCCCTTTCTCTCACGATCCGCCCCAGTATCCCGTTCACGAGCTTGCCCGCGTCGTCGGATGCGTACCGCTTCGCGAGCGTGACCGCCTCGTCGAGCACGACCGCATGCGGGACGTCCCCGGCGTCCAGCTCCTCGAGCGCGACGCGGAGAATGTTCCGCTCGACGGCGCCGAGCCGATCGGCGGGCCACTCGTCGGATGCGGCAGTGATGCGCGCGTCGAGCTCGGGCGCATGCGCGGCGACGGCCTCGACGATCGTCCGCGTGTACTCGTCGACGTCGCCGTCGTAGAGCGATCCCGGTGCAGTGCCTGTCACGTCCCACTGGTAGAGGAGGAACACCGCTGCCCGACGCGCTTCGCGACGGGAGATCACTCCAACTCCTCGATCGATACGTCGACGCCGTCGAGGCCGACGTCGCACATGCGCGTGAGCGCTTCCGCCACCTCGCGCTGGACGTCGCGTGCGACGTCGGGGAGTACCCTGCCGTAGGTGACGGCGAGCTCGATGTCGACGTGGGCGCGTCCGTCCTCGATCTCGACGGTCACCTTTCGCCTCGGTCGACGCACGTGCGCGCCGTCGACGCCCTCGGCCGCACGGACGACGATCTGCGTCAGCGCGCCGTCGGTCACCTTGACGCCGTCGGCCAGGATCTTCATCCCGCCACCGCAGCGAGCTGTACCTCGTCGAGGAACGACGTCGAGTAGTCGCCGCTGCGGAACTCCTGGCTGCCGAGGATCTCATGGAGCACGTCGCGCGTCGTCGGCACTCCCTCGATCTCGAGCTCCTCGAGCGCCCGGCGGGCCCGCGCGATCGCGAGGTCGCGGTCGCCGTCGCGAACGATGATCTTCGCGATCATCGAGTCGTAGTAGGGCGGAATCGTCGCGCCCTCCTCGACGAACGTGTCGACGCGCACGCCGGGGCCGAGCGGAGGACGGAAACGCGTGAGCCGGCCGGGAGACGGGCGGAAGTCGTGGCGCGGGTCCTCGGCGTTGATGCGCATCTCGATCGCGTGGCCGGAGCGCGACGCACGGCCCCCGTGCTCGAGCGGCTCACCGGCGGCGACGCGCACCTGCTGCCGCACGAGATCGAGCGACGTCACGAGCTCGGTCACCGGATGCTCGACCTGGAGTCGCGCATTCAGCTCGATGAACGAGAACGACCCGTCCGGCCCGACGAGGAACTCGAACGTCCCGGCATTGCGGTAGCCGATGTGGCGGCACGCGCGCTCGGCGGCGGCTTCCATCTCTTCGCGCAGCTCGTCGTCGAGCGCCGGCGACGGCGACTCCTCGATCAGCTTCTGGTGACGCCGCTGGATGGAGCACTCACGCTCGCCGCACGTGAGCACTGTGCCGTGGTTGTCGCAGATCACCTGGATCTCGACGTGACGCGCGGGCGTGATCGCCTTCTCGACGTACAGCGTGCCGTCCCCGAATGCCGCATGTGCCTCGGCGGCCGCGCGCTGGAAGGCGGCGTGCAGGTCGTCGGGATCGCCGACGAGCCGCATGCCCTTCCCGCCGCCGCCCGCTGCGGCCTTCAGCAGCACGGGGAAGCCGAGCAACTCTGCCGCCGCGCGCGCCTCGTCCGGTCCGGTCGCGCCTTCGGTTCCCGGCACGAGCGGGACACCGGCCGCTCGCATCTCCTGCTTCGCGAGCGCCTTGTCGCCCATGCGCGCCATGACGGCCGCCGGCGGCCCGATGAAAACGAGGTCGTTGTCCTCGCACATGCGCACGAACTCGTCGTTCTCCGCGAGGAAGCCGTAGCCGGGGTGCACCGCCTCGCAGCCGGTCGTCATCGCCGCCGCGATGACGGACTGGATGTTGAGGTAGCTCTCGGCCGCCGGAGGAGGACCGATGCGGACGGCGCGGTCGGCGAGGCGCACGTGCATCGCGTCCTCGTCGGCCGTGGAGTAGACGGCGACCGCTTCGACATCGAGCTCGTGCAGCGCCCGGATGACGCGCACGGCAATCTCGCCGCGGTTGGCTACGAGGACCCGGCTGAACACGCGCAGAGTCTATGCAGCCGGTTGGAACGCTCTGCCGGCGCGACCCTTCATTCGGCTGAAGATGCGAAGCACTTTCAGACGATCGGCGGGGCGGCGAGCGGCTCGAGCTCGAACAGCACCTGCCCGAACTCGACCGGCTGTGCGTTCTCCACGTTGATCGAGCGCACGACTCCTTCGAGCTCGGCCTTGACCTCGTTCATGAGCTTCATCGCCTCGAGGATGCACAGCGTCTGTCCCGGCGCGACGACGTCGCCCACCTCGACGTACGCGGGCGACCCCGGCTGCGGCGACCGGTAGAAGGTGCCGACCATCGGCGACTCGACGCGGACGTATCCGTTCGACGGCTGTGCCAGGGGCGCCGGGCCCGTCTCGGGCAGCGCCAGCGGCGCGTCCGATACGGGCGCCGGCTCCGCGGTCGAGCGCACGGTGACGCGCATTCCTTCTTCCTCGATCGTGACCTCGCCGATCCCGGTCTCCTGGACGATGCGCACGACCTCGCGGATCCGCTCCGCGCGCGCCTTGTCGACCGATGCGAGCTCGTCGCCGTCGCCGCGCGCGCGTCCGCGGATGCCGAGGAGCAACCGCTCCGCGTCCTCGCCGAAGAGGCCGAGGAGGAGCAGCTCCTCCTCACTCGCGGCCATGCCCTCCGCATGCTCCCGAACCTCGCTCAGCCCCGGAGCGACATCTTCCTCGGTGTCGGGATCAGTCGTCAGCTCGACGGCGCGCTGGACGGCCGGGTCGATCAGGCCCGGCGGCGACCCGAATCGGCCTGAGACGAGCGCGCGTAGCTCGTCGACGATCGTGAGGTAGCGGCTCGCGGACAGGACGTTGAGGAGCGCCTGCGATGCGAGCACCTGCCCGATCGGCGCTGCGAGGGGCGGCCAGCCGACCTCGGCGCGGATGCGGTCGAGCTCTTCCAGCACCTCCTCGAGTCGATCGGCCGCTCCCTGCCCCCGCAGGGTGTGGTCGAGGCCGGCGACGAGGCCGGCGGGGACGTCGTGCTCTGCTGCCCGCACGGCGACGCGCGGCGCGAGCGGGGCGACCGGCTCGTCGCCGATGTGCTCGTCCACGAGGTCGGATGCCTCCCACAGCCGGTCGACGTCGACGCCCGGGTCGAGGCCCATGCCTGCGAGCGCCTCTGCGAGCGCCTCGCCCGAGACGCGGTGGAGCGACAGCGCGAGCGGATAGATCGCACACGCGATCAGCTGCGCGCCGGCTTCCGCCGCCTTCAGCGTCGAGGCGAGCGCGGTCCCGGCGGCACCCTGGAGATAGATGCCGACGGGGAGGCCGCTCGCCTCGGCGAGAGCATGCACGAGGTCCTCCGCCTTGTGGGGCAAGAGCGAGCCGGTCGGGTCGTGCAGGAGCACCCGAACGGCGCCGAGCTCAGGCAGTGCTTTCGCGCGCTCGATGAGGATGTCGATTTCGCCGGTCGGGCCGGGGCTGTACACGAGGCCGGCCTCGAAGTCGCGTTCGGCGGCGGCGATGGCCTCCGCCGCCTCGCGGAGATTCGAAACGTCGTTGAGCGGATCGTGCAGGCGGAAGACGTCGATGCCGTTCGCGGCCGCGGAGGCGACGAAGCGCCGGGCGAAGTCCGCGTCGACCGGTCGCGTGCCGACGAGGAACCGGCCGCGCAGCGCGAGCCCGAGCGGCGTCTTCACACGCGCCTTCAGTGCACGAATGCGCTCCCACGGGCTCTCGATCCCCCGCTTGACGGCGGCGTCGAAGACGCCGCCGCCCGAGACCTCGAGGTACGCGAAGCCCGCCCCGTCGAGGATCTCGGCCAGAGCGAGCTGGTCGGCGACGGGCATGCGGCCGGCGAGCGGCTCCTGCCCGAGCAGACGAATCGTCGTGTCGGCGAGGGTCGGCACGGCAGGGACCTTATCGCGGGTTTTCGACACGCACGACACGTTCCGCTTGCACTAGACCGCTCCGAAGCGTTCGAGCCCGCCGCAGCAGCGCGCGGGGATGGGCGAAGCCCACCGCCGCGTCCAAGGACCTAAGAGAAGCGGGAACCTCCAACGGCTGAAAGTGCGCAGCACTTCCAGCCGGAAGCTACGCGCGGCTGATGTAGCGTCGCTCGTGCGGGTCGACCTTGAGCCGGTCGCCGACGTTCACGAAGAGCGGCACCTGCACGACGGCGCCCGTCTCGAGCGTCGCGGGCTTCGTCACGTTGGAGACGGTGTCGCCCTTCACACCGGGCTCCGTCTCGACCACGGCGAGCTCGACCGACGCCGGCAGCTGCACGGAGGACGGCTTCCCGTCGACGGCGAGCACCTGCACGGTCGAGTTCGGCTGCATGAAGGGCAACTCGTCCTCCAGGTCGGAGTGCGGGACCGCGAACTGCTCGTACGTATCGGTGTCCATGAAGTGGACGTCGCTCCCGTCGTCGTATAGGTACTGCACGTTCTTCGTCTCCGTGTGGACGCGGGAGAACTTCTCCCCCGCGCGGAACGTGCGG
>CAZXZX010000011.1:0-2843 GCA_964645445.1 uncultured Gaiellales bacterium
GCGAGCAGGAACGGGTAGTAGTCGGTGTGCGCGTAGCTCACGGGCCCGACCTGGCGGCCGACGTCGATGCGGTGCGCGAGGCTCCGGCCTACGAGCTCGGCGACGAGCGCGAGCAGGGCGAGCGCAACGCGAGCGAGCCACCGCTGCCGGTTCATATGAAGAGTCTGCCTGGGGGTGCCGGCCGGCTGCAAACGTCACATCCGAGCCCGGGACGGCCGCGCCCGCTAGCCGAGGAGGGTCAATGACCACTCGCTGCGATGCTCGGCATCGAGCGAGAACATCATGATGCGCTGGAACCGGCCGAGGCAGAGGACGCCCTCGCTGAACGGCACCTGCTCGCTCCGCGGCGACAGGAGCGACGCCACGATCCGCTCCCGGTGGCGCTGGCCGCTCGGGACGATGCGCTCGAGCAGCACCTCGAGATCCTCGAAGAAGCCGGTCTCCCGCTCCTGCACGCGGACGACCGTGAGCGCGTGCAGCGGATGGACGTACGCGATGCCGTCGGTGCGGCCCGAGCGCGCAACCGACTGCGAGACGTCGTTCGTGATGTCCATCACCGAGAGGGTCGGCAGCGCGGCGGCGATGGAATACGGCACCTCGATCGAGGTCACGCGCGCGCCACCTCCCTCGGCAGCCGGAAGTGGACGTCCTCGCGCGCGACGGTGATCTCCTCCAGCGTGTCGTACCCGGACGCAGCCAACCGGTCGGCGGTCGCGCGTACGAGCTCTTCCGGCGTCGATGCGCCGGCGGTGAGCCCGACCGTGGTGTGCCCGTCGAGGAGCTCGGAGCCGAGGGGGCTCTCGCCGTCGACGAGATGCGCGTCAGCGCCTGCCGACTGCGCGACTTCGACGAGCCGTTGCGCGTTCGAGCTGTTCTCGGAGCCGATGACGAGGATGAGCGTGGCGCCGAGTGCGACCATCTCCTTGACCGCGTCCTGCCGGTTCTGCGTCGCGTAGCAGATGTCGTCCGCGTGCGGCCGGCGCAGCGAGCCGCGGACGTGGTCGGCGAGCGCGTCGACGATCGGCGCGACGTCGTCGAGCGACAACGTCGTCTGCGTGATCACGGCGACGGGCTTGTCGGTCGGAAGCGCACGCGCCTGCTCGGGCGTCTCGACGACGACGGTCGACTCCGGGCGCTCGCCGAGCGTTCCGATCACCTCGACGTGGTTCGCATGGCCGACGAGCGCGACGAGGTGGCCGCTGTCGGCGTACGTGCGCGCCTCGGCGTGCACCTTGTTCACGAGCGGGCAGGTCGCATCGACGACCTTCAGGCCGCGCGCCTCGGCGTTCGCCTTCACCGAGGGGGCGACGCCGTGCGCGGAGAGGACACAGATCTCGCCCTCGGGAATCTCCGACTCGTCCTCGACGAAGACTGCGCCGAGCCCTTCGAGGCGCCGGACGACGTGCTCGTTGTGGACGATCTGATGGCGCACGTACACGGGCGGCCCGTGCTGCTCGAGCAGGCGCTCGACGATCTCGATCGCGCGGTCGACACCGGCGCAGAACGAGCGCGGAGCTGCGAGAAGCACCTTCATGCCACGCGCTCCAACGACTTGAGCGCGACGCGAACGTCGCGGACCGCGCGGAACGACTCACGCGGTGACGTGGCGAAGGCGCGCGCGAGCCCGAGCGGCGCGACGCTGCCGTCCTCCCTGAACGCGTGCACGAGCGGGCCGAGCCGGCGGCCCGGGGTGTCGCTCACCGCGCGTACGCAGCCGGCCAGCCGGCCCGCGCGCGCAAAGATCGCCGATTCCATGTCGACGGCATCGGCGCCTGTCCGCACCCGAAGCCGCGCGCGCTCAGCAGGATCGTCGACGATCTCGGAGGCGCCGAGAATCGTGCCCTCGCGCGCCCCGCGCACGCCGAGCGCCTGTCCCTCCCAGAGGACGGAGCCCGACTCGTCGACGACGCGCGTCGCGTCGATGACCGTGCCGACCGGAAGGTCCTCGCGCAGCGATCCGGCGATGCCGAACGAGACGACTTCGTGCTCGGGGACGCCGTGCGCGCACGCCATCCCGACGAGCATCGTCCGCCCGAGCTTCTTCGCCGCCCGGCGTTCGGCGGGCAGCGCGCACGCAAAGGTCAACCCGTCAGTGTCCACGCCATGCTCCGGACGGTCTCCTTCAGGCTCTTCGACGACTCGAAGGCGGCGGAGGGCTCGAAGCCGGAATGGATGCCGCAGTGCTCGCAGCGCGGGTCGTTGCCGGGGCCGTACGCATCCCACTCCATCCCCTCGAGCAACGCCTCGTACGTCGGGAAGATGCCGTCGGTGAGGAGATAGCACGGGCCCTTCCAGCCGTACGGGTTGCGCGTGATCGAGCCCCAGGGCGCACACGACAGCTTGCGCTCCCCGGTGAGGAAGTCCTGATAGATCGGCGTCGCAATCCAGCGATAGCCGTGCTTGCGCACGGCAGTGCGGATGGCGCGGAATTTCTCCTCGTGCTCGGTCCGCGTCATCGTCAGCGCCGGGTCGATCTGCGAGTACTGGTAGCCCGGCGCGACGAGCATCCCGTCGATGCCGACCTCGTCGGTGAGGTAGCGCATCATCTCGATCACGTCGCCGACCTCGGTCTCCTTGAAGATCGTCGTGTTCGTCGTGACGCGGAAACCGCGGGCGCGCGCCGTCTTGATCGCGTCGACGGCGACGTCCCACAAGCCCGGGTAGTCACACACGTAGTCGTGGATCTCGCGCATGCCGTCGAGGTGGACGACGAAGGTCATACGCGCGGACGGCTCGAACCAGTCGAGGCATTGCTCGAGGCGGAGCGCGTTCGTACAGAGCTCGACGGTCTTGCCCATCTCGATCATGCCGGCCGCGACCTCTTCGATCCCCTTGTAGACGAG
>CAZXZX010000012.1:0-11511 GCA_964645445.1 uncultured Gaiellales bacterium
TTCGCGCGGCGAAGCTGCGGATACGCCTGCAACGCTCCCTCCGGGACCGGCAGTGCGGCTCCGCCGAGCTCGACCTGGACGCCGCCGTTGACGGAGACCGTCGCCTCGAGGAGGTTCATCGGCGGCGAGCCGATGAACCCGGCGACGAACTGGTTGGCAGGCGTGTCGTACAGCTCCTGGGGAGCACCGACCTGCTGGAGGACGCCGTCGCGCATGACCGCGACGCGGTCGCCCATCGTCATCGCCTCGACCTGGTCGTGGGTGACGTAGATCGTGGTGGTCCCGAGCTCGTGCTGCAGCTTTGCGATGTCCGCCCGCATCTGCACGCGCAGCTTCGCGTCGAGGTTCGAGAGCGGCTCGTCCATGAGGAAGACCTGCGGCTGGCGCACGATCGCGCGGCCCATCGCGACGCGCTGACGCTGACCGCCCGAGAGCTGCTTCGGCTTGCGGTCGAGATACGGCGTCAAGTCGAGCATCTGCGCCGCCCAGGTGACGCGGCGGTGCGTCTCGTCCTTCGCCTCCTTGCGCAGCCGGAGCCCGAAAGCGATGTTCTCGTACACCGACAGGTGCGGATAGAGCGCGTAGTTCTGGAAGACCATCGCGACGTCGCGCTCCTTCGGCGTCAGGTTGTTCACGACGCGGTCGCCGATGAACACCTCGCCGGCGGAGATCTCTTCGAGACCGGCGACCATGCGCAGCGCTGTCGTCTTGCCGCAGCCCGAGGGGCCGACGAGAACGAGGAACTCGCCGTCTGCGATATCGAGCGACAGCTCGTGAACGGCGTGGAACCCATTGTCGTAGATCTTCTCGACGTCATTGAAGGCGACTTCAGCCATTGATCCTCCAGATGTGGAAGGCGGGGCCGCCGGCGGGCAGCACCCCGTCGCGCGCATCCTCGCCGTAGACGGTCTCGAGCTCGGTGAAGGGAACACGGATCGGATCGTGCGGCGCGCGCGCCGCGAGGCAGAGAAGACGCTCCTCACGTGACTCGCGGACATACGCGATTGCGTCATCGGAAACGTGGAGGTAGCGCATGCCGCCGTACGCGAGCGCGTCGCTCGAGCGCCGGATGGCGATCAGCTCTCGATACGCCGAGAGCAGCTCCGTGTCCCACGACTCGGGCCGGCTCCACGGCATCGTGCGCCGCGCGTCCTCGCCCCACTCGCCCTCGAGGCCGATCTCGTCGCCGGCAAAGAGCATCGGGACCCCCGGCGTCGTCATCTGCATGCCGATCCCTACGACGTGCTTCGGGCGAGAGGCGGTGACGGTGCGGAAGCGCGCCGTGTCGTGGCTGTCGAGGAGCGTCCACGAATTGGCGACGGCGTCCCATGAGACACCGGCGCGGAAGGCACGCATCGCGGCGACCGCGTCGGGACCGTCATATGCGGGCGCGGGCGTCTCGGAGAAGACGTCCGTCTCGAGCGTGCCGCCGTGCAGCCACCACCAGGTCGGCCGGAGGAAACCGGCGTAGTTCATGACGCCATGCCAGCCGCGCCCGTCGAGGTCGGGCCGGTAGTCGTGCCCATGCTCGGCGAGGAGCAGTCCGTCCCCGATGCGCTCGCGCGACCAGGCGGCGACCTCGTGGTTGAGATCCGTCAAGCCGTAGCGGCCGACCATGTTGGCGACGTCGATCCGCCAGCCGTCGAGGCCTTCGCCGAGCCAGCGGCGGAAGACGCTGTCCATGCGCGTGCGCAACTCGGGCGAGCTCCAGTTGAGCGTCGGCAACGACCGCACCCCGAGCCAACAGGCATATCCGAGCGGCAGCGAGCCGTCGAAGAAGAACATCTCGCGATCGGGCGAGGTCGCATCCTGCTCCGCGCGGAGGAACCACTCGTTGCCGGCACCGCAGTGGTTGAGCGTCAGGTCGCCGACCACACGCAGGCCGCGGTTGTGCGCGGCCGAGAGCAGCGAGCGCAGCGCGTCGTCTCCGCCGAGTAGCGGATCGACCCGGTCGAAGCTGGACGCGTCGTAGCGATGTGTGCTCCGCGCGGGGAAGAACGGCGTCAGATAGATGAGGTTGGCCCCGAGGCCGTCGATGTGGTCGAGATGCTCCTCGACACCGAGTAGGTCGCCGCCGTACAGCTCGCGCGACGTGTTGCGGCTGCGACCCTCCGGCTGCCGGTCCCATTCGCGCGGTACTGCCCAGTCGGGCCGTTGCACGCCGTCGGCCACGCCCGAGGAGGCGAAGCGGTCGGGGAAGATCTCGTACACGACGGAGCTCGCGTGCCACGCCGGCGCGCCCGGGTCGAGCGCGAGCACGAAGTCGTCCGCACCCGCAACCTCGTGCGCGTGCAGGCCGAGGCCGTTCACCCAGCGGTAGCCGGCAGTGCCGCCGTCGACGATCCAGCGGTAGCGCACCTCGGTGTTCGGCACCGGCAGCTCGGCACGCCACCAGGTCTCGCCGTTCGCGTCTTCGTCCACCACTGCCTCAGCGGTGCGCGGCTCGCCGTCGGTGACGAAGCGCAGCCATACCTGCTCGGCCGCGCCACGCGGGGCACGCAGGCGCAAGGTCGCCGTGCCGCCCGCCTCGTCGGGCCGGTCGACGACGTACAGCTCGGAGCCGTCGTGGTGCGGTGCGGTCAGGGCCGAAGCTCGCTCGCCTCCGACGATCGTCATCCCTTCACGGCTCCCTGGGCGAGCCCGCTGACGATGTAGCGCTGGAGCCACGCGAAGAGCAGCGTCGCCGGAATTGCGGAGATCAGCGCGCCCGCCGCAAACGGGCCCCAGCGCTGGCCGTACTCGGAAGAGATGAAGCCGTACATGCCGACCGGCAGTGTGAGCTGATGGGTCGTCTGCAGTATCGCGCTCGCAATCGCGTACTCGTTCAGCGTGAAGATGAATGACCAGAGGCCGACCACCGCAAGCACGGGCAACGCGAGCGGAAGCACGACGCCCCAGAAGATCTGGGCAGCCGTTGCTCCGTCGACGCGGGCCGACTCGTCCAGCTCCTTTGGGATCGAGTCGAAGAAGCCCTTCATGAGCCAGGTGTTGACGCCCATCGAGCCTCCCAGATAGACGAGGATGAGCGCAGCCAGCGAGTTGAATCCGATCGCAGGGAAGATACCGCCGACGTTCAGCACGATCAGGTAGATCGCGACGATCGTCAGCAGCGCCGGGAACATCTGGATCAGGAGGAGCGCGAGCATCCCGAGGCGGCGGCCCCGGAAGCGGAACCGGCTGAACGCGTATGCGGCTAGCGCCGCGATCACGACCTGGCAGAGAGCGACGACGATCGCGACGAGCATGGTGTTTCCGATCCAGCGCAGGAACGGTGCATCCACCGTGCTGCCGCTGCTCTGGTCCTTCACGTGCCCGTGCAGCAGCTGGCCGAAGTTGTTCAGCGTGAAATGCGTCGGGAGGTAGCTCGTTCCGGAGACGGACTGGTCGGCGTTGAAGGCGGCCGATGCGACGAACCAGACCGGGAACAACGCGATGAGGCACGCGACGATGCCGACGGCGTGCCGCCACCATGTCTCGGCGAGCTTCGGACGCTTCTTCTTCGGGACGTCGAGCACCTTGGGGACCGCGGCGCTTGCAGCAAGATCGACGGTCGTCATACGACGTCCTCCAGCACCTTCGTGCGCGAGAACCCGGCCGTCGAGATCACGGCGGTGATCAGGAAGATGATGATTGTGATCGCGCTCGCGAGCCCGTAGTCGTTGCCCTTTCCACCTGCGATCGCGAGCTTGTACGTGTAACTGATCAGGATGTCGGTCGCGCCGGCGACACCCGACCCGCTGAACGAGGGGCCGCCCTGGGTGAGCAGGTAGATGTTGCCGAAGTTGTTGAAGTTGAAGGCGAACGACGTGATGAGCAGCGGTCCGACGGCGACGAGCAGGAGCGGGAACGTGACTCGCCGGAAGATCTGGTACGGGCCGCCGCCGTCCACGCGGCCGGCCTCGGTCAGCTCCTGCGGGATCGCCTGCAGCGCGCCCATGGAGACGACGAAGAAGAACGGCGTGGTCAACCAGGTGCTGACGAGGATGCACGAGACCCGCGCCCAGTTGGCGTCGAAGAGCCACGGCACGTTGATGTGGAAGATCCGGTTGACGACGCCGAACTGATCGTTGAGCAGGCCGCCCCAGACGAGCAGCGAGAGGAAGCCCGGGATGGCCCAGGGGATGATCAGGATCGAGCGGTACACCTTCTGAAAGCGCATGCCCCGCTTGTCGAGCGCGATCGCGAGGAAGAGCCCGATCGCGAACGAGAGAAAGACAGTGGCGCCCGCGAAGACGAACGTCCAGACGAACACACGAATAAAGGGAGCGCGGACGTTCGGGTCGTGGGCGATCCGCGAGAAGTTCTTGACGCCGATGTTCGTCTTCCACCCGGGTTCGAGCGCGTTGCCGGCGTTCGCGTATTCGCCGTAGCCGTCGTCCTTGAACACGGCGCCGTCGCTGATGCGAATGAATACGTCCCGCTTGGCGTCGTAGCGAAGCGTCGGCTGGAGCTCGACCGCAGTCGTCGTCGACTGCGGCCTGATCCCCGCCTTCCCGAGCGGCACGACGAACGTCTGCAGCTGCTTGTCGACGTTGAAGAGCGCGAGCCCTGAGAGGAGCGTGTAACCCTTTGCCGACTCGATCCCGCCCGAGTCCGCCCTGACGACGCCGGGGGGTGCCGGCGAGAGCGCTTGCTGCGTTCCGATGTACAGCTTCTTCGTCGAGTCGTCCTGGAGGATCAGTGCGAGCTTGCCGGAGCTGTTCCGGGCGACAGCCATCGTGAACGTCTTGCCGTTGGCCGGTGCCTGCAGAGAGGTGACCTCGATCTGCTTGACCGCCTGTGCCTTCGTGAGGATGTGACCTGTCGAGTAGTTCGTGAACGCGATGTCGATCGTGTAGACGATCGGGATGACCTGGAAGCACAGGAGCAGCACCGTGCCCGGGACGAGGAACTTCGCCGGCACCGTGCCGCGTCGCGCGAGATAGAGGAAGTCGATGACGATGGTGGCGGCGGCGAGCACGCCGATCGCGAGCCAATGACGGTGCGTCGCAAGCACGTACGCGGCCCAGACGGCGAGCGCGTTCGACGCCGCGAGCAGCCCGATCTTGACCGCGAAGCCCGTCGTCCCGGAGAACGCGGTGATCAGGCGTGGCAGCGGAGCACCGCGAGGAACCGAAGGGTCGTTCGCGGCGTTGGGTGCAGTTGTCGTGCTCACTCGGCCTGGATGGGAGAAGACCTGCGGGCGCCCGCCGAAGCGGGCGCCCGCTTGCTGTTTCCTTCGGCTAGCCGATCTTGTCCGCGATCGAGCGGGCCGCCGCGCTGAAGGCCTTCTTGGCCGGCGTCGCGCCGGAGCCCTTGGTCGCGTTGACCCACGCGGCGCCGAGATCCGTCCAGACGCTGTTCATCTGGGGGATGTTCGGCATCGGCACACCGCCGGTCCCAGCCTTGCCGAACTCGGCGAGGACCGGATCCTTGACCTGCTTGCCGGCAACGGTGTCAGCCGGGAAGCGGCCGTCTGCGAGTGCAAGCGACAGCTGCGCAGCGGGAGTCGTCATGTAGTTCGTGACGAAGTCCTGCGCCAGCGCGTCGACGCCGTGCACGGTGGCGTACTTCGTGACCATGAAGCCCTGGACGCCGAGGAACGGCACCGCAGGCTTCACGATCTGCGGGATCTGCACGACCTTGAACTTGATGCCGCTCTGCTCGAGCAGCTGCGAGTTCCACGGGCCCGTGACCCAGAAGGCCGCCTGCTTCTTGAGGAAGGCGTTCTGCGCGGTCGACGAGTCGACGGCGGAGTTAATCAGACCTTCCTTGTTCCACTTGTCGATGATCGACGCGTTCTGCAGGAACGCCTTGCTCCCGACTCCGATGTTCGACGGGTCGAGGTTGCCCGCGCTGTTCGTGCCGAAGACGTACCCGCCGAGACCCGAGAAGAAGGGGTACATGTGGTACGCATCGCCGCCGGAGCCCTGCTGGACGGCGATCGCGAGGTTGCCCGCCTTCTTGTGCTTGAAGGCAAGCGCCTCGGTCTCGAGCTGCGTGAAGGTGGTCGGCACCTTGACGAGACCCGTGTTGACGACGAGACCGATGTTCTCGATCTGCGTCGGGACGCCGTAGAGCTTCTTGACGGCCAGGCCGTACGAGAATGCGTTGAGCGTGTACGCCGGGAACTCCTTCTTGACCGCCGGCTTGAGGTAGATCGGCTCCACGAGACCGTTAGCGGCCAGCTGGCCGGTCCAGTCGTGGGCGGCCGTGATGATGTCCGGCGCGGTCGACGGGTCGACCGTGCCCAGCTTGTCGCGCTGGTCGGTGAAGTTCTGGATCACGACGACGTTGACCGTGACTCCGGGGTTCTTCGCCGCCCATTGGTTCGCGACCTGAGTAACTGCGTCCTTGCGGTTCTGGTCGGTCCAGATCGTCAGCGTCGGGCCCGCCGCCCGCGCGGAATGGATGCTGCCGGCGAGCGCCGCGAGAAAGCCGGCGACGACGACAACGAGAAGCGCGCCGATGCGCTTTCTCGAGCTCATACTTGACCCTCCTGGTTGTAACGCATGCAAAGGTGCATGTAACAGCGGGTGACGCTATGCCCCTCCCAGGGGAAAGTCAAGAGCGTTTCTCCACGCGATTCATCTTGCGCGAGCAGTAGAAACTTGTTACATACAGACGGAACATGGCGAGCCTCCGCGAGGTAGCCCGGCGGGCCGGGGTGAGCGTTGCCACGGCCTCGCGTGTCGCCAACGGCAGCCTTGCCGTGGCGCCTGCAACCCGGGAGCGCGTCGAGCGCGCGATGCGCGAGCTGCTCTACGTCCCGCCGGCGCGCCGCTCCGAGACGGGGCTGATCGGCATCCTCGTTCCCGAGCTCGCGAACCCGATCTTCCCCGCGCTCGCACAGGCGATCGAGACGCGCGCTGCGCCGGACGGGCTGGCCTCGATCCTCTGCAACACGGGCGAGGCGGCGTTTCGCGAGGTCGATTACGTGCACATGCTGCTCGACCGCCGCGTCGAGGGGATGATCTTCATCTGCTGTGAGATGACGAATCTCCGCGGCGAGCACGGCCACTACCTGCAGCTCTCGGACGAGGGCGCCCGCATCGTCTTCGTGAACGGCGCGATCCACACGCTCGACGTCCCGTCGGTCGGCGTCGACGAACGTGCGGCCGGCGAGATCGCGACGCAGCACCTGCTCGAGCTCGGTCACGAGCGCATCGGCTTCGTCGCCGGTCCGGAGCACTATCTCCCGACGCAGCTGAAGGCAGCGGGACGCGCGACGGCGCTGACGGGGGCGGGCATCGATCCCGACGGCCTCATCGCACATGCCGAGTTCAGCACCGAAGGCGGCGGCCGCGCGCTCGAGAAACTGCTGGCGAAGCCCGATCCTCCGACGGGCATCATCTGCTCGAGCGACATGATGGCCATCGGGGCATTGCATGCCGCCGCCCGGCTCGGTCTGCGCGTGCCCGAGGACCTCTCGATCGTCGGTTTCGACGGAATCGACGCGACAAAGTGGACGGTCCCCGAGCTGACGACGGTCGAGCAGCCCATCGCGCAGATCGCGGACACCGCCGTGCAGACGCTGCAGACATTGATCGAGCAGCCGGGTCGCGCCCTGCCGAGCTCGTACTTCCGACCGACGCTTCGCGTCCGCGCGTCGACCGCACCGCCCGGCGGCGGACGGCTACCCCCGGAGCGGCGAGCCGTCGAGGCACTTACCCCGGTCGACGGCGGCTAGGAACCGGTCGCCGAGGATCCATGCCCAGCGTCCCGAGACGTCGACCGCATGCAGGCGGTAGGTCAGCGGGCTCACGCCCGGCGTCTCGAAGCTGATGGTCACGAGCTTCGACGTCTTCTGCGGCACGCCCTGGACGTGGATCCGATCGTCCTGCACGGCGAGCACGTGGAAGACCTCCTTGCCGGTGGCGACGTTCGTCCCGATCTCGCGCGAGCAGGCGACGTATTGCGCGCGGGTGATCAGCTTCTTGTGGCCGGGATGGAGCTCTGACCACTGCTTGCTCCACTGACCGTTGATCTCCTCGCGCAGGATCCGCGTCATGAAGATCCCGACACTCTCGCGCGGCGTCGCGGAGGCCGACCCGCAGCCGGCGACGACGACCGCGAGAGCGATGAGAGCGACGGCGCGCTTCACAGGTGCGACGTCAGCCCGGCGTCGGACTCGACGTCGGCGTTCGCGTACCACGAGTTCCAATACACGCCGTCGTCGAGGCTCTCCGCGAAGCGCGACAGCTTCAGCGGATGGAACGTGTCGCACATGACCGCGAGCTCGTGCGTCTCGTGCAGGCCGATGCTTTTTTCCGCAAGACCCGGCTGTGGCCCGTGCGGGAGGCCGGACGGATGGAGCGTGATCGATCCGACCTCGACACCTTTGCGCGAGCCGAAGTTGCCCGAGACGTAATAGATCATCTCCTCCGACTGCAGGTTCGAGTGGTGATAGGGGATCGGTATCGCCAGCGGGTCGAAGTCGAGCTTGCGGGGACAGAACGAGCAGATGACGAAGTTCTGGCCCTGGAAGGTCTGATGGGACGGCGGCGGCTGGTGGATGCGGCCCGTGATCGGCTCGAAATCGTGGATCGAGAACGTCCAGGGATAGAGGTACCCGTCCCAGCCGACGACGTCGAAGGGGTGGTAGTCGACGATGTAGGTCTGATACCCGCCTCGCACGCGCACCTTCACCGGAAACTCGCCGCGCTCGCGCTCGGTGAGCAGCTCCGTCGGCGGATGGATGTCGCGGTGGTAGTACGGCGCCCCTTCCATGATTTGCCCGTACTGGTTTCGGTACCGGCGCGGGATCTCGATCAGGCCCGGCGTCTCGAAGACGAGGTAGCGCTGCGGCCCTTCCGGGCGGAAGCGGTACGTCGTGCCGCGTGGGACGACGACGTAGTCGCCGTCCTTGTACGGCAGGTCGCCGAAGATCGTCTCGAGCGTCCCCGAGCCCTCGTGGATGAAGATGACCTCGTCGCCCTCGCCGTTCCGGAAGAAGTACTCCATCGAGCCCGACGGCCTGCAGAGCGAGATCTCGACGTCGTTGTTCCACATGAGGAGCCGACGGCCGGTGATCTCGTCGCCGGCGGGCTCGGTATCGAACGTCTTGAAGTGACGGTGCGCGTGCGCCTCCGGCACCCACTCCTCGCGCACGATCGGCTGGAACGGCCCGAGCTCCATCACGCGGCAGGGCGACTGGAGGTGGTACAGGATCGACTCGTTCCCCGTGAAGCCCTCGAGGCCCATCACCTCTTCGGTGAGGAGTGTGCCGTTGTCCCGGAACTGCACATGACGCTTGCGCGGAACGTCGCCGAGGCGCTGGTAGAACGGCATGCCGAAAGGTTAACGCAGGCGCCGCCGAAGCCATTCGGCGAGAAACGGCTCCGCGATCACGTACGAGCCCGGCGCCTCTTGCCGAAGCACCTCGTCCTCGACGAGCGCCTCGAGCGCTCGCGCGACGCTCGAGGTGCCGGGCAGCCCGTGACGGTTGCGGTACTCCGCGGCCGTGAGGCTCGTGGTCGCCTCGAGCGCGAGTGCTTGCAACACCAGGCGCTGGACCCGCGATGCCCGCTCCCAGACGAGGGTGAAGTGCGCGTTCTCGGAGCGGAGGACCGCGTCGAGAGCGCGAGCCAGCGTCTCCCCGTTCGCGGACCGGCCGCGCGGAGTGTCATCCCAGAGCGCGTACGCCAGCTCCTGCGTCGCGTATGGGTGACCGCCCGTCCACGCGAGCACACCGTCGGCGATGGCGGCGGGAAGGCGCCGGTTCGTCCCCTCGAACCGCTCGACGAGGAACGGCGCAAACTCCTCGGCGGGAATGAGGCCGAGCTCGATCGGCTTCGCACTGCGCCAGAACGGCTCATTCCTGTCGTTGAAGAGCCGCCTCATGAGGCTTCGCTTGCTGCCGAGGTAGACGTGCGCGACATCGGGCTGGGTTTGGAATATCGAGCGCATCATCGAAGGCAGCCGTCGATCGAGGGAGAGGATCTCCTGGAACTCGTCGAAGACGATTGCCACCCGCTTCCCGCGTGCCGCCGCCAGCGTTGCCGGCAGCTCGAACAACGCCTCGAGCGTCGCGTCGACGTCGGCGCGCTCGTGGCCGGCGCGGAAGGTGAAGCTGAGCTCCCCTGTCTGTGGGTCGACTGTCACCACCGGTGCGATTCGGAGCCCCGAGACGACCTGCGACATGCGCTCACGAACGCGAAAGAGGGGTGTTGCGATCTCGTCGTAGATCGCCTTCGCGAGCGCCGCGGCCAGCTGCTCCTTCGTCGCGGTGAGCATGAGGTCGACTTGCGCGACGAGGACCTCCCGCCTGACGACGAGACTCTGCGCCGCGCGCCGGGCAAGGGACGACTTGCCGTATCGGCGCGGTGCGAAGACGACCACGTTTTGGCCGTTCCGGATGTCGACTGTCAGCTCGGCGAGCTCTTGCCGGCGATCGGCGAACCCGGCGTCGAACGCGATGTCGCCGAAATTGAAGGGATTGCGGTCGTCTGCCACCCGAAGAGTGTAGCTCGCATCTTTGCGACTCGCAACTCTGCGACTCGCTCCTACGCGACCGCAAGCGCCGCGAGCCTTCGCCCGACGACCGGGGCGAACTTGAACCCGTGGCCCGAGCACGCGGAGCCGACGACGACGCGGCCGCGGCGGTCGAGGACGAAGGTGTGGTCGAGCGTCGTCGTGTACACGCACGTGCCGGTCTCGGCCGGCTCGGGGTCGACGCCGGGAAAGCGCTCGGCCACCCAGGCCGAGATGCGGGCGACGATCGCCGAATCGGGCGACCCGACCTCGTCCGGGTCGGCTTCCGCGCCGGCGTGGTGCGCGCCCGCCTTGAGGCCGTGGGCAGAGTCGTGGAGCGCATACATCTCGTGCCCTCCGCCCGCGCCGATGTCGACCACGGACGGCAGCGGCGGCCCTTCGTGGCGGAAGTACGCAACCGTCTCGCGCGTGACGCGGAGATCGAGTCCATCGACGAGCCGACCGATCCACGCGCCGGCGGTTACGACGATGACGTCTGCGTCGACGTCGTCGAGCGACTCGATGCGCGTGTTCGTCCGCACGTCGACGCCGTCGAGGAACGCGCGCCGTGCGCGGTCCGCGAAGACGATGCCTGCGTCGGCGACGTGCAATGCCGTCCACCCGTCCGGAATCACGATTCCTTCGACCTCGGTCGGCAGCCGGTACTCGACGCGGCACTCGTCGAGCGCCCGCGCCGACGTCAACGACGCGTCGGGGGCGAGCTCGACGAGCCCGTACAGGCCGAGCAGCTCCTCGCCCGACGACCGCTCGAGGTCGCGCCAGCCCGCGTACGCCTCCTGAGCGAGACGGATCCAGTAGGCGTCGGGATAGGCGACGCGGAAGATCCGGGAGCAGCCGTGGCTCGACCCGCGCGTGTTGTCGAGCTCGAACTGCTCGTAGACCTCGACCTCTGCGCCCCGCTCACGCAGGGCCCACGTCGCCGCACAGCCCATCACGCCGGCCCCGATGACGGCGACCCTCATACCGCCAGAATGTCGCCGGGATAGAGCCGCGTGTTCGCCGCCGCATGTGCCCGCAGCCGCTCCCAGTCGACCCCCG
>CAZXZX010000013.1:0-6192 GCA_964645445.1 uncultured Gaiellales bacterium
TCGACCTCCCACGACACGAAGCCGTCGTAGCCCGTCTTCTCGTGCACCGGCGCGAGCAGGTCGAGCGCCGCCTCGACGTCGCGCGCCGACAGCTGAAGGAAGATCTCCTTCGGGTCGGTCTCGTGCTCGAGGAGCTCCTTCAGCTGTTCGTCGTAACGCTTCCCGGTCGAGATCGCCTTCTGGAAGATCGTGGGGTTCGAGGTGACACCGACGACGGCGTCCTCGCGCATCATCCGCTCCAACTCTCCCTCCTCGAGCATGTCGCGCGAGAGGTAGTCGATCCAGACCGACTGGCCGTGATCGGAGAGCTCGTGAAGGTTCGACTCAGCCATGTGCCATCGCCCTTTCCATCGCTTCGACTTTGCGGAGTCGTTCGAGGTAGCGGCCCTCGCCGATGAACGTCGCACCGAGGAAGGCGCGAACGAGCTCGGCGCTGAGGCTCGGACCGACGACCTCGGAGCCGAGGCAGAGCACGTTCATGTCGTCGTGCTCGACGCCCTGGTGGGCCGAATAGGTGTCGTGGCAGATCGCGCCCCGGATCCCTGCGACCTTGCAGACCGCGACGGCGGCGCCGACACCGGAGCCGCACACCAGCACGCCCCGTTCCGCGCGTCCATCGAGGATGGCGTCCGCGATCTCCCGCGCCTTGTCCGGGTAGTCGATCCGAACGGCATCGGTGTCGGTCCCGAGGTCGACGATCTGGTGACCGTCCGCGCGCAGCGTCTCGAGAACGGTCTCCCGAAGATGCACGCCGCGGTGATCGAACGCCACGGCGACGTTCATCAGCTCACGCGCTCGCGTAGCGCCAGTGCGCGCGCGACGACGTTGTCGGCGGTGAAACCGAACTTCTCGAGCACGGTCGGGCCCGGCGCCGACGCGCCGAAATGCTCGATCGAGATCGAGTCGCCTTCATCGCCGACCCATTGCTTCCAGCCGAGCTTCACACCCGCCTCGATCGAGACGCGCGCCTTCACGTCGGCGGGAAGGATCTCTTCCCGGTAGTCGGCCGACTGCGCCTCGAACAGCTCCCAGCACGGCATCGACACGACCCGCGTCGGTACGTCGAGCTGCTTCGCCGCCTCGACGGCGACGGCGACCTCGGAGCCTGTGGCGAGCAGGATCAGTTCGGGCGCGTCCTCGCTGTCGTGGACGACATACGCGCCACGCGCGACGCCGTCGACAGTCGTCCCGTCGAGCGTCGGCACCTTCTGCCGCGTGAGTGCGAGCCCGACGGGGCCGTCCTCGCGTTCGAGCGCCACCTTCCATGCGCCGACCGTCTCGGTCGCGTCCGCCGGGCGGACGAACCACAGGTTCGGAATCGCCCGCAACGCCGCGTAGTGCTCGACCGGCTGGTGGGTCGGCCCGTCCTCGCCGAGCCCGACGGAGTCGTGCGTCCATACGAAGAGCGACTGCAGCTTGGCCAGCGCCGCAAGACGCACGGCATTGCGCTGGTAGTCGCTGAAGATGAGGAAGGTCGAGCTGTACGGCTTCAGCATCCCGTTGTGCAGCGAGATGCCGTTGACGATCGCGCCGCTCGCAAACTCGCGGATGCCGAACGCGATGTTGCGGCCTGCGTGCGTTGCGCTGAACACACCACCGCCCTTGAACTCCGTCTTCGTCGACTCGACGAGGTCGGCGGCACCGCCGACCATGGTCGGCGTGTGGTGCTTGATCGCGTCCATCACCTTCGCCCCGACGTCGCGCGTCGCGTGACTCTCGCCGGGCTCGAAGCGCGGCAAGACATCCACCCATCCCGGCACCGGCTTGCCGGTGTTCGCCTGATCCCAGCGCTCGCGCATGTCCGGGTACTTCGCCGACCACACGCTGAGCTTCTGCTGCCACACATCCTCGAGTGCGATGCCGCGTTCGACGCCGTTCATGTGCGCAAGGACCTCTTCCGGAACGACGAACTTCTCGTCGGGGTCCCAGCCGAGCACCACCTTGGTCGCGCGCACCTCCTCCTCGCCGAGAGGGGAACCGTGCGCCTTCGCGGTGTCCATCGCATGGGGCGCGGGGTACGCGATGTGCGAGTGGACGATGACGAGCGAGGGCTTGGACGTCTCCCCCTGCGCGCTTGCGATCGCCCCGCGCAGCGCGTCGAGGTCGTTCGCATCGCCGACGTGCTGCACGTGCCATCCCTGCGCCTCGAAACGGGCGCCGCGATCCTCGGTGAACGAGATCGAGGTCGTCCCGTCGATCGTGATGTGGTTGTCGTCGTAGAAGTAGATGAGCTTGCCGAGACCGAGCGTGCCCGCGATCGAGGCCGCCTCGTTCGAGACGCCCTCCATCAAGTCGCCGTCGGAGCAGATGACGTACGTGCGGTGATCGACGATCTCGTCGTACGGCCGGTTGAAGAGCTCGGCGAGGAAGCGCTCGGCGATCCCGAACCCGACGCCGTTCGCGAACCCCTGGCCGAGCGGTCCGGTCGTCGCCTCGATCCCGGGGGTGTGGTGCACTTCGGGGTGGCCCGGCGTGAGCGACTCCCACTGCCGAAAGCGCTTCAGCTCCTCGAGCGAGAGGTTGTAGCCCGCCAGATGAAGGGCCGCGTACTGCAGGATGCACGCGTGGCCCGCTGAGAGGACGAAGCGGTCGCGGTCGGGCCAGTGCGGATTCGCCGGGTTGTGGCGCATCACTTCGTGGTAGAGGAGGTATGCGATCGGGGCGAGCGCCATGGCCGTTCCCGGATGCCCCGCGTTCGCCTGCTGGACGGAGTCCATCGCGAGCGTCCGGATGGTGTCGATCGAGAGCTGCTCGATGTCCTGGTCGGCCACGGGGGGAACGATATGCGCCGCACTACCCTTGGTGCGTCATGGCTGTGGTGATCGGATCCAATCTCCGGAAGGAGCTCGCCGGATCGTTACTTTTCGACGGCGTCTCGTTCAGCGTCGAGCGTCGCGACCGGGTCGCCCTCTCGGGCCCGAACGGCGCGGGGAAGACGACCCTGCTGCGAATCCTCGCGGGGCAGACGGAGAAGCACGGCGGCGAGCTGGCCTTCGAGAAGGGGACGCGGGTCGCGCTCCACGACCAGCGGCCGCCGCTCGAGCAGGACGTCACGCTGCGCGAGTACGTGCTCTCGGGCGCCCGCGATCTCGTCGCTCTCGAAGGGGAGCTCGGGGAGCTCGAGCAGGCGATGGCGGGCGGCGCCCACGATCAGGCCACGATGAACCGCTACGCCGAGGCGCAGGCCCGCCTCGAGCATGCCGGCGGATACGGCTGGCGCGATCACGCGACGTCGGTGCTGCGCGGCCTCGGCTTCGCCGACGCGCACCTCGATCGGCCGCTGCGCACATTCTCCGGCGGTGAGCTGACGCGCGCATCGCTCGCACGCGCGCTCGGCGGCGATCCCGACCTGCTCCTCCTCGACGAGCCGACGAACCATCTCGACGTCGCCAGCCTCGAGTGGCTCGAGCGCGAGCTGCAATCGATCGACGCCGCGGTGATCCTCGTTGCCCACGACCGCTGGTTCCTCGAAGCGGTGACGACGGCGACGCTCGAGCTCGCCGCAGGCAGGGCGACCTTCTTCCCGGGGCCGTGGCACCTGTGGCGCCGCGAGAAGGCGGCCCGCGCGCTGCATGCGCAGAAAGAGGTCGCGCGCGTGCAAGGTGAAATCGAGCGCCTCGAGCGGTTCGTCGAGCGGTTCCGGTACAAGAAATCGAAGGCGAAGCAGGCACAGGCGAAGCTGACCCACATCGGCCGCCTGCAGCAGGAGCGTTCCGATGCCGCCGACGAGGTGGCGTTGCTCGGCCGTCGACGCCGCACACTCGGGTTCGAGTTCCTCAAGCCGGCCCGGAGCGGCCGCACGGTCGTCGAAACGGAGGGGCTCGAGCTGCGCATCGGCGACCGAGTCCTGTTACGCGACGCCTCATTCGCGATCGAACGCGGCGAGCACGTCGCGCTGGTCGGCCCGAACGGCTCGGGGAAGACGACGCTGCTCGAAGCGATCGTGAACGAGCGCGGCGTGCGTCTCGGCCACGGCGTCCAGGTCGGCTATTTCTCACAGCAGGAGCTCGAGCTCGACACGCGCGGCTCCGTGCTCCAGTGCGTTCAGACGATGACGGGCCTGTCGCGGCCGGATGCGCAGACGCTGCTCGGCCGCTTCCTCTTCACCGGCTGGACGGAGCACGAGAAGCCGGTCACGGTGTTGTCGGGCGGCGAGCGACGACGTCTCGCGCTCGCAGTGACCGTCGCGTCAGGTGCGAACTTCCTCGTGCTCGACGAGCCGACGAACCACCTCGATCTCGACAGCCGCGAAGCGCTCGAGGCCGCGCTCGACGCGTTTCCCGGCACCGTCCTGCTCGTGTCGCACGACCGTGCGCTGCTCGACGCGATCGCGGAGCGCACGCTCGCGATCGAGGACGGCGAGCTGCACGGCTACGACGGCGGGTGGGCGGAGATGCTTCGGCGGCGCGATGAGCGCGCGGCCCGCGCCGCCACGCCTGAGCGGAAGCCTGCCAAAGTGCTCCGGAAAGCCGCCGCTCCGAAACGAAAGCGCGTAGCGCAGAGCGAGCTCGTGAAGATCGAGGCCGAGATCGCCGCGCGAGAGGTCGAGGTGGCCGAGCTCGAGGCGAAGCTGGCGCAAGACTGGTCGGACGTCGACCTGCTCGCCGCGCACACGCTCGCGCGCGACGCGCTCAAGGCGCTACTCGAGCGGTGGGAGGCGCTTTTCGAAGCACAGGCTGAGCGCACGTGAGTCGTACGGTGGGTAGCACGGCATGCGCTCGTATCCGAACGACTCGTACAGGCCGACCGCCTCTTGCTGGCGGTCGCCGGTCTCGAGGACGAGTCCCCGGTAGCCGAGTCGTCTCGCCTCGGACTCGAGCTCGGCGAGCAGCCGCCGGCCGAGGCCGCGTCCGCGTCGATCGGGGACGACGTACATCCGCTTCAGCTCAGCGCGCCCGTCGTCGAATCGAGCAATCCCACCGCACGCGACGGCGCGCTCTCCTTCGCGGACGACGAGGAACACTCCGGCCGGCGGCTCGAACATCGCCGCCTCGCGCGTCGGGCCGATGTCGGCCTCGCCTTGGTACCTGCCGCGCATCTCCTCCTGCTGCGCGTCGGTCAGCGCACGAACATCAGGGGAGTCGAACGGCTCAGGCCCAGAACGCATCGAAGCTCGAGTCGAGCGGGACGGCGGTCACTTCCTTCCATCGGCCGTTCTCGCAGCGGATGACGAGCGCCTGGTCGACGTCGAGGTCGATGCTATTGCGCGTGCCCATTGCGCGATAGATCGCGACCGCCCATTCGTCGTCGGCGAGCACCGTGTGCAGGCGGCTGCGATACGTGCCGTCCGTCTCCGTGCCGGTGCGGCGGAGGAACTCGACCACCTCGCGTGTGCCGCGGTATTCCCCGCTCATCGCCGTGTTGCCCGGAACACGCCAGACGACGTCGCGCGCCAACGCGGCCGCGATCACCTTCGGGTCGCGGCCGAACGCAGCGAACACGCGCCGCGTCAACGCGGCGTTCGGGTGCTCGCCCGTCACTCGGGCGTTCCCAGCGTGGCCACGACCGCCTCGGCGATCACCTTCAGCGGCCGGCCGGACGCCTGGCTCGCCTTCCGCAGCCGGGCGAAGGCGTCCTGCTCCGACAATTTCTCCTTCTCCATGAGCAGGCCCTTCGCACGCTCGATCACCTTCCGGGCGGCGAGCGCCTCGGCGAGCGACTCGGCTTCGTCGCGCAATGTCTGCAGCTCGTCATGGCGCGCCCGCGCGGCGGCGATCGCCGGCAGGAGGTCCTGCTCGCGGAACGGCTTGACGAGGTAGCCGAAGACGCCGGCCTCGACCGCGCGCGAGACGAGCTCCTCTTGCCCGTACGCGGTGAGCATCACGATCGGGATCGGCCGCTCGTCGAGGATGCGCCGCGCCGCGTCGATGCCGTCGAGCTTCGGCATCTTCACGTCCATGATCGCGAGGTCCGGCTCCTCGGAGCGCGCGAGCGCAACCGCCTCTTCGCCGTCGCGGGCCTCGGCACAGACGTCGAAGCCCGCGCGCGCGAGCATGTCCTTCAGGTCGAGACGGATGATCGTCTCGTCTTCCGCGACCAGGATCCTCACAACGATCCGACGATATCCCGCGGCTCGGGCCAATAGAGGAGCTCTGCCGCGTCCGCAGGCGTGACCCAGCGATACTCGTCGTGCTCCCAGTCGAGCGTCGGCTCCCAGCCGAGGGGCGCTTCGGCGATGAAGCTCTCGACCCG
>CAZXZX010000014.1:0-3011 GCA_964645445.1 uncultured Gaiellales bacterium
ATCGCCGCCCGCGCCTCGTGCGTGACCATGACGATCGTCTGGCCGTACGCGTTCACCGAGCTGCGGATGAGATCGAGGATCTCGCCGCCGGTCTTCGAGTCGAGGTTGCCCGTCGGCTCGTCCGCGAAGAGGATCGTCGGCTTCGTGACGAGCGCACGCGAGATGGCGACGCGCTGCTGCTCGCCGCCGGAGAGCTCCGAGGGGCGGCGCGAGCGGCGCTTCGCGATGCCGGTCCGGTCGAGCAGCTCGTCGAGCCACGCCTTTTCCGGCTTCTCGCCCGCGATGGAGAGCGGCAGTACGACGTTCTCCTCGGCGTCGAGCATGGGGAGGAGGTTGAAGAACTGGAAGACGAAGCCGATGTGCTCTCGCCTGAGGCGCGTCAGGTCGGAATCGCCGAGCGTCGTGATCTCCGTGCCGGCGATCTCGACGGTGCCGCTCGTCGGCTTGTCGAGCCCGGCGAGGATGTGCATGAGCGTCGACTTCCCCGAGCCGGACGGCCCCATGACCGCGACGAGCTCGCCCGCGCGCACCTCGAGCGACACGCCGCGCAGCGCGTCGACGGCGGTGTCGCCTTCGCCGTAGCGCCGCGTCAGGTCGTGCGCGGCGACGACGACGTCGCCGGCCGCGGGTCGTTGCGGTTGTGCTTGTTCTTGCGTCGCGGACATGTCCAGCAAGCTATCAGCGGTCCCCGGCGAGGAAGAAGCCGACCGCGACGACGGCGTATGTGACGATGAGGACCGCGCCGTCGAACCGGCTCGTCCGTCCGTCTCGGACGGTCTTGCCGGCGAGCACGACTGCCACCGCCATCGCCGTGAGCTCCTCCCAGCGGAAGCTGAGCGGGAGTGCATGAGTGAAGAAAAGTGACAGAAGGGTTACGACCGGGAGGACGAGCAAACCGACCTGAGCGCTCGACGAGATCGCGATCTCGCTTGCGAGCTTCATCTTTCCCGCGCGTGCGATGACGACGGCGCCGCCGTGCTCCGCCGCGTTGCCGACGATTGCGACGATCACGGCGGAGATGAAGAACTCACTCGCGCCGATCGCCGCTGCGAAGTCCTTGAGCGAGTGCACGAGGATCTCGCTCACGAACGCGGTCGCGACGGTCGTCACCGCGAGCACGGCGAGCGCGACGGGAAGGGGCCAGGCGTGCTCGGAGGCGTCTGCCCGCTCCAGCTGCCTGTGGCGGCGGAGGTTCCGACCGGTGACGGCGAGGTAGAGGGCGAGCAGCACCACCGCGACCGGGACGGAGACGACGACGGCCGCATGCCGTTCGGAGAACCCGGTGTACCCGACCACGCTGGGCGGCACGAGGAGGATCACGGCCACGCCGACGAGCGCGAGCTGCGGAACGAGCGAGCGCCGGTCGATCGGCTTCGGGGCGCCCACCACCTGCGCCACGCCGAAGACGAGGAGCAGGTTGGAGATGACGCTCCCCGCGAGCGACCCGCGCACCACCTGCGGGAGCCCGTCTCCGATCGCGAACAGCGCGATGATCAGCTCGGGCGCGTTGCCGAAGCTCGCGTTGAGAAAGCCGCCGATCCCGGGGCCGGTGTGCTCGGCCGCCTGCTCGGTCGTCTCGCCGATGAGCCAAGCAAGCGGGATGAGCGCGATCGCGGCGAGCACGAAGAGCTCCACGTTTCCCGGATGCGCGACGTAGTTGAGCGCGATCGTGGCGGGCGCAAGGGCCAGCGACGCCCAAAGGATCCTGCGAGCCACGGGTCGGTAGCGTACGTGGCGAAGTGCTGCGGGCAGTCCTCTTCGACTGGGGCGACACGCTGATGCGCTGGGCGTGGGAGCCCGAGCTGCTCGCCGTCGGCCACGACGCAGGCCTGCGCGCGATCGGCCGCGAGCCGGCGCCGGCGATGACCGAGCGTTTCCGCGACGCCTATCTGCCGCTTCTGTGGGCGCCCGGGACGCTCGAGGAGGTCGAGTACCCGGGAGTGGTGCGGAAGCTGCTCGGCGAGGAGGGGATCGAGGTCGACGACGGCGAGCTCGACCGGTTCCTCGAGGCCGAGCACGCGGCATGGCAGCCCGCGCGCATGCTCGCCACCACGACGCAAGCGCTGCTCGAGGCGCTGCGCGACCGCGATCTGAAGGTCGGGCTCGTGTCCAACGCGGTCGACCCGCCGGCGCTCCTCCACCGAGACCTCGAGCAGATGGGCATCGCACAACGTCTCGACGTCGCCGTGTTCTCCTCCGAGGTCGGCTGGCGGAAGCCGCACCCGGCCATCTTCGAGCGCGCCCTCGAGGCCGTCGGGGTCGAGCCGGGCCAGACGCTCTTCGTCGGCGACACGCTCGCCACCGACATCGCCGGCGCTTCGGCGCTCGGCATGCATACGTGCCAGGCGCTGTGGTTCCGCGCAGACGAGGACGACCGGGCGCCCGAGCCCGAGTTCCGCGCCTTTACGCAGATGGACGTGATGACCGCCGTCGGGCGCCTGCAGATGCAGTAAGTGGCCGCTTCCTTTGCGCAAGCGGAAAACGCGGCATCTGTCAAGACTTGCGGGACCCGAAATCCGGCCCGCACAATGCAAGGCAGATGAGCACGCTGACGCTCCATCCGCAGGACGCGGTCGAGTGCCGCGCATGTGGGGTCCACTGCGACAAGGTCGTGTACCCGTCCGCCTGCATCGATCGCTCGTGCCCCTTCGTCTACGCCTACGAGGAGCACGGCCACACTTTCATGGGCTGCATGCAGAAGGTCTTCGAGGTCGAGATCGACCTCGAGATGCTTCGCGCGGCGGAGGCTCGCCGCGCCGGATTCGGCGCGGTGAAGGCGATGCGGCATCCGCTCCCCATGTGCCAGGCCGAGATCGAGCCGTGCTACGAGAATCGGACCGGCCAGCTCGGCTGCATCAACCCGGAGTTCAACGAGCTACCGGCGGGATCGCCGACGTTCCGGGTGTTCGCCCGGCTCTCGTCGTAGCTTCGGGCACGGCTTCGAGACAGAGAACGCCGAGCACGGGGCCCACCGCCGCGAGCGCGAACGCCAGCCGCCACGACGAGGCTGC
>CAZXZX010000015.1:0-12969 GCA_964645445.1 uncultured Gaiellales bacterium
ACCTGGTTCATGAGGAAGATCCAGAAGCCGAACAGGAGGACGAACGGCAGGAGGCTCGTGAGGATCGACCACCACGGCGACCCGCCCACGCCCTTCGAGTTGAACTTCACGCCCCGCGCGACCATCGTCTGCTCGATCTGCGCCTCGGCCTCGGGCGACGCATAGTGCACGTCGTACTTCTGGCCCGAGGTGGTCACGAGTGTGAGCGACTGCTTGTTCGGGTCGATCGTGATCGGCCCCGAGATCTCAGCCGGATGGTTCCGGATGATGTTGTAGACCGTCGAGGTCGTCGCTTGCGTGGTCTTCGTCCCGTGGCTTCCGAGCGTCTGCAGAGCAAGCCAGACCAGCGCTGCGATGATGATCAGCGGGAAGAGCGCGCTGCGGAAGAAACGGTTCATTCGGGAGGAGCCTCCCAGTCAGGGTACCAGCGTCCAGGGGGTTATCGGGCTTTCGCGCCCCGTTGCTTATGCCCCTGTTACGGTTTTAGGCACCTTCCCGGATCTGCGCCGGGTCGAGGACGCCCACGTACGGCAGGTTCCGGTACCGCTCGGCGAAGTCCAGGCCGTAGCCGATGACGAAGCGGTTCGGAATCTCGAAGCCGACGTAGTGCACCGGCACGTCGATCTCCCGGCGCTCGGGCTTGGTCAGGAGTGAGCAGATCTCGAGGGTGGCAGGCTCGCGGGCCTCGAGGTTCCGAATGAGGTACGAGAGCGTGAGACCGGAATCGATGATGTCCTCGACGACGAGCACGTGCCGTCCCTCGATGTTGATGTCGAGGTCCTTGAGGATTCGCACGACGCCGGAGGAGTCGGTCGAGTCGCCGTAGCTCGAGATGGCCATGAAGTCGATCTCGCAGGGGATTGTGAGGTGCCGCATCAGGTCGGCCATGAAGAAAACGGCGCCCTTCAGCACGCCGACGAGGAGCAGGTCGCGCCCGGTGTAGTCGGCGGAGATCTCCTCGCCGAGCTCGGCGATGCGCTGCTGGAGCGCGTCCGCCTCGATGAGAATCTCGGTTACCGCTTTCTCGAGCTCAGTCGCGTTCAACGTCCACGTCCGGATGCTCGACGATGCCCGGGATCGCGACCACGTCGTCGCCGCGCACCACGAGCGGCCATGCCTCGCGCTCGGAACGGGGGATCTTGGCGTCCACGAATACGTCCTGGATCTTCTTGCGGCGGCCCGCGAGCCGGTCGCCGGCCCGCCATCCTCGTACCTTAAGCCCTTCCGCGCGGGACCGGATCACCCACCCGCCCCACCGCACCTCGCCGTTCAGCTCGACCGGCCCCTGCTCGAGCCAGAGGCGGTCGTACTCGCGAACGGCCATCAACCCGCCGCCGAGGTCGACGCGCCGCGAGCCTGCGGGCGAGGCCAAGAGGTCGGCGAGAGGAGGCGGCAGCGTCTCCCGCGCGTCGAGGGAGCGCAGGATGTTCTCGTCCGCGCTCGGATGCAGCCGCCGCAGGAGGGGAAGGATCTCGTCGCGGATAAGGCCGCGCTTCGTGCGGGCATTCGAGCTGTCGATGCGGAACGCGAGTCCGTGCTCGTTGCAGTACGCCTCGGTCTCGTCGCGCCACACACCGAGCAACGGGTGGACGACGCCGTCCTCGCGTCGCGGCGCCATTCCCGTGGCGGCGCCGCGGGAGACGAGCCGGTACAGGATCGTCTCCACCTGATCGGACGCGGTGTGGCCGGTGGCCCGCACATGGTCGCGCGCGAGCGAGTATCGCTCGTCGCGCAGCTGCTCCTCCGTCATGCCGCGCCCGTCGAGCGCGACGACCTCCGCGCCGAGCACCTCGGTGCAGAAGCGCGCGTCCGCCTCCGACTCGGCGCCGCGCAGCCCGTGGTTCACGTGCAGCGCCGAGACGCGGTAGCCGAGCACGCCAAGTGCGTGCCAGAGACACGTCGAGTCGGCGCCCCCGGATACGAAGCAGGTCACCTCACCCTTGGGCTCGATCAGCGCATGCATGCGGATGAAGGCTTCGATTCGCTCGACGACCATCAGAATATGAGTGAACGGTAGGTGATCGTCCGCCGCATGCCGATCGCCTCGTACACGTGGATCGCGACGGCGTTCTCGGGCCGCACGAACAGGCATACCGTCGGGACGCGCTCGAGGAGGAGCCTGCAGAGGTCGCGCATGCCACGCTGCGCGTCGCCTTGGTTCCGCGACTGCGGATCGACCCAGACCTGCTGCAGCTGCACGGCGCTCGGTGTCCAGGCGGACGCCTCCGCCTTGAAACGGATCACGCCCTCCTCGAGCCACAGCCACGAGCGCCCGTCCTCGATCTGCATGCGCGTGCGCCAGCGAAAGCCGTCGGGATCGCGGTGAAGCGGGTCGATCCCGATCTCCTCGCGGTGCGCTGCCGCGCACGCCGGTACCAACCGGTCGAGATCGGCGAGTGATGCGCGGCGCAAGCCCGTCTCGCCCGCCGGCGGCGGCTCGTCGAGCTCGTACACGGGTTGTCCGGGGCGGTCGTCGCGCGGTCTCGGCATGACCGCCTCGGCCTCTGCCCACAGCTCGTCGACGGCGCGCTGCTCGCCGATGATCATGCGCGGCTGGCCCCGCACGGCCACGGCCGCGAACGCGGCGCACCCGGCGCCCGACGGCACGACGTTCGCGCCGACGTGGCAGAGAGCCGACAGCCGGCCGCGGGCGCCGAGCGCCGAGAACCGCCCGAGCCCGCGCCGCGCGATGTCCTCGAGGAAGACCCGCTCGACCGGCTCCTCCGCGCAGAAGGCCAGAACCTCGTCGAGCGTCGGGTCGACGGCAACCACGACCGCGATCATTCCACGGGTTAGGGTTGGCGCCATGCCAATTCACGTTCGCGCCGAGCCCGGCGACTACGCGGAGTCGGTTCTCGTGCCCGGGGACCCGCTGCGCGCCAGGTACATTGCGGAGACGTATCTCGACGACGTCGTCCAGACGAACTGGGAACGTGGGTTGCTCGGGTTTCGCGGAACATGGGAAGGCAAACCCGTCTCCGTGCAGGCGACCGGTATGGGCTGCCCGTCGGCTGCGATCGTGATCGAGGAGCTCGTGATGCTCGGCTGCAAGAGGATCCTGCGCGTCGGCACGTGCGGCGGCCTGCAGCCGCATCACCGGCTCGGCGACATGATCGTCGCGATCAGCGCGGTGCCGCAGGACCAGACGACGTTCACGTACGTGCGGGAGCCGCACTGCCCGACGGCGAGCTTCGAGCTCGTCCACGAGGCCGTGCACGCGGCCAAGGAGCTCGGCCAGCCGATCCACGTCGGCCCGGTCGTCTCGAGCGACGTCTTCTACAACCCGGACGGCGGTCAGTACCAGCGCTGGTCGGACCGCGGCATCCTCGGCGTCGAGATGGAGGCTGCAATCCTCTTCACGCTCGGCGCGCTGCGCAAGGTGCAGGCCGGCTGTCTGCTCACCGTCAGCGACATCGTCGTCGGGGGCGAGTTCACTCGCATCGGCGACGAGGAGCTGAAGGCCGCGGTCGATCGAATGACGCGTGTCGGCCTCGCGACCGTGACCGCGGATCATTAACACCGTCTTCGTCGTCAACCCGGCGTCGGACAACGGCGTCACCGGCAAGCGGTGGCCGGAGCTCGCGCATCGCGCTGCACTCCTCGGCCTCACCGGCGAGACGTTCCTCTCCGAACGGCCGGGGCACATCACCGAGCTCGCGGAACGCGCAGCGCGAGAAGGCGCCGGCCTCGTCGTCGCGGTCGGCGGCGACGGCACGCTGAACGAGACGGTGAACGGCGTCATGCGCGGCGGCGGCGGTCCGCAGGTGGCGATCATCCCGCTCGGCACGGGCATGGACTTCGGCCGCACGTACGGCATCCCGACGAACGTCGACGCAGCGATACGCACGGTCGTCGACGGACGCGTGCGCACGATCGACGTGGGCCTCGTCACCTACCGGACCTGGGCGGGTGCCGAGGAGGAGCGCTACCTCGTCAACGTCGGGAGTGTGGGAATGAGCGCCGCAGTCGCACAGCGCGCCAACGGGATGTCGAAGGCGCTGGGTGGCAAGGCGACATTCTTCTACGCGCTGGTGCGCGTGTTCCTCGCGTGGCAGAACACCGTGATCGACGTCGAGCTCGACGGCGAGAGGCGCTCGGCGCGGATGCACGATGTGATCGTGGCCAATGGCCAGTACCACGGCGGCGCGATGTGGCTCGCGCCCGATGCGAGCCCAGACGATGGCCTCTTCGACGTTCTCACGATCGGCGACGTGACGAAGCTCGACTTCGCGACGACGGCGCCGAAGCTCTACCGCGGCAAGCACCTCCGCCATCCGAAGGTCGACGTGACGCGTGCGCGCGTGGTCACCGTCGGCGGCACTGAGCCGCTTCCGATCGAGCTCGACGGCGAGCAGATCGGGACGACGCCGGCGCGCTTCGAAGTCGTGCCGGGCGCGCTGCGGGTGCGTGTCCCGCGCTAGCGGCGTCGCCGCAGCATCCGCAGCCGCGGCGTTCGCGGCGCTCGCGGGGCTCATCGCCTCGGGCGACCTGACCTCCCTCGACCAGTGGGCGGTCGACCACGCGATGCCGGGAGCACACTTCGCGGGCAGGCCGACGCTCGCCGACGCGATCGTGCCGCTCTTGGGTACCCACTGGCACGGTGCGCTGCACATCGCGTCCGAGCTCGTCTCGCTGCCGGCGTTCTTCACAACGGCGACCGTGATCGTGGCTGCTGCGTGTCTCGCGATTCCCGGCCGCGCCGCCCTCGCGCTGGCCGCCGCGTACGCCGCGGGCAACGTCGTCGAGGTGGTCGTGAAGGGGACGTTGACACGTCCACCCCTCTCTGCGCACGGCGTGCACCTGAGCGGCTTCGACGCCTCCTACCCGAGCGGGCACGCGATCCGGACCGTCCTCGTGGGTCTTGCGGTCGCCTGGGCGTGGCCCCGGCTCGGACGCTGGGCGGCGACGTGGGCGCTCGCGTCGATCCTCCTGCTCGAGCTCGGCGGCCAGCACGTTCCGTCCGACATCGCCGGCGGGCTGCTGATCGCGGCTGCGCTCGTCGCTACGACTTGGTCTTGGCGCCCTGGCGCGCCGACGAGGAGCCGGCTTCCTTCGCCAGCTTCTCGACCTTCCGCTCCAACGCGGTGAGCCGCTGCTCGAGCTCGTCGATCCCGCGCACCCGGCGCTGGAGCTCGTCCAGCCGATCGCGCATGGCGTTCAGCGAGCCGACCAGCCGATCGCCCCCGGGCGCGTCCTGCAACCGGTGGATCGCCTCCTCGCTGAGCTCCGCGAGCTTTGCGAGCAGGTCGTTGCGCTTGTCTTCGGCCACGGAGCACAGTCTACGAAACGCGCAGACGTTACGCTGCCTGGCCGATGCGACGGCTCCTGATCGCGCTCGCGCTCGTGTTCGCAGCACCGGCGGCCGCCGCCACCATCCATGCGCCGAAGCACGGCGGGATCGTCCTCGGCACGCCCGCGCCCGACCGCATCGAGGGCGGTCCCGGTAACGATTTCCTGCAGGCGGCCTGGGGCGGCAAGGACCGCGTCGACTGCGGCCGCGGGTTCAACGTCGTCGCGGCCGATCTCGGCGACACCGTCGCGGCTGACTGCCAGGTCGTCTCGCGCCGCCTGTCCGTCGACCCGTCGACGAACCCGGCAGGCCAGCACGAGACGGCGGTCGAGCCGGCGGACGCCGCCTGGGGCACGACGGTGGTAGCCGCATACCAGGTCGGGCGCTTCGCGACCGGCGGCGCGTCCTTCATCGGCTTCGCGGTCTCGAACGACTCCGGCCGCACGTGGACCCGCGGCCTCCTCCCCTCGGTCACGGTCGAGTCGAGCCCGCCCGGGCCGGAGCGCGCCGCGTCCGACCCGAGCGTCGCCTACGACGCGGCGCATGGCATGTGGCTCATCTCCACGCTGACGATCGAACAGGGCGGGACGCGCGTGATGGTCGCCAGCTCGAGCGACGGCGCCCACTGGTCGGCGCCGGCCACCGCGGCCTCCGGGCCTGCCCTCGACAAGGACTGGATCGCGTGCGACAACGGCGCCTCGAGCCCGTTTCGCGGGCGGTGCTACGTCCTGTACACCGATGACGACAAGAGCATCACGGTCAGCCAGTCGAGCGACGACGGCGGAGCAACCTGGTCGGCACCCGTGCGCGCGACCGGCTTCCTCGTGGGCACGCAGCCCGCGGTGCTGCCGGACGGGACACTCGTGACGGTCGCGGGGAACTACGAAGGCCAGCAAGGGTTGACGGGGACGATCGACAGCTTCCGGTCGACCGACGGCGGCGCCACGTTCACGCAGACGACCCTCGCCGATCTCACGTCTGCGAACAACGCGCCGATGCGCGCGATCTCGCTCCCTTCACTCGCGGTCGACGGCGCGGGCACGCTCTTCGCTTCGTGGGCCGACTGCCGCTTCCGTCCGTCGTGCAGCGCCAACGACATCGTCGTCTCGACCTCTGCCGACGGGGTCGCGTGGAGCGTGCCGGCGCGCGTGCCGCTCGCGCCCGTGCAGTCGACGCTCGACGCGATGATCCCCGGTCTCGGCGCCGATCCGACGCGCCCCGGGCATCTCGGGCTGGTGTACGCGTACTACACGCCGGGATCGTGCGCAAAAGGCGCGTGCGCACTCGGCATCTCCTTCGTCCAGTCGCCGGACGGGGGTACGAGCTGGACGAAGCCGCTCAGGCTCGACGTCGAGCCGATGCAGATGCAGTGGCTCCCGGAGGCGGAGGGCCGCATGGTCGGCGACTATTTCGCGACGGCGTTCGCGGGCGACCGGGTCGTGCCGGTGCTCGCGCTCGCCATCCAGCCGACCGGCGGCCGTCTGCACGAAGGCATCTTCGCGAGCTCACTCCGGGCGATCGGGTAACCCGCGCGCGAGCGCCGTCAGCGTCTCGCCTGCGCCGGCGGCGATATGTACGTCTGCCTGTCCGTCGAACTGCGTCTCGCCACGGTTGACGATTGCGAGACGTCCGCCGGCGGCGAGGGTCTCGAGCGGCAGGCCGGCGACCGGATACACCTCGAGCGACGAGCCGACGACGAGCAGGACGCCCGCCTTGGACGCGAGCCGCACGGCTCGTTCGATCGCGGCTTCCGGGAGGAGCTCGCCGAACATGACGACGTCGGGCTTGAGCGCCCGCCCGCAGTGCGGGCAGGCGGGAAGCGGAAGACCGGCCAGCGCCACCTCGAACGGGACGGTCGTGGAACAGTCGAGACAGCTCGCGGTCCGGATCGAGCCGTGGACCTCGACGACAGCGCGCGAGCCGGCGCGCACGTGCAGGCCGTCGACGTTCTGGGTGACGACGGCGTCCACCCAGCCCCGGCGCTCGAGATCTGCGAGCGCGCGGTGCCCGTCGTTCGGCTGCGCGTCCGCGAGCGCGGCGAGCCGTCTCCCGTAGAAATCCCACACCTTCTTCGGGTCGGAGAGGAACGCGTCGATGGTCGCGTACTCCATCGGGTCGTAGCGCCGCCAGATCCCGGTCGGCGACCGGAAGTCGGGGATCCCCGACTCGGTGCTGATGCCCGCGCCGGTGAGGACGACGCACGGCTGGTGCGCGCGCACGAGCTCGACGAGGCGTTCGACCGGCACGCGCTCATCGTAGAGTTGCTCCATGGAGGGCTTCCCGTTCTCGACGAGGGTGCGGGTGCGCTTCGCCGACACCGACGCGCAAGGGGTCGCGCACAACGCCGCCTACCCGGTGTGGTTCGAGGTCGCCCGCGTCGAGTATCTGCGCGAGTACGCGGGCGGCTATCAGACGCTGCGCGACCACGGGATCGAGGCGCTCGTGCTCGAGTCGTATTGCCGCTATCGCGTCCCGGCGCGCTTCGACGACGAGCTCGACGTGTACACACGTTGCGTCGGCCTGCGCGGCGCACGATTCCGTTACGACTACGAGATCGTCCGCGCGGACGGGCTTCAGGTCGCGGACGGCTGGACCGCGCATGCGTGCGTCGACGCGAAGACGTTCCGGCCGACCCGCGTCCCCGACTGGCTCGCCGACGCTATCCGGTCGGCCGAGGCATAGCCGGCGCCGCCGGCTGCTTCGGTTTCTTCTTCTTCGGACCAATCCGGACGCGCTCCGGCGCCGCCCGGTACGTCGAGTACCAGACGTCGTGGTAGAGCAGCGTCCCGTCCGCGCGGAAAACGTCCCGGGCGACACTCGTCGTCAGTGCCGGCTCGCCGGGATCGTCGACGATCTCGTCTCCCGGCTTGAGCGAACGGTCCACCGTCTTCTTGACCTTGACCTTGCCATGGGCGACGAGCGGCGCGGTTGTGCTCACCACCTTTCGCCCGGTCGGCGTGCCGTACAGGCTGACCGTGAGCGAGGACGTGCCGACGAACGTCCGGAGCAGGAGCCAGTGCCCGGTGTCGTTGACGAAGCGAAGGTCCACGTCGGGGTAGTCGACCGTCGCATCACGCCCCTGCGGGTAATGGCTGATGTAGAGCGCGTGATTCGTCCGCGCAGTGATCCTCAGGCCCGCCTCGAACGCAGCGTTGAAGACCGTAGTCGACACCTGGCACACGCCGCCGCCGAGCCCGGTGGTGAGCTCGCCGTTGACGATCACGGGGGCCACGAGGAATCCCTTGGCCGCATTGCGCTCGCCTGTCGTCTTGTTGAACGAGAACTCCGCGCGAGGCGCGATCAGCTTGTCATCGACGAGGTGCGCGACGAGTTGCACGTTGTGGATCCGGTTCGGCACGCCGCCGTACTCGGTCGTGTACGAGGAGACGAGTCCCTCGATCCCCATCGTCCGCGCCTTCGCCTCGGTGAGCGCAGCCGGTGCAGCCTCGACGGGAAGCTGCGCGACGCGGCGCTCGGGACGGGTACGGAGCGCGGCGGTGAGCACGGCCGTGGCGGCTCCGACGGCATCGAGACGCACGCCCGGCCGGTCGGGGACGATCCGCACCTTCGGCCCGTCGACGGCGAACCTCGCGTCGACCGGCTTCCGCTCCACGTGCGCGCCGAGCCTGCGCAGCCATTCGTCGGCGGCGGTCCCGCCGATCGCAAGCGCCGCCCTCCCGCCGGACGGGAGCGAGAGGAGCGGTGCGAGCTTCGCGGGCGTCAGGACGAACCTGGTCGGCCCGACCACGAGCTGGACCGGCGCCGACAATGCGATGCGCGCCTGGCGCGCTGCGCGCCGGAGCGAGACCGCGCGCACGCGGGGAAGTGTTGTTCGCATCGGCAGCGGCACCGGCGTCGCGGGCCGGTCGAGCGCCGCGAGTCGATGCACGACGAGCGCAGCGGCCGCTGCCCGGTCGAGCATGCGTCCGCCCCGCGCAGGGATGAGCGCTACGCGCGTGCCGCGGAGAGTCAGCGACGCGTCCCGGGGCCGTTGGTCGACCGCCTTGGCGATCCGATCGAGTTCGTATTGCAGCGCACCCGTCAGGACGCTCGTCGACGGCGTGACGTCCGCCCCGAACACGTCTACGCCGAGGCGCTTGAAGCCGCGAATCGGCGCGAAGCCCGAGCCCTGGCGCTGCGCGGCGTCCACCGCCGCGCCCCAGTCGGACTCGACACCGAGCTCGGCCGGGCGAATCCGGAACCGTCGTGCGCCCGCGAGGAACACGACCGGGCGCGACGAGAGCGCCGCCGCCTTGCCCTCGAGCAGCGCGCGCGCCCGCGAGATCTGAAGGCCCCCGACGTCGACTCCGCCGACACGGACCCCTTCGGCGATCGTCGTCGGCGACCCGGCGAACACGAGCCCGAGCACGACCCCGGCCGCGACGACGACCAGCCCGAAGAATGCAACCCGGCGGCGCATCCGCGGATGGTATCCGGCGTTCGCGGAAATCGACACAAAGCCGCGCCAGACACGCGACGAGTCGCGACTTACGATCGAAGCAGGCGGGTAGGAGGGAGGGGTCGGGTCCCGGATTACACGCGCGTGTACCCAGTAACGGTGCCGGGCCGGTTCAGAAGACGAACAGCTCGACGCCGCCGCTGACGTTCAGCTCGACGCCGGTCACGTACGCCGCCAGGTCCGAACAGAGGAAGGCGACGACGTTCGCGATCTCCTGAGGCGCGCCCGGCCGGCGCAGCGCGGTCCGCCGAACGATCCGCTCGTTCATCGCCGCGTTCGCCATCTCGAACGCCTCGGTGCCGATGACCCCGGGCACGATCGCGTTGCACGTGATCCCGTGGCGGCCTCCCTCCATCGCGAGGGTCTTCGTCAGCCCCAGCACCCCGGCCTTCGTCGTCGAGTAGCTCGCCTGCCCGAACCCCCCGAGCGTGCCGGCGACCGACGCCATGTTCACGATCCGCCCCCAGCCGCGCTCCTGCATGTGCGGCCACGCCGCCTGGGCACAGTTGAACGCGCCGGTGAGGTTCACGCGCAGGTCCCGCTCCCAGAGCTCGGGCGACTGCTCGTGGAACTGGGCCACATGGTCGAGCGTGCCCGCGTTGTTCACGAGAATGTCGATCGACCCCAGCTCCCCGACGGTGCGTGCGACCGCCGCGTCGACCTCGCTGCGGTCGGTCACGTCGCAGCGAACGGCGAGCGCCCTCCGCCCCATCGCCTCGATGTCCCGCACCGTCTCCTCCGTGTGGACGAGACCCTGCCGGCGAGCGACGGTGGCGAGCGAGCCGTACCGGTCGGTCTCCTCGGAAAGCTGCGACTCGACGAGCAGGTCGGCCACGACGACGTCCGCGCCCGCCCGCGCGAGTGTCAGCGCATCGGCGCGGCCGAGCCCGCGGGACCCGCCCGTGACGAACGCGACGCGACCGGAGAGATCGATCTCAATCGGCACGCGGCAAGAATATTTCCTTCGCGATCACCAGTCGCTGGATCTGCGATGTCCCCTCGTAGATCTGGAACAGCTTGGCGTCGCGCATGAGCTTCTCGACCGGGTACTCCTTGATGTAGCCGTAGCCGCCGAACACCTGGACGGCGTCGGTCGCAACCTTCATCGCCGTGTCGGCGGCGAATCGCTTGGCGAAGGACGAATACAACGTCGTCTTGCGCCCGTACCCCTGATCGAGCATCCAGGCCGCCTGCCAGCAGAGCAGGCGCGCCGCCTCGATCTCCGTCGCCATGTCGGCGATCATGAAGTTGACGCCCTGGTGCATCGCGATCGGCATGTCGAACGTGACGCGCTCCTTCGCATAGGCGACCGAATGGTCGTAGGCCGCCTGCGCGACGCCGACGGCGCCGATCGCCGTGCCCGGACGTGTGAAGTCGAGCGTCGCCATCGCGATCTTGAAGCCGTCGCCCTCGTCGCCGAGGCGGTTCTCGACGGGGATGCGAACGTCTTGCAGCGCGAACGCAGACGTGTCGGTCGCGCGCTGCCCCATCTTGTCGAGGTGCTGCTCGATCGTGACGCCGGGCGCGTCCATCGGGACGATGAACGCCGACATCCCCTTCGCGCCGTCCTTCGGATCCGTTTTCGCGAACACGACCGTCCACGCGGCGTACCCCGCATTCGTGATGAACGTCTTCGACCCGTTGAGAACGTACTCGTCGCCCTCGCGAACCGCCGTCGTCTTCAGCGATGCCACGTCGGAGCCTGCACCCGGCTCGGAGAGGCCGAAGGAGCACAGGATGGGCGACTCGATCAGCGGCGGCAGCCAGGTCGCCTTCTGCTCGTCGCTTCCGAAGAGGATGACCGGGCCTGCGCCGAGGCCGTTCGCCGTCAGCGACGTGCCGATCCCGGAGCAGCCCCAGTAGAGCTCCTCGCCGACGAGCATGCCGTCGAAGGCGGACAGCTCCGCGCCACCGTACTCCTCGGGCACGTGCACGTTCATCAGTCCGAGCTCGTGCGCCTTCGCGATCGCGCCGGCCGGGTGGCGCATGTGCTCGTCGCACTCGTGCTCGAGCGGACGGATCTCGTTCTCGGCGAACTGGTGCGCGAGCTCGCGCAGCGCCTTCTGCTCATCCGTCAGGCCGAACGAGACGCCGCTGCCCTGTTCGATGGCTGCCATCCTCGACTCCCGCGTTGATTGACTAGTCAGTCAATAGTGTACAGCGTCGGCCTCCTGACGGCTCAAGGCGGCGGCGCCGGCGAGCACGAGCGCGAAGGCCGCCACCCGCAGGACGCCGCGAAGGCCGCCGGGAAGCGCCTCGGAGAAGATCGCCATGCCGGCGGCGATCGGGAGGGCGTTCGTCCACAACACGGCGAGGCCGGCCGACGACAGGCGGCTCCCACGCTGAAACGCAAACTGCATGCAGAGGAACGCGGCGCCGTGACATGCGAGGACGACCGGAGCGAAGGCGAGTCGCGCGCCGCCGACGACCGCGGCCTTGGTTGCGACGTCGCCGGCCGCGTACATGATCCCTGCGGCCGTCCCGAGCGTGACCGCAGTCCGCCGGCCGGCGAGGGCGGCCGCAGCCGCCGCCGAGATCGCGACCCAGAGGGCGACGTCGAACACGGTGCCGCGCCCCGTCGGCGGATGCGATCCGATCGAGAGCCCGAGCAGCACGAGGCCCGAGAGGGCCGATGCGACGCCGAAACGCTCGGCGCGACGCGGGTGCGTCCCGATCGCGAGAACGCCGATCCCACCGGCCGATGCGGCCTGCACGAGCGACAGGGGCGCGAGCCGCAGCGCAATCACGTAGAGGACCCAGCCGCCGATTCCCGCGAGGAACCCCACGAGCCACGGACCGCTCCGCACCAGGAGCAGAAGCGAGTGCAAAGGCCGGCGCAACCTGAGCGGAGGGAGCCGAGAGGCCGACGAATGCTCGAGCGCGTAGCCGCCTGCAATCGCGACGGCCGACGCGACGGCGAGCGCGAGGCCGCCTGCGATCACTGGAACGGAAGATACGCCTCGGCGGCGAGGGCTGCGATCCCGACACGCGGCAGGTCGCGGCGCCGCTCGTACACGACGAAGCGGCGCTGCCAGGATGGGAAGAACTTGCGGTTGAAGAGTAGGAGGTTGTCGAGCTGGAACCAGGGCTTCATGCGGCGCAGCGTCGCTGCCTGGACGCGCTGCCCGACGCTGAGCTCGCTCTCAGGCGAAAGAAGGGCTGCGAACGGCGAGAAGTTGAGGGAGACGCGCGCGAAGCCTTCCTCCCTCGCCCACTCGAT
>CAZXZX010000016.1:0-12646 GCA_964645445.1 uncultured Gaiellales bacterium
GTGATCGCCGCGAGCACCGATACCGCGGGGATGAGCAGGCCGCCGAGGCCGATCGATCGGATGAACGGCAGCGGCAGCACGATCATCGACACCAGGCCGACGGCGACGGTTGTGCCGGAGACGATCACGGACCGACCGGCGTGCGTCATGGTCTCGACGAGCGCGGTCTCGACGTCCTTGCCCTCGCGGAGCTCGTCGCGGAAGCGGAAGATCATCAGCAGCGCGTAGTCGATCGCGACGCCGAGGCCGACGAGCGCGATGAGGAACTCGACGATGATCGACACGTTCGTGACGTAGGTCAGCGCCCACACGAGCGAGTACGTATTGAGGATCGCGGCGATCGCGATGACGATCGGCATCAGCACCGCCGGCAGCGTCCCGAAGACGAAGAAGAGAATGACGAGCGCGCCCGCGCCGCCGATGAGTCCCTCGGTGAGGACGCTCGGGCCCTTGCCGCCGCCGGATGACGCCGCCTCGAGCGCGTCGCGGCCGGTGAGGCTCGCGCTCACGCCTTTCGGCGTCGCGCTCTTCAGCGCTGCACGCGTCTGCTTGATGTGCGTGTCGGAGCTGAAGTTCGGCGTGCCCGGCGGGTAGATCTCCGCGAACGCCGTGTGGCCGTCCTTCGAGATGTAGGCGCGGCTTCCGGTCGACCAGTACGAAGAGAATCGCGAGTGCGGATTGACAGCCGCGGCCTTCTCGATCGCCTGCTCGATGCCGACCGACTGCGTCACGTCGCCCTTCGTGTGGAACACGGCGACGAGCGGCGCCTGCATGCCGGTGCCGAAGGTCTCGAGCGTGCGCTTGTTCGCCTCGTAGGCGGAGTAGCCGGGGATGGAGAAGCTCTGGAACCACCGCTTCGAGACCTGCGAGGCGGAGAACGCGCCGAAGAGGGTCAGCGCAACCCAGGCGCCGATCACCCAGCGGCGGCGGCGCACGATGAAGTGTGCGAGGCGTGGGAGCATGGCCCTGACGCTAGCCAATCCGATGGTGGGACGTCAAATCATTGCCAATCCAAGTAATATGGGTAACAGCATGGAGCCATTGGGACGCGACCTCGTCTTCACCGCCAAGGAGATCCGCGAGGCCTTCGAGGACGTCATGGAGCAGGCCGGCGGCTCGCTCGGGACGTGGATCGTCCTGAACGCGATCAACGCCGAAGGCATCGTCTCCCACAGCATCCTCGCCTCCCACGCGCACGTCGACGGCGCGACCATCACGTACCACGTCGACCGCGCCGAGAAGCTCGGGCTCGTCACCCGCGAGGTCGATCCCGAAGACCGGCGCGTGAAGCGCCTGAGCCTCACGCCCGAGGGCGAGCGGGTATACAAGGAGCTATGGGAAGCGGCGCGCGCGTTCGAGGCACAGGTGATGACCGGCATCACCGAGGCGGAGCAGGCTCGGCTGCGGCGGACGTTGGCGAAGCTACGGTCGAACCTCGCCGCTCCTTCCGGCGGAGCACCAACGCGCCGAAGAGGAGCAGAAGCACCTCCACGAGCGTGATCGCGACGCGGTTGAGGAGCGTCGCCGAGAGCGCGGCGCCCGACGGCACGACCGCGAGCATCAGCCCGTACATCGATCCCTCGCGCGCGCCGAGCCCGGACGGGGCGAAGAACGCGAGCACCGCGACGATCGCGCCGACCGCCGAGACGCCGCCGAGGAAGACGACCGTCGAGGCGGCCGGACGCGAGCCGACGGAACGCAGCAGAAGCCAGAGGCCGGTCCCGCCGATCACCCACGTTCCCGCGTAGAAGACGAGCAGGCCGGCGAGCGTCGACGCGCGCATCGGCGGCAGCTCGCTGTACCCGATCCTGCGCAGGAACCGCGTCGCGACCGCATGGAATACGCGCGGGTACAGCAGAACCGCGACGACGATCCCGAAGATGCCGATCGGGATGACCGGCCCGTTGACGCCGTGCACCCAGACGAGGGAGATCGCGAACACGAGCACGCCCGCGACGGCGGACAGCCCCGCCTCGACGAGCATCGCGGCGGTGACGAGCGCCGCATCGGTGACGCCGGCGCGACGCATCGCGACGACGCGCGCGGCCGGCGTCCACACGCCGCCGGGCACGTATTTCGCAAGCATCGAGACGATCTCCGAGTTGAGCGAGGTCGTGTACGAGATCCGGACGTCCCAGTCGGCGAGGATCCTCATCCAGCCGAGGACGAAGACGAGGTAGTACGCGGCGACGGCGGCGCACGCGAGCACGAGGTACACGGGATCGGAGTCCCTGAGGTCCTTCCAGGCGGCATGGAACGAGCCGCGGATCGCCCACGCCAGCAGGCCGAGGAAGATCGCGAGCAGCGACAGCTCCAACGCGGCGACGAGCCGCGGGTGCCGCCTCAGGCGAGATGCGATTCGAGCCACTCGCACGTCAGACGGTACGCGCGGACCTCGTTCGCGTAGCGCGTGAACCCGTGGCCCTCATCGTCGAAGACGACGTATTCGACCTCACGACCGAGGTCGCGCAACCGCTCGACCATCTGATCCGACTCGAACTTGACCACGCGGGGATCCTTCGCGCCCTGGATCACCATCAACGCGGCGCGCACCTGGTCGACGTACGTGATCGGCGAGCGCTCGCGAAGGAACTCCTCCTCCGTGTCGGGGTCGCCGACCCACTCGGCCATGAAGCGCAGCCATTGCGGCGGAACGGCACGGACGAAGGTGAGGAGGTTCGACGGGCCGACGATGTCGACCGCCGCACGCCAGTACTCGGGCAGCCGCGTGACGCACGTGAGTGTCGCGAAGCCGCCGTACGAGCCGCCAACACCGCCAGCCGCTCGGCGTCGACGAACGGCTGCGCCTGCAGCCACTCGGCCGCGTGGCGCCAGTCCTCGAGGTCGCCGCCGCCCCAATCGTGGTGGATGAGCTTCTGGTAGCTCTTGCCGTAGCCGGTCGAGCCTCGGATGTTCGTCGCGAGCACGCCGATCCCGCGCGACAGCAGGTACTGCACGTACGGGCGGAAGATCGGCCGCTCTTGCGCTTCCGGCCCGCCGTGGACGAGCAGCGCGAACGGTGACGGCGCGTCGCCGGGTGGCCGGTACAACCAGGCCGGGATCTCGCGGCCGTCGAAGCTCGGATAGGCGACGAGCTCCGGCGCCCGGAACTCGAGCGCCGACAGCCCGGCGGCGCGGCTTTCCGTGACCGGGAGCGCGTCGCCGGTCGCCGTGTCGACGACGAAGACCTCACCCGGCCGCGTCGGCTCCTCCCACACGATCGCAAGCCGCGACCCGTCGTTCGAGAGCGACAGCCCGGAGCCCAGGACCGAGACGGCACCCTTCGGCAGCCGTGGCGCGGGCAGGTCGGCGCCGCGCTCGACGTCGCGGACGTGCAGCTCGGCCCAGCCGTCGACGTTCTCGATCCACGCGAGGACGCGCCCGTCGGCGGAGCCCGAAATCTCCTCGAGGTCGCGCTCGGGCGCGGCGACCCATGCCCGCTCGCCCGTCGCGAGCGTGTGGAATGCGAGGCCGGTGAACTCGCGCCCCTCGTCGGTGAGGAGGTAGAAGCCGGAGTTGTCGCGCGCCCAGGGGCCCGGCAGGAACTTGACGTCCCCCTCGTGCGGCGTCGCCTCGGTCGCCTCCCCCGACTCGACGTCGATCACCCAGATGGAGACGTTGCTGTTCGAGCGCGCCTCGACGGCGAGCAGCTTCGACCCGTCCGGCGAGAAGTTGATCGCGAACGTGTACATGCCTTCGCCGAAGAGGTAGCGAGGCGCGTCCTCGCCCTCGCGCCAGATGAAGACCTCGCCGTCGGTCGGCTTCCGCAGGTTGCCGGCGAACGCGAAGCTCTTGCCGTCCGGCGCCCACGCGCTTCCGGAGATCTCGTGCTGAACCTGCGGCGCGTCGGTGAACTGCTCGGGCCAGCCGCCGTCGGCCGGGATGCGGTACAGCTGATGGAACTCGTCGCCGTCGTGGTCGGCGTTGAAGAGGATGGTCCCGTCCTCGCGAACGGCGACGCCGCGCACGGTGTTGTCGAGGAACGTCGTCAGCTGCTCGGGCCAGCCGCCGTCGAGATCGACCGCCCACAGGTTCAACTGGCCGGAGATGTTCGACACGAACAGGACCCGCTCGCCATCCGGCGTCAGTTGTGCAACGGGAAGGAAGCGGCGGTACGCGAAGAACTGCTCGAACGGCGGCCTGCTCACGCGCGCAGCCTATCGGCGGCAGCACCAGTGAGAGCGTCGGGGTCGAGCAGCTCAGACGGACCTGCAAGCGGCGCCTTAGAGACGCAGCACCGCCGCCCCGCGAACCTCGCCGCGGCGCATCCGGTCGAGCGCATCGTTCGCGCCCTCGAGCGTGAACACCTCGATCTCCGTCCGTACCGGGATGAGCGGCGCGAGCGCGAGGAACTCCTCCCCGTCGAGCCGCGTCAGGTTCGCGACGGACCGAATGCTGCGCTCCTCCCACAGCAGCTCGTACTCGAACGATGGGATGTCGCTCATGTGGATGCCGGCGCAGACGACCACACCGCCCTTCGCGAGCGCGGCGAGCGCAGCCGGGACGAGTGCGCCGACCGGCGCGAAGACGATCGCGGCGTCGAGCTCCTCCGGCGGGCGCTCGTCCGACCAGCCGGCCCACTCGCACCCGAGCTCGAGTGCGAACGCACGCGCAACCTCGTCGCCGCGGCGGACGAAGCCGAACAGCCGGCGCCCCTGGTGGCGCGCGACCTGCGCGACGATGTGCGCGGAGGCGCCGAAGCCGTACAGCCCGAGCCGCTCGGCGTCGCCGGCAAGGCGCAGGGAGCGGTAGCCGATGAGCCCGGCGCAGAGGAGCGGCGCCGCGTCGACGTCGTCGTAGCCGTTCGGGATCGGCAGGCAATAGCGCTCGTCGGCGACGACGTACTCGGCGTAGCCGCCGTCGAGGTCGTAGCCGGTGAAGCGCGCGTGGTCACAAAGGTTCTCGCGGCCGCTCGTGCAGTAACGGCAGGTGCCGTCCGTCCACCCGAGCCACGGAACGCCGAGCCGGCGGCCGTCATCCGTCTCGCCGACGATCTGGTGGCCGATGACGAGCGGCAGCTTCGGGTGCGGTAGCTCGCCGTCGACGACGTGCAGGTCGGTCCGGCAGACACCGCAGGCGCGGACGCGGAGGCGGATCTGGCCGGGGCCGGGCTCGGGCACCGGGAGGTCGCGGAGCTGGAGCGGCTCGCGCCGGGCGGGGAGCACCATGGCACGCACGAGTAGATTCTGGCCGTGCAGAGCACTCTTCCGTACAGCTGGTACACCGATCCGGAGATCCTCCTGCGCGAACAGGAGCTCGTCTTCCGCTCGGCCTGGCAGTACGCCGGTCACCTAGGGCAGCTCCCCGAGCCGGGGACCTTCTTCTCAGGCCGCTCGGGACGCATCCCGATCGTGGTCACGCGCGCGCGAGACGACGAGCTGCGGGCGTTCGTGAACGTCTGCCGCCACCGGGGCTTCACGGTGGCCGAGGGCGAAGGCAAGCGCGAGACGCTCCAGTGCCCGTACCACGCGTGGACGTACGGCCTCGACGGGAAGCTGCGAAGCGCGCCGCGCTCGGACGAGGAGCCGGACTTCCCGCGCCAGGAGCTCGGGCTCCGGCCGGCGGCGATCGGCACGTGGGGGCCGTTCGTGTTCGTCAACACGGGGCCCGATCCGGAGCCGCTGTCACACGCGCTCGGATCGATGCCCGAGCAGGTCGCCGAGCTCGGCCTCGACGTCGACGACCTCGTCTTCCACACGCGGTGGGAGGCGGAGCTCGCCGCGAACTGGAAGATCGTCTGCGAGAACTTCCTCGAGTGCTACCACTGCCAGGTCGCGCATCCGGCCTTCTCCGAGGTGATCGACGTCTCGACCGCGGCGTACGGCTTGTCGACCGACGGACGGCTGTCGAGCCAGCGCGGCCCCGTCCGCGAGAACGTACGGCTCGAGGGCGAGCTCCAGCGCTCGCAGTTCCACTTCCTGTGGCCGAACCTCGGCGTGAACATCTTCGCGGGCCACGCCAACCTCTCGATCGGGCCGATGGTGCCGCTCACGCCCGATCGGACCTATCGCTTCCTCGACTACTTCTTCGGCCGGGAGGTGGAGCCGGCGTGGATCGCCGACCTGATGGCCTTCGATGCGCAGGTAGGGCTCGAGGATCGCGGGCTCGTCGAGGGCGTCCACCGCGGGATGGCGAGCGGCGCGCTCGACCACGGCGTGCTCATGGGCCGGAGCGAGCAGCTCATCGGCCACTTCCAGCAGCTGACATCGTCGGCTCTGGAGGTTCCGGCCCGACCGCGATAGATTCGGCCCTCCTGCAACTCAGAGGAGGGTGACTTTGAAGCGCTTTCTTCCGGCCGTCCTGCTTGCGGCCCTCGTCGCCGTTCCGGCGGCGTCCGCGAGGCCGGCCTCACCGCCGACGTTGAAGTCCGGCGAGCTGATCGTCGCGTTCGGCGACCCGGCCGTCGGCTTCGCGTCCGGCACGGTGCGCGGCAGCACGATCACGAACCCGCGCGGCTACGAGGTCGACCTCGCGTCGGCGATCGCCAAGGGCCTCGGCCTGACGCCGGTCTGGATGTACAGCTCGTGGAACGGCCTCTTCCTGCCTGGCACGAAGAAGTTCGACATCTCGTTTCAGGAGGCGACGATCACCGCCCAGCGGCAGCGGACGGTCGACTTCACGAACTCGTACCTGAACGCGAACCAGGGCGTGCTCATCTCCAAGCAGACGACGCCGCCGAAGAGCATCGCGGACGTCAAGAAGCTCCAGACGTGCGCGCAGACGAACACGACCGGCCTCGACTGGATCAACAACAAGCTGCATCCGGCCAAGCGCCCGCTCACGTATCCGACGACCACGGCGGCGTTCCAAGCGGTGCAGCTGAACCAGTGCCAGGCCCTGATCCTCGACGTGCCGATCGTCGCGCTCGAGCGGAAGTCGAACCCGACCAGGTACGGCGCGGTCGCCGGACAGATCGCGACGCACGAGCAGTACGGCGCAGTGCTGCAGAAGGGCTCGAAGCTCCTCCCGCTCGTCGACGCTCAGATCAAGAAGCTGACGGCGAACGGGACGATCGGAAAACTCCAGAAGAAGTGGTTCAACCTGAACTTCGCGACCATCCCCGTCCTGAAGTAGCGACGTGCACGCGTTCCACCAGGTCTACCGGACGTTCTTCTACCCGCACAGCTTCCGGCTGTCGCTCCCGAACGTCTGGGCGGGGTTCCAGGTGAACATCAAGATGATGGTCATCGCGGAAGCGCTCGTCCTGGTGCTCGCGCTCGCGCTCGCGATCGTCCGCGGTCTTCCGGGGCCCGCAGCGAAACCGCTGCGGGCCCTGGCGATCGCCTACACCGACTTCTTCCGTGGCACCCCGCTGATCCTCGTCATCTTCATCGTCGGCTTCGGCATTCCGGGCCTGCAGCTCGGCTACATCTCGAGCCAACCGGTGATCGTGTACGGCGTGGTCGCACTCACGCTGGTGTACACGGCGTACGTGACCGAGGTGTACCGGGCCGGGATCGAGTCGGTGCACCCGAGCCAGCGGGCTGCTGCGCGTTCGCTCGGACTCACGTATGCGCAGACGATGCGCTACGTCGTCGTCCCGCAGGCGGTGCGACGCGTGATTCCACCGCTTCTGAACGACTTCGTCGGGCTACAGAAGGACACGGCACTCGTGTCGGTGATCGGCGTCGCCGAGGCGACGCAACTCGCGCAGCAGTTCTCTACGCAGAACAACGATTTCCCGTCGCTCGTCGCTGAGGCGGTCTTCTTCATCCTGCTCACGATCCCGCTCGCACGCTTCACCGACCATCTCGTCGCGCAGCGCGAGCAGCGCGAGCGCGCCCAGGCATTTTGACGGCCAACGGCGATACGCCCTTCGTCCATCTGCGGGGCGTGAGCAAGTGGTTCGGCCAGCTCTGCGTCCTCGACAAGATCGATCTCGACGTTCCCGAGCACAACGTCGTCTGCCTCATCGGCGCGTCCGGCTCGGGGAAGTCGACCCTGTTGCGCTGCCTCAACCGGCTCGAGCGTGTCGAGGAAGGCGAGATCGTCGTCGACGGCCAGCACATCACCGGCGAGAAGCTCGATGTGAACACGCTGCGCCGCAAGGTCGGGATCGTCTTCCAGGCCTACAACCTCTTCCCGCACATGACCGTGCTCCAGAACGTCACGCTCGCGCCGCGAAAGGCGGGCGGCTTCAGCCGCGAGGGCGCGGAGGGCCAGGCGCGCGCGATGCTGCGCCGCATCGGCCTCGAGGAAAAGGCGGACGAGTATCCCGACCGGCTGAGCGGCGGCCAGCAACAGCGGGTGGCCATCGTCCGAGCGCTCGCGATGGGACCGAAGCTGCTGCTGCTCGACGAGATCACGAGCGCGCTCGATCCACAGCTCGTCTCCGAGGTGCTCGCGCTCGTGCGCGAGCTCGCGGAGAGCGGGATGACGATGATCATCGCGACGCACGAGATGGGGTTCGCCCGCGAGGTCGCGGACAAGGTGTGCTTCCTCGATGCGGGACGGATCCTCGAAGAAGGCACACCGCAGCAGATCTTCAGCGCGCCGAAGGAGGCGCGAACGCGCGAGTTCCTCTCGCGCGTGCTCGAGGCGGAGAAGCTCTCGTGACGCTGCCGCCGATACGGAGCAAAGCGCCGCTCGCAATCGCGGCGTTCATCGCCATCCCACTGTTCTTCTCGACGCTCATGTCGGCGTCGCTCGCGCTCGAGAAACCGCGTGTCGTGCAATGGCGGGACGGGACGATCCTGCGCCAGCGCTTCCACGATCCGTCGGCGTCGACCGAGGTGCGCATCTGGCTCTGGTCGCTGCTCCCGCCGTTGCTGCTCGTCATCGCCGGCTGGGTCGCGACACGACTGCCGTACGGCTTCTACGTCGCGTGCGTCGCCGCGATCGTCGACGCGATGGCGGTCGTCCACGACACGAAGACGTGGACCGCGCATCACACGGCGCGGTTCCCGCAGGGCGTCGATCTCATTCCGACGGCGAGCATCTCGAACCGCTATGACCCGGGTGAATGGGAGGGGCAGGCGCGTCAGACCGCGCTGAGCCTCGAGCACTGGACGATCGGCCTCGCGCTCGTATCGATGCTCGCCGTCGGCGCACTGACGCTGCGCCGCCAGTACGTCTCGCGCCGCTTCCTCGACACGACGGGCCAACTCGAGGGCGTGCACGCCCCCGACGCCACTCCACCCGGCCTCGGCTGAGTTATCGCCGGCCGAGCAGCGCGCGCGCGGTGTCGTGCGCGGCCTCGTCCCGCTCCGACCACAGCCGCTCGGCGAGGAAGCCGAGCACGTCGCGGATCGAGACGATGCCGACGAGATTGCCGCCCTCGACGACGGGCAGATGACGGAGGTTGCGCTCACCCATGAGCTGAGCCGCGTCGAGAATGCCGACGTCGGGCGTGATCGTGAGCGGTCCGGACGTCATTACGTCGCGGAGCAGCGTCGTGCCGAACGATGCGCCGGCGCCCGCCAGGCGAAGCACGTCGCGCTCGGTGAAGATCCCGACCACCTCGGGCCCCTCGACCACGACGACCGAGCCGACGCCCGCGTCGAGCATCGTCCGGATCGCCTCCGAGGCCGTCTGGTCCGGTCTCGCGGTCACGAGTTGCACCCGCATCACGCCGCCGATCTGCATCCCGACCTCCCCGTCGCGCTGGTGGCAAACGGCACGTTACTCGACTTGGAGGGGTCTTGTCTGTTTAGGATCGCGGCCAGGAGTCGAACGGGAGGGTTCAGAAGTGGCGGGAGTGACGTTCGATCAGGTCACGAAGACCTACCCAGACGGTACGACAGCGGTCCACGCTCTCGACCTGGGAATCGAGGACGGAGAGTTCATGGTGCTCGTCGGTCCCTCCGGCTGCGGGAAGACGACCGCGCTCCGAATGGTTGCCGGGCTCGAGGACATCTCGAGCGGCGTCCTCAAGATCGGCGACCGCATCGTCAACCATGTCCCGTCGCGCGACCGCGACATCGCAATGGTCTTCCAGAGCTACGCGTTGTATCCACACCTCTCCGTCTACGACAACATCGCGTTCGGGCTGAAGATCAAGAAGCTGCCGAAGGAGGAGATCGAGAGGCGCGTCAGCAATGCCGCTCGCATCCTCGGGCTCGAGCCGTTCCTGAAGCGCAAGCCGCGCGCGCTCTCCGGCGGGCAGCGCCAGCGCGTGGCGATGGGGCGCGCGATCGTGCGCGAGCCCGCGGCGTTCCTCATGGACGAGCCGCTCTCGAACCTCGACGCGAAGCTCCGCGTGCAGATGCGTGCCGAGATCGCCGGCCTCCAGCGCGACCTCGGCGTCACGACCCTTTACGTCACGCACGACCAGGTCGAGGCGATGACGATGGGCGACCGGGTGGCGGTCATGCGCAAGGGCGAGCTCCAGCAGGTCGCCGACCCGCAGACGCTCTACGACCGTCCCGTCAACCTCTTCGTCGGCGGCTTCATCGGCAGCCCGGCGATGAACATGATCGAAGCGACGCTCGAGCGTCAGAACGGCGGCTATGCCGCGAAAGTCGGCGAGCAGTCGATCACCATCGAGGCCGCCGAGGTCGAGTCGCGTCCCGGTCTCGCCGCGTACACGGGCAAAGAGATCGTGCTCGGCATCCGCCCCGAGGACATCGAGGACGCCGCCCTCGTGCCGAGCTCCCCGACCGAGCAGCGGCTGCGAGGGCAAACGGAGCTGACCGAGGCGCTCGGCTCGGAGATCATGGTGCACTTCGGCATCAAGGCGAAGCACGCGACGACGGAGGACGTCCGCGAGCTCGCCGAGGACATCGGTGACGAGCGCGCGATCGACGAGGCGGCGGCGAGTGACAGCGCCACCCTGGTGGGACGCTTCGGGGCCCGCTCGCGCGTCCGTCCCGGCCAACCGATCGAGGTGGCGGTCGACACACGCTCGCTCCACTTCTTCGATCCACGGACAGGACTGGGTATCTACGACGGAACAGGCACGAAAGGAGACGCATGACGCGTACACGCATCGCGGTCGTCGCCGTTGCTGCAGGAGCGACCGCGTTGCTCGTCACCGGGCTCGCAGGTGCCCGCACGAGCTCTCACGCTCGGGTTCATCAGAACCTCGCTGTCTCGGGGACGATCTCGTTCGACGGGATCTGGACGTCCTCGTCCGGCCAGAAGCAGTTCCAGGACGTGATCAACGCCTTCAACAAGACGTACCCGAACGTGCACGTCAACTACAAGCCGGTAGGCAACAACCTCCCGACCGTCCTCCAGACCGCGGTCGCCGGCGGCCATCCGCCCGACATGGCCGACATTGCTCAGCCGGGCACGGTGGCGCAGTTGGCGAAGCAGGGCAAGTTGAAGCCGATCACGTACGCGACGTCCACGATCGACAAGAACTTCGCGCCCGCGTGGAAGGAGCTGGGCACGTATAGCGGGAAGCTGTACGCGCTCGTCTTCAAGGCGGCCAACAAGTCGGTCGTCTGGTACAACGTCCCGGCCTTCAGCTCGGCGGGAGTCACACCGCCGAAGACGTTCTCGTCGCTGCTGAAGGACGCACAGACGATCAAGGCAAGCGGCACGCCGGCGTATTCGATCGGCGGGGCCGACGGCTGGACGCTCACCGACATGTTCGAGAACATCTATCTCCGGACGTTCGGCGCGGCGAAGTACGACCAGCTGTCGCAGCACAAGATCAAGTGGACCGACCCGTCGGTGAAGACCGCGCTCACGTCGATGGCGAAGATCATCGGCGACACGTCGAATATCGCCGGTGGAACGAGCGGCGCGCTCCAGTACGGGTTCAACGACTCGGTCACGAACGCGTTCTCCTCCCCGCCGAAGGCGGCGATGGTGTTCGAGGCCGACTTCGTCGGCGGCGTCATCAGCTCGTCGACGAAGGCGAAGCCGAAGACCGGCTTCAACACCTTCACGTGGCCGGCGATCACGCCCGGCGCCGACGCCGGAGCGGTCGAGATCGGCGGCGACCTGTTCGTCACGTTCCGCGACACCCCGGCGATCGAGGCGTTCGTGAAGTACCTCGCGACGCCTCAGGCCGCGGAAGTCTGGGCGAAGCAGGGCGGCTTCGGGACCGGCAACAAGAACGTGCCGGCGAGCATCTACCCGGATCAGATCACGAAGGCGACGGAGGCTCCCATCGGCACGGCGAAGTCGGTCGTGTTCGACATGTCGGACGAGCAGCCGCCGTCCTTCGGCGCAACCGCCGGCCAGGGCGAGTGGGGGCTCTTCCAGAACTTCCTGAAGGACCCGACGAACATCTCGGGCATCCAGAGCCAGCTCGAGTCCGCCGCCGCCGCGGCGTACAAGAAGGGCAAGTAGCAACCGAGTGAGCGCAGGGGGAATCACCGCGGAGCCGCCGGTCACGGCGGCTCCGTCCCCCGGCGGCGAGCCGGAGGGAAGGCTCGGCCGGTACCTCGTGGGCGCGTTCTTCCTCACGCCCGCGTTGTTCATGCTCGGCGTCTGGATGATCTATCCGGCCGTCTACACGATCATCCGCAGCTTCTTCGGCCAGACCGGCTTCATCGGCACCTGGGTGGGCTTCGACAACTACAAGACGCTCTTCACGACGTCGACGCTGACTACGGCGATCAAGAACAACGCGATCTGGGTCGCCGTCGTGCCGGCGACGGTCACTGCCATCGGGCTCGTCTTCGCCGTGCTCACCGAACGGGTGCGCTGGGCGGTTGCGTTCAAGACGGTCGTGTTCCTGCCGATGGCGATC
>CAZXZX010000017.1:0-4051 GCA_964645445.1 uncultured Gaiellales bacterium
CAAGGTCGAGTCGCTCTTCCGCGACGAATGGACGACGTCGGCCGAGGTCTATCTGCCGGCGCTGCGCGACTCGCTCCACCGGAACCCACGGCTCGCGGAGACGTATAGGCGGCTCGCGGCGTCGGCCGACCCGCTCGCCGAGTGGTACGAGGGCTTCGTCGCCGAGGCGATCGTGTCCTTCCAGGAGCGCGAGTGGATGGACAGCTCCGGTGTCGGACACCGGGGGCTGCTCGCCGAGGCCGACCTGCGCGAGTGGCGGGCGTCGTACGAGGAGCCGCTGGCCGTCGACTATCACGGGCTCAGGGTGCTGAAGGCGGGGCCGTGGAGCCAGGCGCCGGTGTTCCTCCAGCAGTTGCGCCTGCTCGAGGGCTTCGACCTCGCCGCAATGGGTCACGCGAGCGCGGAGTACGTCCACACGGTGACCGAGTGCGCGAAGCTGGCGTTCGCCGACCGCGAGGCGTGGTACGGAGACCCCGATTTCGTCGACGTGCCGATGGAGATGTTGCTGTCGCGCGAGTATGCGGCCGAGCGGCGCGCGCTTGTCGGCGACGAGTCTTCGCCGGAGTTGCGCCCGGGCGGGGACGACCCGCGCCTGCCATCCCCCGTCGCCGTCGGCGCAATCGCCCCGGGCGTCGGCGAGCCGACGCGCGGCGACACCGTCCACCTGGACGTCGTCGATCGCTGGGGGAACATGATCTCGGCGACGCCGAGCGGCGGCTGGCTCTGGGGCGCGCCTGTCATCCCGGAGCTCGGGTTCTGCCTGGGCACGCGCGCGCAGATGTTCTGGCTCGAGGACGGCCTGCCGAACTCGCTCGAGCCGCGCAAGCGCCCGCGCACCACGCTCTCGCCGACGCTCGTCGCGCGCGACGGCGAACCCGTGCTCGCGCTCGGAACGCCCGGCGGCGACCAGCAGGACCAGTGGACGCTGCACGCGTTCCTCGCCCACGTGCACTTCGGCATGGACCTGCAGGCCGCGATCGACGCGCCGAACCACCACACCGAGGCCTTCCCGAGCTCGTTCTACCCGCGCGAGGCGCGACCGAGGCACGTGGCCGTCGAGTCGCGCGCCGGTCGCGAGACGATCGACGGCCTGCGCGCCCGTGGTCACGAGGTCGAGGAAACGGATCCGTGGTCGCTCGGCCGTGTCAGCATGGTCGCGCGCGATCGCGACGGCCGACTGCGCGCTGGAGCCAACCCCCGCGGCATGCAGGGATACGCGGTCGGTCGTTGATGCACGTCTGGCCGGGCACGCCGTTCCCACTCGGGGCGATCTGGGACGGAGAGGGCACGAACTTCTCGCTCTTCTCCGAGAATGCGGAGGGCGTCGAGCTGTGCTTGTTCGACGGCGCCGGGCATGAGACGCGGGTACCTCTCACGGAGCGCACCGCGTTCAACTGGCATTGCTACATCCCCGGCATCGGGCCGGGTCAGGCCTATGGCTACCGCGTGCACGGCGCGTACGACCCGATCCGCGGCAAGCGGTTCAACCCGTACAAGCTCCTGATCGACCCGTACGGGAAGGCGATCGAGGGGCCGGTCCGCTGGGAGCGCGCCAATGTCCTGCCGTACGTCCCCAGTCCCGACCCCGATGCCGACCTCGATCTCGACGACGAAGACGATGCAGAGGCGATTCCCAAGTCCGTCGTCATCGATCCGGCGTTCGACTGGGAAGACGACGCCCCGCCCGAGACGCCGTGGCACGACACCGTCATCTACGAGGTGCACGTCAAGGGGTTCACGAAGCTGCACCCGCATGTGCGCGACGACCTGCGCGGCACATACGCGGGGCTCGCCTCGGAAGCGTCGATCGCGCACTTTCGCGAGCTCGGCGTCACCGCGGTCGAGCTGCTGCCGATCCATCACATCGCCGACGAGCAGTTCCTGCACGACAAGGGACTGACGAATTACTGGGGCTACTCGTCTATCGGGTACCTCGCGCCGCACGCCCTGTACGCGGCTACCGGCACGCACGGCGAGCAACTCCTCGAGTTCAAGGGCTTGGTCAAGGCCCTGCATCGCGCCGGCATCGAGGTGATCCTCGACGTCGTCTACAACCACACGGCGGAGGGGAACCACCTCGGCCCGACGCTCGCGTTCAAGGGCGTCGACAACGAGTCGTACTACCGCCTCATGCCGGACGCGCCGCGCTTCTACCAGGACTTCACCGGCACGGGCAACTCGCTCAACCCGGTGCATCCATCCGTCCTACGGCTGATCATGGATTCGCTGCGCTACTTCGTGATCGAGTGCCACGTCGACGGGTTCCGCTTCGATCTCGCGTCCGCACTCGCACGTGAGTTCTACGAGGTCGATCGTCTGTCGACCTTCTTCGACACGATCCACCAGGACCCGGTCATCTCGCAGGTGAAGCTCATCGCGGAGCCGTGGGACGTCGGTCCCGGCGGCTACCAGGTCGGCAACTTCCCCGTTCTGTGGGCGGAGTGGAACGGCCCGTACCGCGACACGATGCGCGATTTCTGGCGCGGCAGCGGCAACCTCGGCGCGTTCGCCTCGCGCTTCACCGGGTCGAGCGATCTCTATCAGGCGGACGGCCGCGACCCGTTCGCGTCGATCAACTTCGTCACCGCTCACGACGGGTTCACGCTCCGGGACCTCGTCTCGTACAACCAGAAGCACAACGAGGCGAACGGGGAGGGGAATCGTGACGGCACCGACGACAACCGTTCGTGGAATCACGGGGTCGAGGGCGACAGCGACGATCCCGCCATCAACGTGGTGCGTGCGCGGCAGCAGCGCAACTTCGTGACGACGCTGCTCCTCTCGCAGGGGATCCCGATGCTGCTCGGGGGCGACGAGCTCGGCCGGACGCAGAACGGCAACAACAACGCGTGGTGCCAGGACAACGAGATCTCCTGGTTCGACTGGGAGCATGCCGACCGCGACCTGCTCGAGTTCGCGCGGCGCGTGATCGCGATCCGTCGCGAGCATCCCGTCTTCCGCCGGGAGACGTTCCTGACCGGAACCGAGATTCGCGGCTCGGGCCTGCCGGACGTGTGGTGGTTCCGGCCCGATGGACGGCGGATGACGATGCGCGATTGGCAGCAGGTTCCCGGCCGCACCCTCGGTGTGTTCCTGAACGGGCTGGAGATCCCCTCGCGCGGGCCGCACGGGGAGGAGATCGCCGACGACTCGTTCCTGCTCCTCTTCAACGCGCAGTCCGACCCGGTCACGTTCACCCTGCCCACGCGACGCTTCGGCGCTCGCTGGGAGGTGCTCCTCGCCACGGGGGAGGGCGCGCCGGACGGCCCCGTCGGCGCCCGGGCGGAGGTGACGGTGCAGGACCGCTCGGTCACCGTTCTTTGCCGAACCTGAAGGTTTTTCCGGTCAGCAGGCGCGGGATACCGCTCGCATGGACGGTGACTGGCCGGCTCCCGAGCGCACGCGTGCGGCCGCGCAGCTGGAGGCGACGCTGCGGGTCCTCGACGAGCTCGGCGACCTGCGGCGTGAGGTGGACGCCCTGCGCGCCGAGCTGCCGCCGCGGCGGGCGGCGATCTCGATCGGCGCAGTCGTCCGGGTGGGCTTCGAGGCGGGGATCCTCGTCGCCGTCGCGGTCCTCGCCGGCGCGGGTCACTTTCGACCCGTGCTGACCGTCACGCTCATGGGAGCGGCGCTCGTCGCGGTGGTCGCGTCCGAGTGGCTCGCGGCGAAGAGCGCGTACGTGCCGCCCTCGTTCGGCTTCGCGCAGGCGAGGCCGGTCGTCGTCCTCGATCCGCTTCCCGAATCGCAGCTCGAGTCGGACGCCTGGGAGCGTCCCTTCTTCCCGGACGGCGAGCCGGCGCGGCTGTAACGCCCTAGGTGAAGACGATCTCGCCTCCGGCGGCGATGCCGTAGAAGTCGCCGACGGTGATGACGTCCTCGACCTGTGGGGCGAAGTCCTCCTTCGTCAGGCCGTCGACGAGGGCATCTGGGAGCTGTGTCACCTCGTCTGCGACGGGATCGAGCAACGGCTCGACGCCCTTCGCCTCGAGCTCTCGGCTTAGCCCTCCTCGAACCGGTGGCGCCCGGCGCCTCCTCGAGCAGGGGAAGGAAA
>CAZXZX010000018.1:0-6601 GCA_964645445.1 uncultured Gaiellales bacterium
GCAGCTCGATGATCCGGCGCTGGCGCTCGGGCAGCTCGGCCACCGCGCGCTGGACGCGCTGGCGGCGAAGCGCCTCCGCAGCCTCCTCGGCCGGGTCGACGGACGTCTCGTCGGCGAACAGGTCGCCGAGCTCCGAGTCGCTGTCCGAGCCGAGGCCCTGGTTCAGCGAGACCGAGTCGACGGCGTCGAGCGCCTCCTCGACGTGCTCCTTCTTCAGCCGGGTCGCCTCCGCGAGCTCGTCCACCGTCGCCTCGCGGCCGAGCTTGGCCTGAAGCTCCGCGGACGCGCGGTTGAGCTTGATCCGGCGCTCCTGGACGTGGACCGGGATGCGGATCGTCTTGGACTGGTTCGCGACCGCACGCTGGCAGGCCTGGCGAATCCACCAGGTCGCATACGTCGAGAACTTGTAGCCCTTGCGCCAGTCGAACTTCTCCGCGGCGCGGTTCAGGCCGATGACGCCCTCCTGGATCAGGTCGAGCAGGGGCACGTCGTGGCCCTGGTAGCGCTTCGCGATGGAGACGACGAGCCGGAGGTTGGAGTTGATCATCCGCTCCTTCGCGGCAGCGTCGCCCTTCTCGATGCGCTTGGCGAGCATGACTTCGTCCGCCGCCGTGAGCAGCTTGTGCCGGCCGGCCGCGTCCATGAAGAGCTGGAGCGGGTCGAGCGTGCCCGTGGGAGCGGGCGCCGCCTCCGCCGTGACGGTGGCGCGGACGGTCACGTCGCGCTCGTCGAGCGCCACCTGGAGTGCCGCGATCTCGTCCTCGGCCAGCTCGTGCTCGTCGGCGAAGGCCTCGAGCTCCCTCTCCTCGACGAAACCGCGCTCGGCGGCCTCCTCGACGAGGCGCTCGGTCGGCGTCAGATCGTGCAGATGCGTGTCAGTCAGTGGAATCTTCCTCTTTCGGTCTAGGGAGCCGCGCCGCTCGCGGGCCTTGAGGCCCCGGCGCGGGGCGAGCCCGCGATTCCCGGTCGGCCCCTGTTGGCTACTTATAGAACGGGATCGCGCCCCTGTCCATTCCCAGACATCGCATTCTTGCGATTTCCTTACAACGAGGTGACGTTTCAGATGACCTTTTCGCCGCCGGCGGCGAGGATCTTTCCCGCCATGAAACAGCCCGACCGTGAGAACCGGATTAGAGCCGTCCAGCCGCCTGGATCGGCCTCAGCGCCGGGTTACACTGTCCCGCGCCGTGCCGACGTAGCTCAGCTGGTAGAGCACATCACTCGTAATGATGGGGTCCGCGGTTCGAATCCGCGCGTCGGCTCTCACTTCCCCGGACCTGCCGACCGTCCCGGCTACCCCTTCATCGGCGCCGGAGACGGCCGGCCGCAGGACGCAGGCCGAGGACGCGACCTGCCTCGGACACTTCGTATCGGATGGCGCTGGAAGCTTCAAGAAAAGAACGCGTTCGATCCGTCGTGCGTGTGCTAGCTTCGGCCCGCGGCGGTGGAGAGGGTTCAATGGAGTCGGACGAAGGAGACGAACTGTGGCCGATGAGCTGAGCGAACTGCGGATCGCGCTGGGAGCACGAGTGGAGACCTGCTGGGAGCGCCTGGACGATGCGGTCTCCGAGCTCGTGTCCCTGCACGAAGTTCCCCCGGAGTCGATCTTGGTGCGCGTCAGCGAATCGACTACGACCGAGCGCGGAGCAGACGCAGCGCCTTCTCGATCTCGCTGAGGCGCGCCTCGACCGCTCGCGCTCTCGCGTCGAGATCGTCGGCTGATCCTCCGTCCTCGCTCAGCTGGTCGAGCGCCGCGTCGAGCGTCTTGAGCTCGCGGGCGACGACGACCAGCGCACGTTCGATCTCGGACGTCTTGCGCCGGCGGCGACGCTGGCGCGTCTCGGCGCGGACGGCCTGCGCCTCCTCACGGAGTTGCCGGGCGAGCGCCCGGGCCTCCGCAGCACTGTGAGAAAGCGCATCCCCCATCTTCCCCCGCGAAAGGGTAGCTCCGCGCGGTCGACTCTCATCTTCTTCCTACGCATGGCCTTCCCAAATACGACAGAATCGCCGCGGACGATGCTCCGGCGGCGCCGCTTACTCGTTTTCACCCTGATCGCGCTCGCGGGGATCGTCCCCGCCGCACCTGCCGCAGCGAAGACCGTTCCGGGCTCACCGCCGTTCCGCGTCGTCATCCTCGACCACATGGCCGGCTGGCAGCTCCGGCAGTTCGCGCGCCACGGGGCCGTCGGCCTGCTCGTCCCTGGGACGGGGCCGACGACGAACCGCCGCCAGGCGCTCGCCCAGCTCGTGCGCGGCGTGCGTCAGGACTCGTACCTCGGCGGTGTCCCTCAAGGCCCGCGCCTACTCACCGCGAACCTCGCGACGGGAACGCCCAGCCGCGCGCGGACGATCATCGTCACGCTGCCGCCCAAGGGCGCGCCGGTCTCGAACGACAAGCGCTACTACGTCGTCGTCCTCGGAGGCGGCTTCCACGGATTGCTCGTGTCGAGGACGACGCGCATCCCCGGGCTCGTGTCGATCGTCGACATCGCGCCGACCGCGCTCGGTCACCAACGTGGGTCGCTGACCGCAGTCTCGACGCCGCACGTGATCGCCACGCTGAAGAGCCTCAACGCGCAGATCCACGCGAACAACCGCCTGAAACTCGCCGCGCTCATCGTGCTCGGCTGCTTCGCCCTCCTGCTCGCCGTCGTGCGGCCGCGGGCGGCGCTGACCGCGGTTCCGGCTGCGATGCTCGTCAGCATCGGGCTCGGCGCGGCCGAGGTCACGAACGAGGTCGCGATCATGGCCGCACTCGTCGTCGCGATCGTCGCCGGAGGAGTGTGGCTCGCGCACGTGTGCAGGACGGACTGGCGCCTGCTCGGGCTCTGCGTCGGCGTGCTCCTGCTGCATCTCTATCTGCTCGTGATGAAGCCCGAGTGGATCGCGCTCACGCCGCTCGGGCCGACGCAGAACTCCCGCTTCTGGGGGCTCGGCAACCAACTGTCGACGCTCATGCTCGTGCCGATGATCGCAGCGGCGGCGATTGCCGCCCGCCGGATCGGCGTGCTCGGCTTTCTCGCTGTCGCGGGCTTCAGCATCGTCCTCATGACGGACAACCGGCTCGGATCGAACGGCGGCGGTGCCGTCGTCCTCGTCGTCGCGTTCGCGTTTCTGGGCGCTCGCATGCTTCGCATCGGCCTGCGCGGCTTCCTCGCGCTCTTCCTCGCCGCGTCGGGGTTCATGGTTTGGCTCATCAAGCGCAACCTCGACGCGCCGGGGCCGAACCATCTGCGCAGCGCCTTCGGGCACGGCGTGGGCGGGTACTGGGCGGTGCTGCGCAACCGCGTCCCCCTGTCGTACATGCCGGCGATCCACAACTGGACGGTCGTCATGCCGCTCGCGCTCTGGTTCGTGGTCTCGTTCGCAGTCGCCGTCTACGTTGCGAAGCGGCGCTCGGCTCGCGATCTCGTCCTCACCCTCGGCGTCGCCACGGTCGTGTCGCTGCTCATCAACGACTCGGCGATGTACGTCCTTACCGGCGGCGTCGCGGCGCTCGGGTCGCTCGTGCGCTTCGTGCCTGCACCGGCTGTGCCGATCACGGCGAAGGCGCGCGCGCTCGTCCGGTCCGCGCTCCCCGAGCCTGCGCCGGCCGCCGAAGTCGCGGACGACTAGGCGACTAGTCCGAGAGCTGCCTCGCCTCGGCGGTGAGCGCCGCGTCGAGGTCGGCGAGGAGCGGACGCGCCGCGCGGTCGTTCGCGATGGTCGCATCCGCGACAGAGGTCGCGCAGTACGGGCAGGCTTGCCAAAGGGGATCGAGCGCCGCATCGCAGTTCCGGCACTGCTCGCGCAGCCGCGTCGTGCAGACGGGGCAGACGAGGTACTCGGCCTCGACCTCGCTCAGGCAGACGGGGCAGTGCGGCGCCGCCTGCAGGAGCCGGCCTCGCAGCGCACGCATCTCGATCTCGCGCGCGTGCACCTCCGCGAGCGTCTCCGGCGGACGGAACAGCATGTACACCACCGGGCCGATGAAGGGGAGCCCGAATCCGAGCGCCGTCGCGAACCCGACGAGCCAGCCGTCGTCGATGCGCCTGCGTGCGTCTCGGTGCACCCGGAACCCCAGCCCGAGCCACAGGACGACGGCGAACAGGATGAGGACGTTCCCGGCGATCGAGGCGGCGCTCGAATGCAGCGCGCTGTGAATCGACCCGAACGCAGACCCCGTCATGCTGGACCGTGTTGCCCCGCCGTGCGGGCGGGGAAACAACCCTTTAGGAACCGAGAGCAGACTGCAGGCGGTCGGCGAGCTCGCGCATCGCGCCGGGGCGCTCGAACCCGGCGACCCTGATCGAGCTGCCGTCCCGAAGCTCGAGGACGAGCGTCAGTCGTCCGCCGATCCGCTCCGCCGACGTGCGGCCGAGCCGCGTCCTGGCGATCTCGCGCAGCTCGAGCTCCCGCGTCTGCTCCACGTCGCGCGACCCGCCGAGCAGGCGCAGATGCGTGCCCGCGAGCTCGAGCCGGCCCGGGTGGGCGGTAGCGCCGTCCTCGGTCCAGACGACTGGGAGCGACATCTCCGGGCGCATCCGGGGAGTGTCGGGGCAGCGCGCCCGGGCGCCTTCCGTGGAAACTACGACCATGGAGGCGACACTGCGGGCCCTTCACGTTCTCGCTGCGGCCGTGTGGGTCGGTGGAACGGTTGCGCTCGTCTTCGTCGCCGTGCCGCCGGTCCAGCGGCTCGAGGGCGAGCTGCGCGGGCGGCTCCTGCGCGAGCTCGGCCGGCGGTGGCGGCCGATCGGCTGGAGCGCTCTCGTCGTCGCCGTCGCGACGGGCCTCGGCCTCGCCGCGTACGACCATGCGTTCGACACGGCGCCCACGTCGTTCGACTGGGTGCTCGGCGTGAAGGGCGCGCTCGTCGGTCTGCTCGCCGCCGGCGCGTACGTGCACGACTACGTCCTCGGCCCCGGGCTCGCGCGCCAGATCCGGGCCGGCGAGCCGCAATCGCTGCGGCCTCTCCTGACTGCGATCGGCCGACTGAACCTTGCGATCACGATCGCGCTGCCGGTCCTCGGCGTCGTGCTCGCCGAGCTGGTTTCCTGACGCCGGCCCGCGAGGAATAACCCCGCAAGTGCGGGACCGGAATCGTGCCGACCTCGAGCTCGCGGCGCTCCTCCTCGCGCGGCGCTCGCGGCTGCGACGCGTGCATGCGCGCCGCAAGGCAGCTATCGCCGCCGGCGCTGCCGTCCTCGTGATCGCGGCGCTGCTCGTCGGCACCGCAGCGACGGGGCGCGCCGTCCTCCTCGACTCGTGCAACCTCGACTCGCTTCAGCCGATCGCGCTCGGCCAGAACTCGTTCGTGTACGCGAGCAACGGGACGCTGCTCGGGGTCGTCCCGTCCCGCGTCAACCGGCAGCCGCTCCGCCTCGACCAGATCTCTCCATACCTCCGCGAGGCCACGGTCGCGATCGAGGATCGCCGCTTCTGGCAGCACGGGGCGCTCGACTATCAAGGGATCCTGCGCGCGCTCTACTCGGACGTGACGGCGGGGAAGATCGTCCAGGGCGGCTCGACCATCACGCAGGAGCTCGTTCGCAACCTGTACATCGGGAACGCGAGCCGCACGTTCGCGCGCAAGGTGAAGGAGGCGTGCCTCGCCGTCAAGCTCGCGCAGGTCTGGCCGAAGCAGAGGATCCTCAACGCGTACCTGAACGAGGTGTTCTACGGACGCGCGGCGCACGGCGCTCAGGCGGCGGCGGAGACGTTCTTCTCCACGCGAGCGCAGGACCTCACGCTCGCGCAGGCGGCAATGCTCGCAGGGCTTCCGCAGGCGCCGACGGTGTACGACCCGACCCTCCATCCGGCGATGGCGATGCAGCGGCGCGATGAGGTGCTTCGCGCGATGCTCGCCGCCGGGACGATCACGCGTACCCAGTTCGGGAACGCGGTGTCGACGCCGCTCGGGCTGCGGCCGGGCTCGTTGTACGCGCGCGAGCAGCATCCGAATTTCTTCGGGTGGGCGGAGCAGCAGCTCGTTGCCGAGTTCGGTGCTCGCCGCGTCGCCGCCGGCGGCCTGCGCGTGCGGACGACGCTCGACCCGAGCATGCAGCAAATGGCTCTGTCCGCGGTTCGCGGCGTGATGCTGCACAGGACCGATCCCGCGGCGGCGCTCGTCGCGATCGACCCGCGGAGCGGCGCCGTGCGCGCGATGCTCGGCTACGTCCCGGACGGCCGGGGGATGAAGTTCAACCTCGCGACGCAGAGCACGCGCACGGCCGGCAGCTCGTTCAAGCCGTTCGTGCTCGCGACGGCGATCGAGCACGGCATCTCGCTCTATTCGAGCTTCTCCGGGCCGCCGTCGCTCATCATCCCCGAGCACAGCTGCGACGGCCCGCAGGGGCCGTGGGACGTGCACAACTACGCGGACGAGAACGGCGGTTACATGAACCTGCTCAACGCGACCGCGAACTCCGTGAACACGATCTTCGCGCAGCTCGTGGCGAAGGTCGGGCCGTGGAACGTCGTTCCCGTTGCGCATCGCATGGGGATCACGACGAAGCTCCAGCCGGTCTGCTCGATCACGCTCGGGACGCAGCCGGTCAATCCTCTCGAGATGACCGACGCGTACGCGACGCTCGCGGCGCACGGCGTCCACCATGCGCCGCAG
>CAZXZX010000019.1:0-5861 GCA_964645445.1 uncultured Gaiellales bacterium
TAGCGCATTCGTCACATAAGTCGTCATACTCGACAACGGCGGGCCCGCGCTCGTCGGGTGGTGGATTCAGACCCCGTCCGTCACCACGGTCTCGGGTGTGGTTAGAGGGCCGGGAGGGTCGTCCTCGGAGCTTCCCGGTCCGCCCGCCTTCGCCGTTATTCGTTGAGCAGGCACCTCGATGCGGGTCGCGGCACCCGCACGGGCAGGCGAAGGCGGGCAGACCGGAACGAGACGGCCACCCGGCAAAGCCGGGCAGCCTCTACGCGACGTCGCAAGCGACGTCGCAGCCGCCCGCCCCCGCCGTTATTCGTTCAGCAGGCACCCCGATGCGGGTCGCGGCACCCGCACGGGCAGGCGAAGGCGGGCAGACCGGAACGAGACGCGGCAGCGCGAGCGCTGCCGCAGCCCGCGCCTTCCCCTCGGTACCACGGCGATCATCCTGCGAGCTCCTGCAGCCGCCGCAACCGGCGATACGCCGACGCCTTCGTCACCGGCGGCCGGCAGCGCCGGGCCAGGTCCGCGATCGACGCGGTCGGATGCCGCAGGCGTAGCACGGCGAGCTCTCGCAGGTCGTCCGGAAGGGAGTCCACGTCGAGCCTGCGCACGGCCTCGAGCTGCGCGTGCGCCGCTCGTCCGGTGCGGACGAGATTCGCGTGGTCGGCGTTCGCGAGGCGGTTCGCATCCGCCTTCGTCGCGGCCACGACGGAGCGCTCCTCGAGCGCGAGGACGACATCGGACGCGCCCGCAGCGACGAGCAGGTCGGCGATCGCTTCGGTCCCCTTCGCGTACGCGATCGCATGGCGCGCCCGCTGGAGCACGTGCAACTGCGCTCCCTCCCGCGCGGAGAGATCGGCAAGGAACCGGGCACCCTCGATCTCCGCGGTGCGGATCTCGAGATGCGGGTCGCGTGGGCCGCTCAGCGAGCCTGCACCGAGCAGCGCGCCGCGGAGGTACGCGTGCCGGCAGCAACGGCGAGCCACAACGCGCGCCGGCGGATGGTCGATCGGCCGGTGCGCGGCGTCCAGGATGCCGGCACGATGCAGGGTCTCGTACGCGTGCCTCGTTCCCTCGACGTGGAGCTGATATCGAGTCGACCGATCGAATGCAGGACGCTGGTACGTGCGGATCTCCGACTCGACTTCGAACGCGCGTAGGAGCGCGAAGGCGCGGCGCGCGATCGCGGAACTGACGAGATCGAGATGGACCGCCACTTCGCCGCGCCCACGTAGGTGCACGCTGCCCGCGACATGGAACAGACCGGACAGCTCCGCGAGCCGGTCGCAGTTCGACTCGGGCGCGATCGCCGCGAGCTCGTTGCGGAGATCCTCAGAGAGCACCTTCGAGCTCCAGCAGGCGGCGCTTGTACGCGAGGCCGAGCGATCCGTACGAGCCGAGGTCGCCGGCGGCGACGACGCGATGGCACGGGACGAAGAGGCCGAGCCGGTTGCGCGCGCAGAAGCTTCCGGCCGCGCGGGCAGCGCCCGGCGAACCCGCGAGCGCGGCGAGCTCGCCGTACGTGACCACCTCGCCGCGCGGCACCGCGCGAAGCGCCTCGGCGCAACGCGAGAAGAACGGGCTGTCGTACTCGAGGTCGACGGGGACGTCTTCGAGCGTGACGTCCTCGCCTGCGAAATACGACTGCAGGAGCTCGACCACGGGGTGGTGTTCAACGGCGGTCTCGATGTCCGACACCGTGGGCAGCTCGTGCCACACAACGCGCCCGTCGGAGAGCACGAGCTCCCCCGTCCCCCAGCCGTCCGCCCGGTACGTGAGCTGCTGAAGCAAGCCTACGGCTTCCAGTTTCGTGCGTTGTGAGCGCAACCTCGGAGCGCCTCGTCCATCCTCGTAATCCTAGAATCGCCCCATGAGCACACACGCGATCTCCCGGGCCCCCGAGCCGTACAACGAACCTGTCCGCAGCTACGTCCCCGGCAGCACCGAACGTGAGGAACTGCGGCTGCGCCTCCAGCAGATGGAGTCCGAGCGGCTCGACATCCCGCTCGTCATCGGCGGCGAGGAAGTTCGCACCGGCAAGACGTTCGAAGCGGTGGAGCCACACAAGCGCTCGCACGTCCTCGCGACGGTGCACCTGGGCGGCGCGCCCGAGGTCCAGCGCGCCATCGGGGCCGCCGCGAGCGCATGGAACGACTGGTCGCGCACACCGTGGGAGGACCGCGCCGCCATCTTCCTGCGCGCGGCAGAGCTCCTCGCCGGCCCATGGCGTCCGACGCTGAACGCGGCGACGATGCTCGGCCAGTCGAAGACCGCGCACCAGGCGGAGATCGACTCCGCCTGCGAGGTGATCGACTTCTGGCGCTTCAACGTGAGCTTCATGACACGCATCTACGCGGAGCAGCCCATCTCCTCACCAGGCGTCTGGAACCGGATGGAGTACCGGCCGCTCGAGGGCTTCGTCTTCGCGGTGACGCCCTTCAATTTCACCGCCATCGCGGCGAACCTGCCGTCGTCGGTCGCGCTGATGGGGAACACAGTCGTCTGGAAGCCTGCGTCGACCGCCGCATACTCGGCGTGGTGGCTGATGAAGCTGTACGAGGAGGCCGGCCTGCCGCCGGGAGTGATCAACCTCGTCTACGGCAGCGGAGCCGAGGTCGGCGATCCGGGCCTCGCGAGCCCCGACCTCGCCGGCATCCACTTCACCGGATCGACCGGCGTGTTCAACTCGATGTGGGAGACCGTCGGTCGGAACATCGCCGCCGGCACCTACCGCAACTACCCGCGGATCGTCGGCGAGACCGGCGGCAAGGACTTCATCGTCGCGCATCCCTCGGCGGACGTCGACGCGCTCGCGACCGCGATCGTGCGCGGCTCGTTCGAGTATCAGGGGCAGAAGTGCTCGGCCGCATCGCGGGTCTTCGCTCCCTCGAACCTGTGGCCGGAGCTACGCGAGCGGCTCGTCGAAGAGGTGCGCAGCCTGCGCGTGGGCGACGTCGGCGACTTCTCGAACTTCATGGGCGCCGTCATCGACAAGAATTCGTTTGCGACGCAGAAGCAGGCGATCGACGAGGCGAACGCGTCGAAGGGGAAGGCCTCGGTGCTCGTCGGCGGAGGCTATGACGATTCCGACGGCTGGTTCGTCGAGCCGACCGTGATCGAGACGAGCGATCCCGATTTCCGCACCATGAAGGAGGAGCTCTTCGGCCCCGTGGTGACGGCGTTCGTCTACGACGAGAAGCGCTATGAGGACGCGCTCGACCTGATCGACGCCGGCGCGCCTTACGGCCTCACAGGCGCCGTCTTCTCGCGCGACCGCTCGGCGGTGGAAACCGCGCGGGAGCGGCTGCGCTACGCGGCAGGCAATTTCTACGTCAACGACAAACCGACGGGCGCAGTCGTCGGTCAGCAGCCGTTCGGAGGCGCGAGAGCGTCGGGCACGAACGACAAGGCGGGTTCCATGTGGAACCTGATCCGCTGGGTCTCGCCGCGAACGATCAAGGAGACCTTCGTCCCGCCGACGGACTACCGCTACCCGTTCCTGCAGCCCGACGACTAGAGACTCTAGTCGGGCCGATTCCGGCGTTTTGGCTTCGGCTTCTTCTTCGGGTGGGCCTTCGCCTTCGGCATCGGCGTCGGGCTCTGCTCCTGGACCTGGGTCGCGACCTGGGTGTACGCGACGGTGAACCTGGAGCCGTCGCCCGAGAGTGCTGCGGGCTCGGCCGAGCCGGCGGTTCCCCCGAGCTCGATCGACGTCGCGCTCCAGCTCGCGTCCGAGATCGTCCCGACGTGGCCGTTCGCCGTCGTGGTCGATCCGCTGAACTGCACCGTGCCGAAGTTCGCGAGCTGCAGCGTGAGGCAGCGACTGCCGAAGCAGCGGGACGGCGCCTCGGCGATCCACTCGGCTGAAGCGGTGTCGAGGACCGACGGAGTCGACTGCGTCGTGAACGTCTCACCGGTCGTCACGTCGGTCAGCGTGAGCGTCGCGACGGGGCCGTCGACGCTGACCTCGGCCGAGACCGTGTCGCCGGGTGTGATGGTGACCGGCACGTTGACGGAGGCGGCCGGCAGGATCTCGTACCAGGCGTGGTAGGACGCCTGGCCGCCCTCGCAGTCGGCCTCCGTGCCCGTCTGCTCGAGGCCGCCGTCGCCGCCCGCGGCGCCGCCGAGCCCGACCCAGAACGCCGCATAGGCCGGAGGCGCCGAGGGGCAGGCGACGGCCGGCTGCACCCACGTCCTCTTCACGTCGGTGAAGGTCGCGCCGCTGACCGCGTAGCCGGCCCAGTTACTGCTCGGTGACAAGGCGTGCAACAAGGACGCTGCGAGGATGGCCAGCATCGTCACCGCCCCTCATCGAAGCGCACGGTGGCATGAGAAACCTAGGAATCGTGCACGGGCTCGGTAAGACGCTCGCCGTCGATCGAGGCGACGAGCTCCTCGAACGCAGCCCATCGGCCGGCGAATGCCTCGACATCGGCGATCGTCCGAACGAACAGCTCCTCGTACCAGGAGTGGTCGCGCAGGTCGTCCTCGATGCGGTGGAGCGTCATGCCGGGGAGGCTAGAGGCGCTCCGTTAGGGATCGATCAAGCCGATGTAAAAGGTCAGCCGCGGCCGGCCTTGTGCAGCTGGGCGTAAATACGGCGGGCCGTCTTGGCGGGCACGCCGGGCACGCCCTCCAGCTCCTCCTGGGTCGCGGCCGCCATCGCCTCGACCGAGCCGAAGTGCTGGAGCAGCGCTCGTCTGCGCGCCGGCCCGACGCCCTCGAGGTCGTCGAAGAGCGACGAGAACCCGCGCGACTCGCGTCGCTGCCGGTGGAAGCCGAGCGCGAACCGGTGCGCCTCGTCGCGAATCCGCTGCAGCAGCTGCAGACCGGGGTTGTGCCGCGACAGGACGATCGCGTCCGGCCGCCCCGGGACGAACACCTCCTCGATCCGCTTTGCCAGCGCGATGACGGCGACCCGCGGCAGCTCGTAGGCCTGCATGGCCTCGAGGGCGGCGGAGAGCTGCCCCTTGCCGCCGTCGACGACGACGAGGTTCGGCACCGTCGTCCAGGCCGGTTCCCCGGTGGGGTCGGCCATGCGGGCAAAGCGGCGCGAGATCACCTCCGCCATCGCGGCGAAGTCGTCCGGATCCTCGCCCGCCGTCTTGATCCCGAACTTGCGGTAGTCGCTCTTACGCGGCATCGCGTCCTGGAAGACGACCATCGAGCCGACGGGGTCCTGCCCCATTGCGTGCGAGATGTCGAAGCACTCGATGCGGATCGGGAGCGACTCGAGGTTGAGCGCCTCGCGCAACTCCTCCAGCGCCTCGACGCGCCGCGCGTGGCGTTGCTCCGACTGCGCCTGCTCGCTCTCGAGCGCGTGGCGGGCGTTCTCGTCGGCGAGCTGCTGCAGCCGGCGCTTCTCACCACGCTCCGCGCTGCGTACCTCGACCTTCGCCCCGCGCCGTTCGGAGAGGAACTGCGCGAGCGCAGCGAGGTCGCCGGCATCACGCGGAACGATGATCTGCGGCGGCACGCTCGGCGCACTGCCGTAGTACTCGAGGCAGAAGGACTCGAGGATCGTCGTCACGTCCTGGCCGGCGACGTTCTCCAGGTGGAACGAATGCCGGTCGACCATCTTGCCGCCGCGCAGCGGGAAGATCTGCACCACGGCGCGGTCCCCCTCCGCGGCGAAGCCGATTATGTCGACGGTGCCGACCGACTGCCGCTCCACCGCCTGCCGCTCGACGAGGTGCTGAACGGCGTACAGCCGGTTGCGGTAGCGCGCCGCGTCCTCGAAACGCTCCTCGCTCGCGGCCTCCTGCATCTTGTGCTCGAGCTCGCGCTGGATCGGCTTGACCTCGCCGGAGAGGAACTCGATGACGCTGTCGATGATCGCGCGATAGGCCTCCTTCGAGACATACCCC
>CAZXZX010000020.1:0-25295 GCA_964645445.1 uncultured Gaiellales bacterium
GTGAGTGGATGCTCGAGCCGCTCTCCCTTTGCGTGGTGATTGCCGGCGGCGGCTGCGAGCCCGCTGCTGACGATGGTCGCGCCCACGGCGCCGGTCGCCTCGACCGCCGTCTCGACGACGACGCGCAGCAGCTGCTCGACGTCGTTCGTCGCCGCGAGCGCCTCTCCGAAGCGCGAGATGGCGATGCGCAGCCGCCCCCGCTCGGCGTCGAGCTCGGTGAGCCGCGCCTGCAGCTGGTCGGCCATGTCGTTGAAGGAGCGGCCCAGGGTCGCGAGCTCGTCCGAACCCTTGACGGGGACGCGCTGGGCGAGGCGACCCTCTGCGATCGCGCGAGCCGCGTCGGCAAGCCCGCGGAGCGTGCGCACGATCGCGCGGCCCTCGATGAAGGCCACGATCGCGACGAGCACGACCGCAGCGAGCAGTGCGAGCAAAAGGCGGTCGCGCGAGCGCGCGTCCGCGGCGTCGACGACGGACTGCGGCGTCAACACGGCGAGCGATACACCGGGAAGCGGCGGCGCGACGAGCGTGCGATAGCGCGTGCCGCCGACACGGACGACGGCGATGCGGCCGGCGTTGAGATGGATCTTCCCCGTGAGCGGCGGGCTCGCAGCGAGGATGCGGTCGCCCACGAGCAGCGCGAGCCGGTCGCCTGCCGCCACGCCTGCGCTCCGGCGTAGCACTGCGACGAACGCGCGGTCGAGCGGGACCGATGCGATGACGACGCCTGCGAGGCCCTTGCTCGTGATCACATCTGCCTCTCGGCGCACGGCGAGTGGCGGCGTCCGTCCCACGCGAAACGCTCCGGCCCGGACGGAGATGTCGGGGCTTTGCGCGAGCATGGCGGCGATGGCGGCACGGTCGCGCCGCTGGAGGGCGACCTGGAACGTGCGGTCGCGGGCAAGCCGTGCGGCGGCGGTCTGCGCCGCGTCGGCGCGCTCCTCGTACGCGGCGAGCGCGACCCGGAGATCGGCCTGCAGCCGTGCGTCCACCCGCCGTGCCTCGCTCTGCGCCGATGCGGACGAGAAGCCCCAGACGGCCGCGCCCACGGGCACGAGCGTCAGGACGACGAAATAGATCCCCAGCTTGAATTTGAAGCTGCCCAAAGCCCCTCCCCCCGATTCAAGCCCTCGCCCCTCCTTGCCGATACCGCTTTGGAGTGATGCTGTCGGCATCTGGGGTCGGAACCATGAGTGCTATCACTAGGGGGGTTGTCGCAGGGTTGTTGCTCGCCGGAGCGGTGGCGGGCGCCGCTGCATTCCCGCGCCTCCTCGCCGGGCCTGGTGGCGGCCAAACGCCGCCGCTCGCGCTCGTGCCCGCCGTGTCGCAGCCGGCGATCGTCCAAGCGCGGGCGCTGCCGGTCCCGCACGTGCGTCTGCGGCTCCCCGCGAGGCCCGTCGTCGCGCGGCCCGTCGTCGCACCCGTCGTGCACCGTCCGGCTCCCGCGCCCGCCCACGTGCAGCCGAAGACGACGCCGGTCGTCATCCGCCGCGTCAGCCCGCCGGCTCCGGCGGCGCCCACACCGGCAACACCGGCGCCCGCACCGGCCGAGACGCCGATTCCTCCCGTCGCGGCTTCCGCGACGCCGCCGGCGCGCACGATCGCGGAGGCGAAACCGGTCACGCCGCCGCCTGCTCCGACCGTCACGACAGCGCCGGGACTAGGATCCAACGATGGCCCGCCTCCGCAAGCTCCGCCCGGGACCGATAGCGGTGACGGTGGCGCTGTTCGACATCTGGAAGCGCCTGACGCCGGCGCAGCGCCGTCAGATCACGGCCATGGTCCGCCGCCATGGTCCCACGGTCATGGCCAAGGCAACTGAGCTTCGCCGCAAGCGCCGCTGACTTCAGGCTTGATGTGAAACCGGGCCGGGCTGGCCGACTTTCACATCAACCCTCTAACCGAGACCGAGCGCAGCACGCACGATGCGATCCTGTTCACGGAGGTGTGCCGTGGGATATCCCTCGCTCGGGCTCGCGCGCCATGGGCGCCCGACGTAGCTGAGCGGGACGCCGTCCGGCTTCGCCTCCTCGAGTCGATGCCGGATGGCGCGGAACGGGCCCATGTTCTGCGGCTCTTCCTGCACCCACACGAGCTCGCGCAGGTTCGGGTAGCCACGCACGAGCTCGGCCGCCTGCAGCACCGGGAATGGATAGAGCTGCTCGAGCCGCGCGACCGCGACGCCTTCCGCCTCCGGCCGGCGCTCGTGCCCGACGATGTCGTAGTAGACCTTTCCCGAGCAGAGGACGAGCCGCCTGGCCTGCTCGCGAACCGCAGACGGATCGTCGAGCAGGGGCCGGAACGAGCCCTCGGCGAGATCGGCGAGCGTCGACGATGCCTGCTTCAGGCGTAGCAGGCCCTTCGGCGTCATCACGACGAGCGGCCGCGCGGTCGCGTCGAGCGCTTGACGGCGGACGAGATGGAAGTACTGCGCCGACGTCGTGCAGTTGGCGATGCGGATGTTCTCCTGGGCCGCGAGCTGAAGGAACCGCTCGAGCCGCGCACTCGAATGCTCGGGCCCGTTCCCCTCGTAGCCGTGCGGGAGCAGCAATGTCAGCCGCGATGTCTCGCCCCACTTCGACAGACCGGCCGAGATGAACTGGTCGACGATGATCTGCGCACCGTTCACGAAGTCGCCGAACTGTGCCTCCCACAGGACGAGCGCCTCCGGCGCCGCCGCCGAATAGCCGTACTCGAAGCCGACGCAGGCGTATTCCGACAGCGGCGAGTTGTGGATCTCGAAGGATGCGACCGCCTCGTCGAGATGCTGCATCGGCGTGTACGTCGCGCCGGTGTTCACGTCGTGCAGGACGGCGTGGCGGTGCGCGAAGGTGCCGCGCTCGGTGTCCTGGCCGGTGATGCGGATCGGGATGCCGTCGACGAGGAGCGACGCGAACGCGAGCGCCTCTGCCTGCCCCCAGTCGATGCCGCCCTCGTTCAGCGTGTCGCGCCGGCGCTCGAGCTGCTTCATGAGCTTCGGATGCGGCGTGAACCAGTCGGGGACGCGCAGCAGCTCCTCGTTCAGGTCGCGGAGACGGTCGGCCGGAACGGCCGTGTACACCGAGAGGCCCGTCGCGGTCGGGAGCCTCTGCTCGACAGGGGCCGTCTCCGGCTCGATGCCGAACGTGCGCTTCAGCTGCTCGTGCGCCGACTTCAGCTCTGCCTGCACCTCGGCAACCTGTTCGTTCGCCTCCTGCTCGGTGATGACGCCTTCCCCGACGAGCCGCGCGGCGAACTGCTCACGCACCGTCGGGTGCCCGGCGATGGCGGCAGCGAGCAGCGGCTGCGTGTACGCCGGCTCGTCCTGCTCGTTGTGCCCGTAGCGGCGATAGCCGACGAGGTCGACGACGACGTCGTGCCCGAAGCGCCAGCGGTACGCGAGCGCGAGACGGACCGCGGAGATCGCAGCCTCCGGGTCGTCGGCGTTCACGTGGATGATCGGAACGTCGAAGCCCTTCGCGAGGTCGCTCGAGTACCGCGTCGAGCGCCCGTCCTCGGGGTCGGTGGTGAAGCCGACCTGGTTGTTCGTGATCAGGTGCAGCGTCCCGCCGGTCGAGTAGCCGTCGAGCGCCTGCAGGTTGAGGGTCTCGGCGACCTCGCCCTGCCCGCTGAACGCGGCGTCGCCGTGAATGAGGATCGGCAGCGCGACGGTCGGGTCGTGGTAGCCGTCACGCGTCGAGCGGTCGGTCTGCTCTGCGCGCGCGCGGCCCTCGACGACGGGGTCGACGGCCTCGAGGTGGCTCGGGTTGGCGGCGAGCGTGACGGTGATCTCCCCCGCCTCCGTCTTCCGCTGCCCTTCGGCGCCGAGGTGGTACTTGACGTCGCCGGTGCCGCCTTCCTCGCTGGAGACGACGGCCTCGATCGTCCGCTCGCCTTCGAACTCGCGCAGGATGACCTCGTACGGGCGGCCGACGACGTGCGCGAGCACGTTGAGGCGGCCCCGGTGCGCCATGCCGATGACGACCTCGTGCGCGCCGGCGGCGGATGCTTCCTCGATCGCCTCGTCGAGCATCGGCACCATCACGTCGAGGCCCTCGAGCGAGAACTGTTTTTGCCCCAGGAACGCGCGGCGCAGGTAGTGCTCCATCCCCTCGACGCGCGAGAGGCGCGCGAGCAGCGCCTTCCGCTCCTCCGCGTCGAGCGGCTGCCGGTAGCGGCCGGACTCGATCGCCTGACGGAGCCAGACGCGCTCCTCGTGGTCGGAGATGTGCTCGATCTCGTACGCGAGCGTTCCGGTGTACGTCTCGCGCAGCCGCGGCAGCGCGTCCGCGAGCGTCTCTCCGATATGCGACAGGCGGAGAACCGAGGTCGGGATGCGCGCCTGGAGGTCCGGTGTCAGCTTGGGGATGAGGCGCTCGGGCTCGAGCGCCGGATCACCCGGCGGCTCGGAGCCGAGCGGGTCGAGACGGGCGGCGAGGTGGCCGTGCATGCGGAGCGCCTTGACGAGCGACATCGCGGCCGCGACGCCGCCCAGGAGCTCGTCGTCGACGACGGGCACTTCACGTATCTCGGGCGTCGCCTCGACGACGACGGCGGCGGCGTGCCCGTTGCCTCCGTTTCGCTCGAGCAGGCGGGCGAGGCCGGGCTGCGCCGAGAGCAGCTCGGGCGGCGCGCTCTCGAAGAGCGCCCGCCACTCGTCGGGAACGGAGGCCGGGTTGTCGAGGTACTGCTCGAGCAGCAGGGCTGTGTAGCCCGTGTTCAGTCCATCCATCAGCTTCGTTGTAGCAGGAGGGATCCGGCTACCAGAGCGCGCGCCCGGTGATGACGGTGATCATCATCCCGAGGAAGAAGCAGACGGCGACGGTGAGCACGGCGACCAGCGGGAGACGCTTGCCGCGGCCCGCCATTCCGGCGCTGATGAGCGCGAGGAGGAGCGCGGGTGCGAGCAGCCGGATCGGGTGCCAGGCGAGCGAGATGAGGCTCGCGAAGATCGCGATCGAAGCGAGCCAGCCGGCGACGAGGTCGACCTGGCTGCTGCCGCCGGCCTGCCCCTCCAGGTTGCTGAACGGCTGAGAGCTCATCGCCGTTCAGCGTACGCGCGAGCGGCACGTGCCGTGCGGGGGTACGTGCGGGCGGGCCCGCCGTGCGGGCGATGCGGATGGCGATTCGACCGCCGGCGCCAGCCCGGCCCGGAGTCGTCCGGCCCGATCCGGGCGGTGACGGCCGCCCCTTCCTGGCCGCGCGGCTCCGCTTTGATGGCGTAATAGACGACCGTGCAGAGATAGACGATGGGGATCTTCAGGATCACCATCAGGAACACGATCTCCCAGATCGAGTCCGGCCCAGCCACCTCGCGTGAGTGTACCCGGGTTAGAGGGCTCCTACTCTGGGGATGGGAAGGAACATGAGTTACGAGCAGCTCCACGCTCTGCTCGACCACGGCGAAGAGGTCGGCTCCATCAACCTCGCAGCCTTGAACGAGCTGATCGCCGACCTCGACCTCGAGGGGGACGAGCTGGCCGCCGTCTACGAGCAGCTCGACCAGCGCGGGATCGACCTGACCGATGACGGCCACGAGGAGACCGAGCTCCCGCACTACGCGAACGACGAGGTCGCCGCGATGACGACCGACTCGCTGCAACTCTTCCTCAACGAGGCGGGCCGCTATCCACTCCTGTCGGCGGCGGAGGAGGTCGAGCTCGCGAAGGCGATCGAGCGCGGCGACCAACGTGCAAAGGACCGAATGATCAACTCGAACCTGCGGCTCGTCGTGTCGATCGCGAAGAAGTACCAGGGGCACGGGCTGTCGCTGCTCGACCTCATCCAGGAGGGCATCATCGGGCTCATCCGCGCGGTGGAGAAGTTCGATTGGCGGCGCGGCTACAAGTTCTCGACGTATGCGACCTGGTGGATTCGCCAGGCGGTGCAACGCGGGGTCGCCAACAAGTCGCGCACGATCCGCATCCCCGTGCACATCGTCGAGCGTGAACAGAAGATCGCGCGCGCCGAGCGAGACCTGACGCTGCAGCTCGAACGGGCGCCGACAGACGAGGAGGTTGCGAAGAAGGCCGGTCTTGCGCCCAAGCACGTGCGTGAAGTCCGTCACGCGGCGCGCACGGTCGCATCGCTCGATAAGCCTTTGGGCAGCGAAAACGAGACCGCGTTCGGCGAGCTCGTCGCGCACGACAGCGGCGACGTCGAGGAGGAAGTCGTGCTCGGGCTCAGCGAGCAGACGCTGCGCACCGCGATCGAGAAGCTCCCCGACCGCGAGAAGCAGGTGATCAAGCTCCGCTACGGCATGGACGGCGATCCCGACCCCAAGTCGCTCGAGCAGATCGGGCGCGAGATGGGGATCACGCGCGAGCGCGTGCGCCAGATCGAGCTGCAGGCGCTGCAGCGGCTCGCCGGTCAGCGCGAGATCGCTGCGCTGTCACCGGCCGCCTAGAGTTCAAGCGAGACTACGCTCGCGCAGCCGAGGGCCTCTTCTCGAGGCTATTCCCCACTTGCTGCTGCACCCACCACGGTCTATAACGAAGCCATCGTCGGGCACCTAGGGGAAAGGAGAGGCGGATGGCAGCCAGGTTCGCAATCTTCTTTGTCATGGCTCGGTGTGCTCGGATAACTGCTGCCGCGATTGCAGCCCTCGCGATCGCGGCCTTCGTGGCACCAGTGGGGGCGCACGCAGCGCCGACCGCTGGGATATGCAAGTCGTTCTCCGTGTCCGGGGCTGCGAAGATTCAGTGGAGCGTGATCGGCAACGTGACCTGCCAAGAGGCGAAGCCGTGGCTGCTGAAGATCCTCGGCAAGCACGGTGCACCCAACGCGCAAGCCAAGGTCACGAACGGTCCGACGGGCTTCCATTGCCGTGCGACGAACAACGCGAAGGGCATCCCGTCAGTGGGCGCCTGTTACACCGGAACAATCAAGTTCCCCAAGAACGCTTTCCAATGGTTCGGATAGCTTCTCGAGCCGTCCCTCGAGCTCGCGACTCACACCGATTCTGCTCCAGACGCTTCTCGCTCATCCGCGAACGCTGAGCCCTCGAGTGTCATTCGCATCACTCGCGCAAGGCTGTGTGCCGGGCTCTGCGAAAGGTGCGGCGGAGCGTTCACTCCGAGCTCGGGGACGGGCTCGGGATCCGTCGGACTGCGAGAAGGTCACGATAGTGCCATGATCCTCGTCATGGATAGCCCGACGATCGATCGAGAGTTCGAACAGTTACAGGCCGAGTTTCAAGACGTGGCCAAGACGGTCCAGAGCCTGGCAACGAAGATGCAGGCTGCGGAAAGTGCGGGGGACGCGAACGCGACGGAGTGGCTGGCGGATCTGAAGCGGGTCGCGCAAGACATCGACGACGAGCAAACTCAGGTCAAGGCGCTTCTGCTCGCGATCCACGACTTCATCGGCGGCGTCGCTCAGACACAACAAACGCCTACTGCCACAATCGCCGAGGAGAAGCCTCCACTGTTCGCCCCTGGGCACGAACCGGGGAGCGAGGACGACGGGACTCAACAGCCTGGGCCACAACACCATGGCATGCTCGGCGGGATGCTCGGGGGCATGATGGGTGGCGGGATGATGGGCGGCTACTACGGGGGCGGCTTCGGTCGAGCGATGGAGATGGGAATGGCGATGAACCTCGGGGCCAACCTCGTCAACAGCATCTTTCGCTAGCCGCAAACAAGATACGCGACCGCAGAACGAGTGCGGTGTTCGCGAGCCATCGGCACACGTTCAGCGGGCTGAGTTCACCGGACAATGTCACGCGCGCGGCTTGACGGTCGTTATGCCGAACCGCGAGCATGCGGGGTGTGTCGATTCCGACCGAGCCGATCGGGAGCGTCCCCCGGCCGCCGGAGCTGATCGCGGGCATGCGCGGCGCCGCGGAGGGACGGGTCTCCGACGTCGAGCTCGAGGCGCTGCGCGAGCAAGCGCTGGTACAGACGATCGCCGAGTTCGAGGCGACCGGATCGCCGGTGATCACCGACGGGGAGCAGCTCAAGCCGAGCTTCGTCACCTACCCGATCGATGGGCTCTCGACCCTGAGACCGGACGGCGTCGTCATCCCGTTTGCGGACGGGCATACGCGGCAGCTTCCCGCCCTCACCGTGGGGCCGTTCCGCTACCAATTGCACGCGGACTCGTACCTCGAGCGCGCACAGCGCCACGCAACACGACCCCTCAAGCAGGCGGTGATCTCCGCGTCTGCGCTCAGTCTGCTCTACCCGGCCGAAGGCATCGACGGCTACCCCCGCGACGAGTTCATCGCCGACCTGCTCGACGAGGCCGAGGCGGACATCCGGCGCTCGCTGGAGAGAGGCGCAGACAGTGTGCAGATCGACTTCACCGAGGGCCGCCTCTCGCTCAAGCTCGATCCGTCCGGCGGGCTCCTCCGCCAGTTCCTAGACCTGAACAACACTGTCCTGGAGCGATTCACGGCCGACGAACAGCAACGGATCGGTGTGCACAGCTGCCCCGGCGGAGACCAGGACTCGACCCACAGCGCGGACGTCGACTACGCCGGCCTCGTGCCCGGCCTGTTGGGGCTCGCCGCGGGCCGCTTCTACCTCGAGCTCGCGGGTGAGTCCGACCGGCCCGCGGTGCTCGAGACCATCCGCGCCCACCTCAAGCCGGGCCAACGGATCTTCGTGGGCGTGACCGACCCGATCGACCCCGCGGTCGAGACCGCCGAGCAGGTCCGCGACCGCATCCTCGAAGCAGCGGCGTACATCCCGCTCGAACAGCTGGGAACGACAGACGACTGCGGGTTCGCCCCCTTTGCCGACGATACGTCCACCGGACGTGCGACTGCATTCGCGAAGATCCGGGCACGGGTCGAGGGAACCCAGCTCGCGGCAGCGCAGCTCGGGTAGCACGGGATCACCGATCGCAGGCTTCAGCCGACACGCAGCGCCTCCGCGGCGACCGCGTGGGTTGCACGACGCCAAGTCCCTGTGGCGCAAAACCGATCCGAAGACGAGCATGATGCCGGCCTAAACAACTTTCGGTACGTGGTTTTTCGGATGTCCGGCCGTTGTCCGATGCGGAAGATGGTCATACGGCGGGCAGCCGCATACCGCGGTTCCGAAGACCGTCCGAGGGGCGACGATGGCGACGATGGTTGGGACCGGCCGGGCGCGTGTTGAAGCAGACGTGCGCGAGCCGGTCATCGAGCTGGTCGGGGTCGAGAAGACGTATCGGATGGGCCGGGTCGACTATCTGGCGTTGCGTGGCGTCGACCTGGAGATCGGTGCGGGGGAGCTGGTGGCGATCGTCGGCCCCTCGGGAAGCGGGAAGACGACGATCCTGAACCTGGTCGCGGGCATCGACCGGCCGACGTCGGGGTCGGTGACGGTTGACGGGTTGCGCATCGACGGGTTGGGTGAGGAGGAGCTCGCGGTCTGGCGTGGCGAGCACGTCGGGGTGGTGTTTCAGTTCTTCCAGTTGCTTCCGACGCTGTCGGCGCTGGAGAACGCGGTGCTGCCGCTCGACTTCGCCCGTCGCGGATCGAAGCGGGAGCGCTTCGAACGGGCCCGCCACAACCTCGACCTGGTCGGGCTCGCGGACAAGGCCGACCATCTACCGGCCGAGTTGTCGGGTGGCGAGCAGCAGCGGGTGGCGATCGCCCGGGCTCTCGCTGCCGACCCGAAGCTCGTCGTGGGCGATGAGCCGACCGGGAACCTCGACTCGGGGACCGCTGGTGAGATGTTCGATCTCTTCAGGCGCCTGAACGAGGAGGGCAAGACGGTGGTGTACGTCACTCACGACCGTGAGCTCGCAATGCGAGCCCATCGCACGATCTCGATCCGCGACGGCCTCGTCGTCGACGCGTGAGGAGGACACCTTGTCCTCGGCGCTCTTCCGCAAGTCGATCACCGATCTGACCCGGCGCAGATCGCGCACGGTCTTCACCGTCGCGACGCTGACGCTTGCCGTGATGAGCATCGGCTTGTTCGCACTCCCGAACCTCATGGACCGGTCGATGCGCGCCGCGGTTGTGTCCGATCGGTTGCCCGACTTGACCGTGTACACGCGGCCGCTCACGCCCGGCCCGCGGCTCACACGGCTGCGGGCGCTGCCGAACGTCCTCGCGGTCGAGGCGGGCTCGGAGTTCGACGGACAGATGTACGTCGGTGCTCGCCTCGCCTTCGTGTACGTCCGCGGCATCCCGGCGTTCTCCAACCAGCAGGTCGACGTCGTTCATCTCACCTCCGGATCGCCGCCCGGGAACGGCGAGGTGCTCACGGACATTCGCAACGGACCGCAAGGGCTGCTTCACGTCCGCATGGGCGACACCATCAAGCTCCTGGGGGCGAACGGCACCGTGCAACAGCTCCGCGTGAGCGGGACCGCTGAGAACCTCGACGGAGCCCAGCTCGTCGTCTCCGACGGCGAGATCGTGCTGTACGCATCACCTGCCACGGTGTCGTCGCTGAACGGAGGCCCCGGGTACACCAGCTTCTACTTCCGACTCGCCAACTCCGGTCCGGCCGCGGTGGACACGACGCTCTCGGCGATCAGGCGGACATTTGCGGCGATGCCAGGATTCCGCGGTTTCGTCGCGCTCCCCGATGTGCGTGCCTCGGGCGACTGGCCCGGCAAGTCGAGCTACACGAAACTGACGAAGTTCTTCTACATCGTCACCGTGCTGGCGCTGCTGTCCGCACTCGTGCTGATCGCGAACACGATCACGACGCTCGTGTCCGAGCAGACGTCGGAGATCGGGATCATGAAGGCGGTCGGCGGCCGCCGCCGCCAGATCGCGGCCGTCTACTTGAAGACGGCGCTGCTGCTCGGCGCGCTCGGAAGCGTGGCCGGCATCGTGCTCGGGCTCGTGGTCGCGAACCTACTCAGCCGCTACTTCGGGTCGCACTTCTACGGCGTCGGTGTCGGCATCGGTGCCGACCCGCTCGTGATCCTCGCGAGCGCGGCTTGCGGTCTGCTCGGGCCGCCGGTCGCGGCCCTTCCTGCCATTCGCCGTGCCACCCGCGTCCCCGTCCGCGAGGCGCTCGAAGCGAACGGGTCGGCCATCGGCACCGAGAACGTGAGCGAGCGGCTGCTGCGCCGTATCCGCTTTCTGCCGCGAAGCGCGCAGATCGGCCTGCGCAGCGTCGGCAGGCGAAGGCGGCGCGCGTTCTCGACCGCCGTTGTTATCGCTCTCGCTGTCGGCACGCTGCTCGCGCTCGTCGGTTTCGGCACCGGTGTCGCCAGTACGAGCCGTGCCTCCTGGCACGACCACGGTGAGGACTTCGAGGTCGACGGGCAAGGCAGCTTTCTCGACGCGCGCGCGGCGACGCTCATCCGCTCCACACCGGGCGTCGCCGCCCTGGAGCCAAAGTTCGTCGTCAACGTCAGGATCGCCGGGAAGGGCGCCAAGATCTGGGCCCTCCGCCCGGCAACGATGTTCCGCTATCACATCGTCGCGGGGCGCTGGTACACCGCCGCCGAGGCATCTCGTCGTGCGCATGTCGCTGTCATTCAGCGTGACATCGCCCGCACCACCGGAACCCATCTCGGTCAGACGATCCACGTCCAGATGGCCTCCGGTGTCGCCGACTTTCGCGTGATCGGCGTCGCCTCCAACCAGCAGGAGAACGGCACGGCGCTGTACGTGCCGCTCACGACGATGCATGCGCTCATGCCCGGTGTGCCGCCGGGCGGAGGCGACTTCTGGGTGCAGACGACATCGCATGCCCACGCGTTCATCGACCAGACCACGACTCACGTCGACCAAACGCTCATCGCGAGCGGCTACGACTTCGGCACTCAGATCGTGTACGTGCAGCTCGCGAACGAGGTCGCGCACGACCGCACGCTGACGACGTCGATTCTTGTGCTCGGCTTCATCATCGTCGCGATCAGCATGGCCGGGCTCGTCAACGCCTTGACCATGAGCGTGCTCGAACGCACCCGGGAGATCGGCATCCTCCGCTCGATCGGCGCCCGCGCCCGCGACATTCGCCGCATCTTCGCCACTGAGACCATCGTCCTCGCGATTCTCGGCTGGCTCATTGGCATCCCCGTCGGACTCGGTCTCGACCTCTTCCTCGGCTGGATGACGAAAAGGATCGTCCTCGTCGAGGTGCCCTTCACATTCCCGGCCTGGAACATCGCGATAGCACTCGTCGGAACGATCCTGCTCGCCCTCCTGATCACGCTGCTCCCGATCAGGCGCGCCGTCCACTTCAAGCCCGGCGACGCGCTCCGCTACGCGTGACCTAATCCACGGAAGGAGCCGACGAACGACCGGGCGATTCGCAAAGGACGAGCTGCGCCCGTCGGGCCGGATGAGATCAGTGTGCGTGCAGGAGTGCGACGGCGAGGGTCGCGACTGCAGCGAATAGCAGTGCGCCCGATGCCATCAGGCCGATCGGGCGGTGCTCGAGCGTTCGCTCGATCGCGTGCGCCCTCGGTATCGGTGCTCGTGTCATGATCACAGCGTCGGGCGCGTTCATGAGTCGTGCATGAAATCTGGTTCGAACTTACGCGATTCTCAGCTGCCAGGCGGTGCGGACGGCCGAAGGACTGCTAGGACGGATGTCGTCAGCCGCTGCGGGGGCGCGTCTGTCCTGGTAGATGGCTCGTAGACGGAGCGCGCCCCGGACCCGCACCGCTGCGTAAGCACGCTCGCGCATACGAGCGTTGCTAAGTGTCCCTTGTGATCCCATCCGCTCCGAGGCCTGCGCGAGCCCACTCCGGCACCCGCAGATACGGAAGTGGCGCACCGCCAAGCTCCCGCCGCGGCCCGCGGAAGAACTCGACCACGTCGACGCGCAGCTGCGCATGGTCGAAGCACCCCTCGCCCGCATAGCAGACCCCGCCCCCGTCGCTTCGCTCCTCGGCGATTTGGGCTTCCCGCGAAAAACGCGGAAGCGCGATGCTCAACTCTGGCCGAGAACGTCTCGGCTTTAGTCGTTACGAAGACCGAGAAAGGCCGGCTCAGCTGCCGCCGCCGACCTCGAGCCTCCCTCGCCTTCGTTCTTTTCGTTGTCCTCTTCTGCCGCTTCTTCGACACGTCGGAGGATCTCGTCGGTTGAGACGTCATGCACCGCGTGCAGCTCGGAGACGACATCCATGAGCCGATCCCAGCAGGAATCGAGCCGTTCCTTCAGAGACTTCCGCAATACCTCAAGTTCTTCTTCCGCCATACGCGTGCCTCCCGGTGCGACACTAGCCCAACACTGAGAAGACTGGAGTAGCCACGAAGAGCTCGAGCGATTCGTTCCGCCGACTCCTGCCGAGAACATCTGTACATACCCGCAGATCGGTATCGGCGTACTCGGCCGCCGCGGTGACTTTCGCGATCACCAGCCCGCGCCAAGTGTTTATGCCGGCCCGGCCGCCACACGCCCGTGACCGAGACCACACCCTCATCGACTGGGGATGTGGGACCGTGCGTATACACGGGATGCGTTCAGGTGCAGGCCCCCTTGCGGCGCTCGCGGCGTTTGGTACTTTGACCTTCGTGGATCAGTCGGCGTCACGGCTCGCCCGCGAGCAGCAGCGAAGGGGGGCGCTCGAGCTGGGCGAAGAGGCGAGTCCTTGTTACGCGCAGGCGAGTCAGCGTAGGCGCCATCCATGAAGGTAGATGCCGAACGGGCGCTCGCTGAGATTGCTGCCGACCTGTTCGAGCTGGATGCGCTTTTCGACGCGTGGGACGGTTCCGATCCGCCTCCCGCGCAGCTCTCGGCCAGGATCTTCTTGGTCGAGAGCCGGCTCGCTGAGCTTGAGCGCCACGCGGCGTCGGTCGCGGCGTCCCGAGCGGCCGGGCATCGCCGCGTAGCTCGGTCGGATCGGGGGCCGGGTGAGTTGCGTGTACTGGTCGTCGACGATGAGCCGGGCATGCGGGAGGCGATATCTGACCTGTTCACGGAACAGGGTCACGTGGTTGTCGCCGAGGCCCGCAACGGTCAAGAGGCGATGGAGGCGGCGGCGAGCTTCAGGCCGGAGGTGGTTCTCCTCGATCTTCGCCTCGGGCAGGAGAGTGGCCTTGATGTTGCACGGGCCTTGACGACCGAGTGGCCCGACCTGCCGGTGTTGCTGATCTCGGTAGGTGAGGAGTCTGCCAAGCGCGTCGCGGCGAGCGGTGCACGCGGGTTGATCGTGAAGCACCGTCTGCACACGGTCGACCTCGACGCTCTCTGTCGGAGCTAGTGAGGAGAGCCCCGGCGAGGGTCACCGGCCGCCAAACGGCACTGATCCCGAGACGACGGTGCCGTGGCCCGGCGCGCTCTTGATCGATAGACGGCCACCGGCGGCGTCGATTCTGTCGCGGAGGTCTAGCAGACCCATCCCGTCGTGGGCGTCGAGGGGGTCGAAGCCGGCGCCGTCATCGGAGACTTCGAAGGACAGCGAACCGCCCGCGTCCTCATGCACGCTGAGGTTGACCGCCGCGTCCGGGCCGGCGTGTTTAGTCGCGTTCTGGACCGCTTCGAGGCAGCAGTAGTAGACGGCTGCCTCAACCTCGAGTGAGTGTCGGCCGATGCGGTTGTGGCGAACGATGAGAGGCGCAACGGCGGTCTGGAGTGCTGGAACGAGCCCGCGCTCGATCAGCTGGCGTGGATAGAGCTCCTGGGAGACCTGCCGAAGCTCCTCGATCGCCGCTTCGACGCTGCCGCCAAGACTTGCCAGCCGACTCTTGATCGGGGGCTCAGAGGCGACCGTCCCGGCTGTGGCCAGTTTCAGTCGAATCGTGGTGAGCCGCTGCTGGGTTCCGTCGTGTAGGTGGAGCGCGATCCGTTGTCGTTCGCGGTCCACCGCCTGCACAATTCGTGTGCGCGAGAGCCGGACGTCCTCGAGCGCCTCGTTCCATGCGGCATCGAGCTTGGCATTCTCGGCGGCGAGCAGCGCGACCGAGCCAGCTGCCTGCAGCAGCTCAGGGTCGTCGCCCAGCTGCGCATCGTGGATGAGCGCGACCTGCGGCTCTCCGTGATGTTCGACGACGCTGAGAGCTGAACCCGGCATGCGTTCAACGGGACCGTCCCACCCGCCTGCCTTCGCATCCCAGAACCGCAGCTGCAAGCTCGGGTCGCCGAGAGGCTTCCGCAGCATCGACTCGAGCTGGCGCTCCGAGGGCCGTCGCAGCGATTGCCGGATCAGCCGTTGTAACGCGCGGCCGGCAAACAGTTGGGCCACGATCAGCGCGGCCAGGAACCCGTACCAGAGCGACGAGCGTGCGATCACAAACCACCAGCGCATGTACTTGAAAAACGTCGTGTTCGGTGCCAGGTAGATCCGCGCGGCCGTGTAGGCCGCCTGGGTCAGCAGGAATACCAGCGCGATCGGCGTCCCGACCACGAGCGCGCGTCGCTGCGGGGACGTACCGGCGACGAACCTCCAGACGAGGAGCGCAGCAGTCCCGAGCGCGAGCACGATGGTGACCCACTTCGACGCATCGCCAAGCCTCAAGACGAGGTCGGGCCGCGATGCGATGACGAACGCGTTTCCCGGGCACACGGCACGACACGCCGAAATCGCACCTCCCGGCGGGACCTCCGGCGAGAGCAACACCATCGCGACGGTCAGGCCGAGGCTCACCAGCGCCACGGCCAAGAGGACACCCTCAGGGAACCATCTGAGCCGGCCACTCGGGAACGCGAGGATCAGCAGGAGCGTGCCGAAGTAGATGACCGCCTCCCAGTACAGCCCGACCGTGAAGACCGCGGAGGTTGCGATCGACTCGGCGATGTAGCCCGAATTCAGAAGTCCCACCACGATCAACAACCGGCCAAACCGGCTCTTCGGCCGCACCCGAACCCAGTACAACCCGACAAGCACAGGCCCCAGAATCAGGTCAGCCTTCTGGACCGCCAGCCAACCCGGATAGGCGAGAAACCCCGCGTTAAGCGTCACCCACACCGACGCGGCGGCCGCCGACGCCGCCACGAGCAGAACCAAGTACCTCCAGCCCGTCGTCCGGAACCAGCCGAGTGCATCCGAACCAACCCGGGATGCTGACGCCGGCCGTCCGCCCCGAAGCTCGTCGAGCACGCCCGTAGCGAGGAATCTATCTCCCGGCTGACCCCGGCGGGTCGAGCCTGGTTACAAGGTCGAGGCGTCGGATGAGATCCGCCCAGGCGACATTCGTACACACTCGTACAAGCAAGCCTGACTACTAGAGCGAATGGCGAAACAGCACGCCTTGTACCGTCTGGCCATGAACGATCAGTCGCCAAGCTCGTCATCGGGGCCGTGGGAGTCTGAGGAAGGGAGGCGCCGTGAAGATCGCGGTGATCGGCGCGGGAAACATCGGTAGGACGCTGGGAGGCAAGTGGGAAACGGCCGGGCGCGAGGTCGTGTACGGCGTCCGCTCACCGGGCTCCCCCGGGACGGCAGCGGTCGCAGACGCAGTCGACGGGGCCGAGGTCGTCCTGCTTGCCGTACCGGGCGCCGCGGCGAAGGACGTACTCGCATCGCTCGGTGCGGCGCTCGCCGGCAAGGTTGTGATCGACGCGACCAACGACATCCAAGGCGCAGGCAAGCTGCACGCGCTCGACGAGCTCGCAGACGGCGCCCACCCGGTGCGTGCGTTCAACACACTCGGCTGGGAGAACTTCGCCGACCCTCTGTTCGACGGCGTTACGGCCGACCTCTTCTACGCGGCCGAGGAAGGCCACGCGAAGGACGTCGCCGAGAGGTTGATCGCCGATATCGGGCTCGAGCCCGTCTGGCTCGGCGGCATCGACGCGTTCGACGTCGTCGACTCGCTGACACGTCTCTGGTTCCTCCTCGCATTCCAGCGCAAGCTCGGCCGGAGGCTGGCGTTCAAGCTGCTCCTGGGCCAGTGATCTGGCAGATCGGCTTCCTCCTCAGCCGGGTTCGTCAGCGGCGTCATTCCCGAACGCCGGCGCAGGCGAGATGCGACCGGGCGCATCTGCTCGCAGCGCGTCACACCGTCGCGCCTGCGACAGGTGAGCCGTGCGTGGCTCTCCGGCTCCAGCCAACCCGGGCTGGCCGAGCGGTCGCTCAAGACTGAAGACCTGTACGCCGGCCCGATGGTCGTCGATCGACCGTCGCTAACAGCGTGGCCCCCATGAGGGGCAACAAACAACGCGCGTCACGATTGATCATCCCTCACGAATCGAGCTTTGCACTTGGTCGATGTACCGCGATCCTTCTCATCGCGGTCAGCTGTTGGTGCGCGGGGAGACGATGCAGGCGACAAGGTTGTGGGTATCGACGAGAGCGGCGAGTCCTGCGTGGGCTGCAGCATTGATCCTGCTCGCAGCGTTGAGCGGCATGAGCTTGCCGCCGAGAAGTGCTGCGTAGAGGAGCGGCTTGGTGCCTGCGGGGGTGAGCGTGTGGCGGGCGGCGACGGTCTTGCCGAGTACGGCTTTGGGCCCTGGCACGACGAGGGTCAGGTCGCAAGCACCGTGGAAGGTCACGCTCGGACGGGCAAGGGAGATGACGTGGTCGTGGGCGCCGAAGCCGTGTGTCTTCGCGTCGGCCAGCGGGTGAAGCGGATGGGCGGCCGAAACGGGCGCTATCACGTACAGCGGCGTGGCTCGCGCACCTGCGGCGGCAGGCCCGGTGACGATCAGGTTGTGGACGATCCCGTTCACCCAGACGCCGTCGGCGTCGCCCGTTGCGCCCATCCCGGAAGCGGCCGACAGTGCACACACAGCGATGACGACGCCAAGCAGGAACAGCCGTTTCATCGGTCCCCCTTTCGACTGGGTGCCGGCGTGTCGTCCACCGGAGCCTCTATATTGAATAGGTCACGACCCTAACAAATTGTGGAGGATGAACGCAAGCCGCCGAAACGCCGCTACGACGCCGCAGGGCGTCAGGCTGCCGCCGCGCAGCGACGGCTCGCTGTCATCGCGGCGGCGCTGACAGAGTTTCAAGAGCGCGGCTGGGCGGGAGCCCGGCTACACCACATCAGCGCCGCTGCCGGGGTATCGCAGAAGACCGTCGAGGCGACCTTCGGCACCAAGGCAGTCCTCCTGCGCGCAGCAGTCGACTACGCCATCCGCGGCGACACCGAAGCGCTCCCCATGCCGCAACGCGACGCCGTCGCAGCGATGGAAACCGCCCCCGACGCGCCCACGTTCCTGCGCCTCCACGCACACCATCTGCGCGTGATCAACACGCGCTCTGCCCGCATCGCCTCCGTCGTCGAGAGCGCAGCCCGCACCGACCCAGCCGTGGCAGCGCAATGGAAACGGATGAACCGCAACCGGACCTACGCCGTCACCTGGGCGACCCAAACGCTCCTCAGCAAGCGCGGCCATCGCCGCCGCCTCACCACCGACCACGCCCAGACGACCTTCTGGGTTGCACTCGACTGGGGAACCCACCGCACCCTCATCGACCTCGCCGGACTGGACCCCGACGGATACGAAAACTGGCTCCGCCGCTACTACCGCGACACTCTCCTCCCACGGAATTCCTAACGGCCCCACAACTCCGATCAACAGATCGCGACAGGCCCATACTTGCGTGGCGCCCCCTGACGTGTTGCGGCGGCCGACCGCGCGTCAGGCGGTCTCGGTCCGGTAACGGCGCACGAGTGCGAGTGCAACGGCGAGCGCGAGGGCGAGGAAGCCAAGCACCCCGAGTTCGAGAAGGAGGTTGGTGAGCGCCCGTCCCGCGGCGGGCAGCCGCTCGAATTGGGCGGTCACGATCAGGATCCTTCGCACGACGGCGATCAGACCGATGAAAAGGAAGGGCTCGACGACGATTTCATGCGTTCGGAGGACGAAGCGCAGTGTGTAGACGAGCTCCGCGATGATCAGTGTCAGCAGGACGCGATCGAGGACAGTCACCCCGGTCTGGACGGCGCCGGCACCGGACGAGATCGCCTCCGCGAGTTCGTGCACGGTGCCGACCAGGACGAGCACCGCCGCCGCCGCGAGCAGGATGGCCACCGCCCCGTAGAGCAACACCTCGAAGCGAACGAGCCCCTGAAGAAGCGGCTCCGACCAATGCGGATCGGCTCGCTGCTCTGGCGGTGCGGGCGTCGCCCCGTCACTCACAGAACAAGCTTACGACGACCTTCACCGCCGCTCCAGCACTCCCCCTAGAAGACACCGAAATACCACTTGGATTCATGCTTCGATCGCACGACGCTCACGGGACATTCGCGCACACTGGCGCAGGGCCTGCGCCTCGAGCTCTCTATGGCGGATTCGCCGGGGAGCCGCTCGACGACGACAGCCGTGAGTACATCGTCGTGGCCCGTCCCTAAGCGCTCAGCCCGGCCGTCACGACAGCGCCCGGGGGCATTCCCGCACAGTGGCGCAGGCCAAGGGACTTCCGCGTGGGTACGGAGCATGCGGTCGGGGAGACGACCCGACCGTGGATCTCCCCGATGCCTGCAGGCCGACATGGGCGTATCGTCAGTTGGATGTGGGGTTGGATCTGGATCGCAGTTCTCTACGTGCTCGGGATGAGTTTCTTTCGATGGCTCGGCGGCCTCGGCGCAGCGGCCAGCGCGATCCAGCGTTGGGGTCACGCGACCGCCGAGCGGCGGCGACCAACCTCCTCGCCGACCGCCTGACCGGTCCCAACAACCTCCTCGGCGCTTTCGCCGGATGACGTTCCCGAACACTTGCGCACGCGAGCCAACGGTCGGCGATCCGAACAGCTTGTTCTCACTCGGCGCTGGATAGTCTCGGACGGTGACCGCGGCCGCGACGAGCCGACCGGATCGGGCCGCGCCCGCTCCCGACGTCCGGCGTGCGCGACGCGGAACTGCGGCGGTGTTCGCGGTGCACGGATGCGTCACCGGCAGCTTCGCGGCCCGCATTCCGTGGATCGCCTCGCACGTCGGCGTCGGCGTCGGCCATCTCGGGATCGCGCTGCTCATGCCGGGGATCGGCGCCCTGCTCGCCATGCCCTTCTCGGGTCGTCTCGCCCACCGCTTCGCGCTTCGCCCGTTCGTCACGGCCACGATCGTCGCGTGGTGCGCGTGCCTTTTCCTGCCGGCGCTGCCGACGTCGCTCGCGGCGCTCTGCGCCGCCCTGCTCGTCTTCGGCGCAGTCGCGGGGCTCGCGGACATGGCGATGAATGCGGAGGGCGTCCTGGTGGAGAAGCTGTTCGGCCGGTCGGTGATGTCGAGCCTGCACGGCTTCTGGAGCGTGGGCGTCCTGGTCGGGTCGGCCGTCTCGGCCCTCGCGTCCCACGCCGGCATCGACACGCGCGTCCAGTTCGCGGTCGAGGCGCTGATCCTCGCCACGGTCGGCGCTGCGGTCGCGCAGCGGCTGATCGCGGACCCGACGACGACCGACGCGCCGGCGCCGCCGCCGTTCGCGCTCCCGACCCGGCCCGTCCTCCTGATCGGACTCGTCGGCCTCTGCGCCGTCTTCGGCGAGCAGGCCGGAACCGACTGGTCGGCGTTCTACATCCGCAACGAGCTCGGCGGGTCGGCGAGCGTCGCAGCGCTCGCGGTTTCGGCGTTCGCCGTCGCGATGGCGACGGTCAGGCTCATGGGAGACCGCGTGATCCGCAGGCTGGGACCGGTCCGTACCGTCCGCATCTCAGGCGTGTGCGCGTTCGTCGGCGCCGTCGCGGTTGTGTTGGCGCCAAGCCTTGCGGTGGGTCTCCTCGGCTTCGCGCTGCTCGGTATCGGCCTCGCCGTCGTCGTCCCGCTCGTGTTCGCCGCGGCCGGGCGCGTAGGCGTCCATCCCGCGCGCAGCATTGCCGGCGTCGCCGTCGTCGCCTACGCGAGCGGCCTCGTCGCACCGGGGGTGATCGGCGGCATCGCCTCGGCGTCGTCGCTCACGACGTCGTTCTGCGTCGTCGCCGCCCTGGTAGGAATCATCGCGTTGGCCGCGGGCGTGCTTCGCCGAGGCGACTAGCCGTCGAGAAGAGACTCCGCCACGACCGCCTATCCGGCGGCATGAATGTCCTGCTTCGCCATCAGGCTCGGATCGTTAGGTTCCTTTTAGCCAAGCCCGCGGCCCACTGAACACCGGCCTGCTTGCTATAGCTGTCTGCATGAGCCTCATTCTCGGATTTGCGCATCCGACCGCAGTGAAGCTCGCCGAGGTGGCCTTTCTGCTCTTCTTGATCGCGGGAGTTTGGATCGCGTCGGCTTCCCTCACTCAAGTGAGCAAGTGGCACATCTCGCTGAAGTTCGTCGTGATTGCGCCGAGCAGATTCAGAATGACGGTCGCAGGGATACTGTTGGCGGTCGGCGGGCTTCTCCTCATCGTCGCCACGCACTGGGGCCACCTGTTCGACTAGGAGACGTCAGGGCGTCAGGAAGACGAGTGCCGCATCGTCCGCGAGAACGTGCAAACCCCTGCAGCGCGCTTGTCAGCCCGTTGCGGAGAGTCCCGCGAGAGCAACGGCGATCGTGAGCGGCGCGAGGCCCAGGCCGAGGAGCGCGCCGAGCCGGAGTGACGGCCTCGTCCCCGTGAGTCGGGCGGCTTGGTACCAGAGATAGGCCGACAGCGAGCCCGTGAAGAGGAGGTTCGGGCCGAGGTTGAGCCCGATCAGCAGCGGCAACGGGTGCGCCGGCTTCTCGGCGGATAGGAGCGCTGCCGCCGGGAGGTTGTTGACGAGCACGCTCGCGGCGGCGCCGACGACCGCATCCCCCCATGCGCCGAGGTGTCCCAGCAGCGAGGCGGGGCCGTGCCAGCGGCGGGCAAGCGTGCCGAGTGCCACTGCCAACGCGAACAGTGCTGCGAGCACGTGTAGCGACAGCCGTGGCCGGAGCCGCCGTAGCCAGATCGCAGCCAGCCCGACCGCGAGCACGGGCAGCGCCGGGTTGCGCAACGCGAGCATCAGGACTGTTGCGGCGGCCGTCGCGACAGCTCCGACGCCCAGCCGCAGCGGCGGCAGAGGCTCCGCGGTGCCGTTCTCGTGTCGCAACCGAAACACGGCGGCGACATAGACGATCGTGATCGCCACGACCGCGAGCCACGGGATGAGCATCCGGTGCGCGAACTCGGCGCCTGAGAGATTCTCGTGGGCGAGGACGATCAGGTTCGTCAGGTTCGAGCCGGGCAGAAGGAGGGATGCTCCGTTCGCCATGAACAGCGCGCCGTAGAGAAAGGGGCGCTCGTCGCAGTCTCGTTGCCTTGCGGCGTGGATGACGATCGGCGTGAGGAACACGACCGCGGTGTCCAGGTTCAGCACGGCGGTCACGACCGCGACGAGCCCGAGCAGGGTCGCGAGCAGCATGACCGGGCCCCCTCCGATCCGCTCGAATCGCGTTCCCAGGGCGACGAACAAGCCGTCCACCTCGACCACCGCGCCGATCAACAGAAGGCCGACGACGAGAACGAACGGTGGCCACGCCTGCCCAACCGCAGAAGCGAACGCGTGATGCACCGAGCAATCCTTACCTCACGGCAGTCACCCAGCCGCTAATCGCGCGCTCGCGGCGCTGTCGCCGCCTGGGTCGACGGCCGCGGAGGGATCACGGTCGCCACCGAGTCGTTCGACCAGGCGCGCCAGGTCGGCGCGTCGTTCTGAAGCGTCCACTGCACGGGAATGGAGAGCCGTCCGCAGGCGCCCGTGCAGAACGACCGCGCGAGGACGCTCTCGGCTGCGTCCCAGTCCATGTCGATCCGGTGCGGCGTGCCGTGCTCGTGGTGGACGGCGCCGACGACGAGATGTGGGGCGGCCTGCCACAGCCGGACGTGATAGCGCATGGTGGGATCGGAGCCGTCGGGCAGCGCCAGCTGCGCGGCGACCGGAACGAGCGTCGCGTTTCCGAAGTACAGCCACTGCGTGCTTCCGGTGGTATCGATCCACCCGGCCGCGTGGAGCCGCGCGACGACGGAGCCGAGTGTCGCGCGCGGGAAGAGGACGTTGACCGGGTCACAGTCTCCCGTCCAGCCGACGACGTCGTCGTGGACCTGGACGCAGTCCATGTTCCCCGGCGCGATCGTGAACGCCGCGAAGGTGACGCCGTGGAAGGAGCCGCGATACGCGCCTGCCGAGGGCGCAAAGGCGAGCGCCGCGAGCACGGCGGCGAGCGTACGCAGGAACACAACGTCGAGCGTCGCGCGTCCGCCGCCCGCGCGCAAGGGCCCCACGGCCCAGCGTCGGGTTACGCGGGGCCCAGCTCGACGACGACCCTACGGCGCACGGACCCGCGCTCGAGCGCGACGTAGATCACGACGCAATACGCCCAGCCGAGGACGACGTCGCCGACGTAGTGCTCACCGGTGTAGACGAGCGCGAAGGCCATCGCGAGCGGATAGAGCCACAGGAGGTGCCGCAGGGGCGAGCGCAGTCGGCGCGTGAAGAAGAGGGTGACGAAGAGGGTCTGGCCGGCGTGCAGCGACGGCACCGCCGCGACGACGTTGGCGTAGCCCGTCCCTCGCTCCCAGAGCGGGTCGAGCCGGATGAGCGGGAGATGCCGGTTGACCGTCCCGACGAGCTGGTGCACGGGCGGGATGAGGCCGTGCTGCCCAGCGAGCCACGGCGGCGCGGCCGGGTAGACGAGAAAGGTCAGACAAGAGAACAGCGCGAGCGTGACGACGCCGAGCGCGAAGCGGCGGAAGCCGGAGGGGCTGAACCACCAGAGCGCGACGAGCGCGACCGGCGTGACGAGGAAGTAGCTCGTGTAGACCGCGAGGGACGCATAGTCGTACCAGGCCACGTGCGCAGCTCCGTGCCAGAGGTGGTGTTGGAGCCAGACCGTCGGAATGGAGCCTGCTCCGATGAGACGATCGAGCCGGATCTGCGGCGCATAGTGCACCGGGAACCAGCCCCGCGCGCCGAGCCCGCGCGCGAGGTCGTAGGCCCAGAGCGCGAGCAGCAGCGGCAGCCAGTCGACCGCGAGCCCGACGGCGAAGCGCCGAAGCCGGGCGACGCTCCCGACCGACGCGGCGAGCGCCCCGCCGAGGAGCAGCGGCACGAGCGTGTCCCGCGACGACGGCACGCCGCCGACGGAAACGAGCACGGTCGCAGCGAAGCCGGCGTAGGCAAGCATGGCCGCAGGCCGGAGCAGGCGTCGGAGGTCGAGGCGGCGGCGGACGCCCGCGGCGCCGATGAGGTCTAGAGGCACCAGGCCGAGCCGGATACTCCAAACGCATCGTTAGGCGATGCTAAGACGAGCGTAAAGCGCGCGTAAGGCGACGGCCGGCTCCTGGCGCCCGACCGGCTTCTCGAGCACGGCGGACGCGGCGGCGAGCCCGCTCGCGCGTGTGCCCGATGTCAAGCGGAGAGCAAACCGGCCGCGACCTTGCCCACGCGGCGGCCGAGGTCCGTCAGCGTGTACTCGACGCGTGGCGGGCGCGTGTCGAGCACCCGCCGCTCGAGGATCCCCGCCTCCTCGAGCTCGACCAGGCGGGCCGCCAACGTCCGCGGCGGGATCGTCTCCAGCGCCTGCTTGAACTCGTTGAAGCGGACGGCGCCGCCCTCGGACGACGCCCACAGGATGGCGAGTACCCAGCGTCGCCCGAGGAGGTCGGCCGCACGGGCGACCCCCTCGGGCAGCGGCTGGCAGTTCCTACACCGCATGGAGGCTCGGCTTCGGCTTGGGCTCGAGCGCGAGCTCGAGCACCTCGCCGAGCGTCATCACCGGGTGGAAGCGCATCGCCTCACGCACGTCCGCGGGGACGTCGTCGAGGTCGGCGCGGTTCCGCTCCGGGATGATCACGTCGGTGAGCCCCGCGGCGTGCGCAGCAAGCACCTTCTGCTTCAGCCCGCCGATCGGGAGCACACGCCCCTGCAGCGTCACCTCGCCGGTCATGCCGACGGTGTGCTTCACCGGGCGTCCCGACAGGAGCGACGCGAGCGCGGTCGACATCGTGATGCCGGCGCTCGGGCCGTCCTTCGGGATCGCGCCCGCGGGGACGTGCACGTGGAACGTCTTGTCCTTGAACGACTCCGGCTCGACGTCGAGCTCCTCCGCGTGCGAACGGAGGAACGAGAGCGCGATGCGCGCCGACTCCTTCATCACGTCGCCGAGCTGGCCGGTCAGCACGAGATCGCCGTTGCCGTCCATCGAGGTCGCCTCGACGAACAGGACGTCTCCACCCGTGCCGGTGACGGCAAGCCCGGTCGCAACACCCGGTACCGCCGTCCGCTCCGCCGCCTCCTGGTAGAAGCGTTGGCGGCCGAGCGCGTCGCGGACCACGTCGACGTCGACCTGGACGGGCGGCTCGACGACCCCGGACGCGATCTTCGTCGCCTGCTTCCGGAGGATCTTCCCAAGCTCGCGCTCGAGCTGGCGGACGCCGGCCTCGCGCGTGTACTCGGAGACCACCGTCTGCACGACGTCGTCGCCGATCGAGACCTCGTCCTCGCGCAGCCCGTTCCGCTCACGCTGCCGCGGCCACAGGTAGCCCTGCGCGATCGCGGTCTTCTCGTCGACCGTGTAGCCGTCGAAGCGGATGACCTCCATCCGGTCGAGCAGCGGGCCGGGAATCGTGTCGGCGATATTCGCCGTCGCG
>CAZXZX010000021.1:0-6733 GCA_964645445.1 uncultured Gaiellales bacterium
GCGGCTACCGCGGCTGGGTGATCAAGGTGTACTTCGCCAACTACTTCCTCAGGATGTCGGATGTGACCTTCGACCTGCGCTCGAATAGGCCGAACGTGCACTGGGGCTACGCGGAGCCGTGGGTCGTCACGCTCGTCGACACCGGTGAGGAGACGATGACGGGCGGTCGGCTGCGACGGGTGCGCGATTACCTCGAAGACGAGACGTTCTGCTTCACCTACGGCGACGGCATCGGAGATGTCAACATCGGCGAGTTGATCGCGTTCCACCGCGAGCAGGACGTCCTGGCGACGCTGACTGCTACGCAGCCACCGGGCCGCTTCGGCGCCCTCCTGCTCCCCGAAGGTGAGATGAAGGTCCACAACTTCCGTGAGAAGCCGGACGGCGACGGCGCCTGGATCAACGGAGGATTCTTCGTGCTCGAGCCGGAGGCGATCGACTACATCGCAGACGACTTGACCGTCTGGGAACAGGAGCCGCTCCGCACCCTGGCCCATGAGGGCCAGCTCGCCGCATACCGTCACACCGGCTTCTGGCATCCAATGGACACGCGCCACGACCAGCACACGCTCGACGAGCTCTGGCAAACCGGCGAGGCGCCGTGGAAGGTCTGGGGGGACCGGATCACCACGAGGCCGAGCCCGATGTCCACATGAGAGTCCTGGTCACCGGGACGGACGGCTATATCGGTACGCTCCTGCCGCCGCTGCTCGTCGAGCGGGGGCACGAGGTGGTGGGCGTCGACGCCGGTTTCTACAAGGCGGGCTGGCTCTACAACGGGACGAAAGTTGCAGCCCAGACCTGGAACGAGGATATCCGCCGCCTCGGGGCCGAGGCGTTCGAGGGCGTCGACGCCATGGTGCACATGGCCGAGCTCTCAAACGACCCCGTCGGCCAGCTCGCGCCCGAGATCACCGGCGAGATCAACCATGCCGGGTCCGTGCGGCTCGCGCGCATGGCGCGGGAGGCCGGGGTCGAACGGTTCGTCTACACGTCGTCCTGCAGCGTCTACGGCGTCGCGAGCGAGGAGCTGGTCGACGAGCAGTCGCCACTCAACCCGCAAACCGCGTATGCCGTTTGCAAGACATTCGTCGAGCGCGATGTCGGCGCCCTGGCCGACGACGGGTTCTCGCCCACGTTTCTCCGTAACGCCACCGCCTTCGGCGCCTCGCCGAGGATGCGCTTCGACATCGTGCTGAACAACCTGTGCGGGCTCGCCTGGACGACGGGGCAAATCCGCATGGAGAGCGACGGAACTCCCTGGCGACCGATGGTTCACGCCTCCGACATCTGCAAGGCGATCGCCTGCACGCTCGATTCGCCCCGCGAGCGCGTCCACAACGAGGTGCTGAACGTCGGCGACCCGGACTCCAACTACCAGGTGCGCGAGATCGCGGAGGTCGTCGGCAGCGTCTTCGACGAGTGCGAAGTGCAGCTCGGCAGGCTCGGCGCCGACAATCGCAGCTACCGCGCCTGCTTCGACAAGATTCACGACGTCCTCCCCGGCTTCGCCTGCGACTGGAACCTCGAGCGGGGCGCCCACGAACTCCGTGAGCTCTTCGAACGAATCGATCTGGACGAGGCGACGTTCCGGTTCCGCGCCTACACACGCTTGAAGCAGATCGAGTACCTGCTGCGAACGGGGCAGATCGACGAGCAGTTCTACTGGAGGGCGCATGCGGTTCAGCCCGTGTGAGCTCGAAGGCGTCTTCCTCGTCGAACTCGAGCCGCACCGAGACGAACGCGGATTCTTCGCCCGAAGCTTCTGTGCCGAGGAGTTCGCGGCACACGGGTTGATGGCGACCGTCGCCCAGGCGAACATGTCTTTCAACCGCGAGCGCGGTACTGTGCGCGGGCTCCACCTCCAGGTCGAGCCTGCCCCAGAGGCGAAGCTCTTCCGTTGTGTCGCCGGGGCGCTCTACAGCGTCGTCGTCGACGTTCGCCCGGGCTCGTCGACACACGGCGAACACATGGGGATCGAGCTCGACTCGGAGCGGGGCGCAGCGTTGTATGTTCCTCCGCTCTGCGCGACCGGCTATCAGACGCTCGTCGACGGTGCCACGGCGCTCTATTTCGTGAGCCAGCCCCACGCGCCGGAGTGCGAGCGTGGTCTCCGCTACGACGACCCCGCACTCGGCATCGCCTGGCCGATCCCGGCCACGTCGGTGTCGGAGAAGGACCGCTCGTGGCCGCTGCTGGAGGTCGCTGGGACGGCGTTGCGGTGATCATCGTCGACCGCGCTCTGCGGCAGCGCGCCGAAGCCGGGTGCCCGATCCGCGTCGGGGTCGTCGGGGCCGGGTTCATGGGCCACGCAATCGCCAGGCAAATCGCCACTGCCGTTCCGGGCATGGAGGTTGTGGCGATCGCGAACCGAACGCTCGAACGCGCGGGCGAGGCGTTCGCCGAGGCGGGCGTCGAGGCGCCTCGGCTGGTCGAGAGTCCCGACCAGCTTCAGCGCGCGATCGCGGATGGTATCGGCGCAGTGACCGACGACCCGTCTGTCCTATGCCGTGCCGAGAACGTCGATGCCGTCGTCGAGGCCACCGGCAGTATCGAGTTCGCTGCTCGCGTCGTCGCCGAAGCGATCGACCACGGCAAGCACGTCGTGCTTTCGAATGCCGAGCTTGACGGTACGGTCGGACCGATCCTGAAGCAGCGGGCCGACCGAGCCGGTGTCGTGTTCACGGACATAGACGGCGATCAGCCGGGCGCCGAGCTGAACCTGTACCGGTTCGTAGTCGGCATCGGACTGACGCCTCTCCTGTGCGGGAACATCAAGGGACTGATGGACCACTACCGAACACCCGAGACGCAGCGGGGTTTCGCGGAGCGATGGGGCCAGAGCGCGCCGATGGTGACGAGCTTCGCCGACGGGAGCAAGATCTCGTTCGAGCAGGCCGTGGTGGCCAACGCGACCGGCATGCGCGTGCAGCAGCGCGGGATGCGCGGGTACCTGTACGAGGGACACGTCGACGACCCTGACCACGTGTGCCTGTACGACGCCGAGCAGCTCAGGGCTGCGGGCGGCGTCGTCGACTATGTGCTGGGAGCCAAGCCAGGCGCCGGCGTATTCGTCCTGGCCGAGAACGGCGATTCGAAGCGGGCCAAGCATCTCGATCTCTACAAGATGGGGGACGGGCCGCTCTACTGTTTCTGCACACCCTTTCACCTCTGCTACCTCGAGGTGCCGTTCACGATCGCACGGGCGGTTCTCTTCGGCGACGCCGCGGTCGCGCCGATCGACGGACCGATGGTCGACGTTGTGGCAACCGCGAAGCGCGACCTGAAGGCCGGTGAGTCGCTCGACGGGATCGGTGAATACACGGTCTACGGACAATGCGAGAACGCCGACGTGACCGTCGCGGAGCGGCTGCTGCCGATCGGCGTTGCCAAGGGCTGCCGGCTGCTCCGGGACGTCGCGCGCGACGAAGTGCTCGGCTACAGCGATGTGGAACTGCCGCCGGCACGCCTCGTCGACGAACTCCGGACCGAGCAGTCGCAGCGTTGGTTCGGCCCATGAGGGAGCCGCTCGTCAGCGTCGTGACGCCCGTCTTCAACGGCGAGCCCTACCTCGAGGAGTGCGTCGAGAGCGTCCTCGGCCAGACCTACGAGAACTGGGAGTACGTGATCTTCGACAATCGGAGCACCGATAGGACGGCTGAGATCGCGCAGGCTTATGCATCGCGCGACCCTCGCATCCGGCATGTCGTCGGTGCCGACTTCGTGCCGCACATCGAGAACTGGAACCGCTCGATGACAGAGATCTCGTCCCGTGCCGACTACGTCAAGGTGGTTCACGCGGACGACTTCCTCTTTCCCGAGTGCATCGAGCGAATGGTCGCGTTGGCCGAGCGCCACCCCAACGTTGGTCTCGTCGGTGCATATCTCCTCAGCGGCATCGAGGTCAAACTCGACGCACTCCCCTCCTCTGTCGAGGTGATCACCGGGGCAGAGGCCTGCAGTTACGCCTTGGGAGAGGGCCGGTACATCTTCGGCACGCCAACGTCGACCATGATCCGCGCGGACATCGTGCGCAAGCGGGGCGACTCATTCTACGACCCGTCGTACGTACACGCCGACACCGCCGTCTGCTACGAGGTGCTTCGGGAGTCGGACTACGGCTTCGTGCATCAGGTTCTCACCTACACGCGCGACCACGATGCTTCGGTCACAGCCTGGACCACGCGCGTCGGCAGCTGGCTTCCGGACCACATCGAGATGCTCGTAAGCTTCGGCCCGACCTATCTCCGGCCGAACGAATACCAGCGGAGGTTTCGGGAACTGGAGCGGCGCTACTACATCATGTTGCTGAAGTACGCGCTCCGCCTTCGGCTCTGGCGCGACTCGGGCATCCGAGCCTTCCAGAAACGTGCGCTCGAACGCCTGCTGCCTGAACTGGATGCGCAGAGGCTTCCCGGCCGCCGCGTCGGCCATGCGTTCGGGCTGCTCGTCGGCGCGCGGCCTCGCTCGTAGGCCGCGCGACAGCCTCCGTCAATACAAGCCCTGGACGAACAGGGCTTTCTCTACGGAGAAGGAGGGATTCGAACCCTCGATGGAGACATTCATCCCCATAACGCCTTAGCAGGGCGCCGCCTTCAGCCACTCGGCCACTTCTCCGGTGGGAAAACGATACCGGCTCGCGCGGGCCGGGCTACGAGACCGTCAGCTTGGCCAGCATGCCGGCGGCCCTGTGGCCGGGCACGGTGCAGTAGAGCGCGTAGGTGCCGGCGCCGAGCTTCACGGTCAGCTTCGCCGTCGAGCCGGGGTTGATCAGCGGTGTCTTCTGGTTCACGGCGCCGCCCTGGACGTCGAGGTCGTGCTGGATCTTGCCGGCGTTCTTGACGACGAAGGTGTACGTGCCCGCCGGCAGCGTCTTCGACGCGAGGATCACGTGGAACTCGTTCTCCGTGACCGCGACCGGCTTGCCCGCGGCCACCACGGCCTGCGCCTCGGCGACCTTCTCCGTCTTCTCGGCGCCGAAGACCGCCACCGCCCCGAGCATGGCCGCGAAGAGCAGGAAGCTGATGACGACGAAGATCCTCAGCCCGCCCTTGCCCGGGAAGTCGGGGCGCCAGCGCGGGCCGAGGAACGACGAGACGAGCGCGAAGACAACGAAGATCAGGGCGACGACGCCGAGCCCGGTCGCATGTCCCGTCGTCAGCCCCGCGAGCAGCACGGGCGGTATTCCATCAGATCGGCAGGTCAGGCGGCCAGCAGACGTCGCTCGTCGCGCCGCCGGCGTGCCCGGTTCAGCCCCCACGCGAGACCGGCCAGTATCAGGAACGGGCTGACGACGATCAGCGCGTAGAGCGCAACGGTCGCCTCGAGTGCGAGAAAGCCGACGGCGGAGTGCACCATCCGTCCGATCCGGCCGCGATGCGCGGGCGCGGGGGCGGCGCTCCGCTTCGTGCTCAGCACGAGCGAGACGCGAGAGGTCGTGCCCGCGGCGACCGTGCCCGTGCGGGCGTGCAGCCGCTGCGCGAGCGCGCGCTTCTGCTCGGCGAGCCGGATCTGGAGCAGCACCTTCTGCGCGTCCGGAAGCGACGGGTTCTTCAGCGCCAGCTGCAGCGCCGCGATCGACCGCCGCAGCTGCGCGATCTGCGCCGACTGGACCGCGAACGCGTGCTGGAGATCCTGCACCGAGACCTGCTGCGAGACGAGCGTTCCGAGCGCGGCGAGCCGGGCGAGCGCCTGCTTGACGTTCGCGGCCGGGATCCGCAGCTCGAGGAACGCGGTGCCGCCCCCGGCCTGCGGCGTCCGGTAGACGACCGACTGCGCGTAGCCGCCGAGCGACGTGGCGATCCGCGTCGCCGCGGTCGTCGCCTGGGAGAGCTTGTCCGTGTCGGCGACGCGGACCTCGAGCGAGGCGGCCGTGTGCTGGAGGCGGGTCGAGGTTCCCACCGGGAGCGGGCCGAGTGCGCGGAGCGGCGTCGACGACGCCGCACCGGCGGCCGGGGCAGCGCTGCCGTGGACGACGACGGGTCCGTAGGAGCCCGCCGCGGTACCGCCTGTACTCGCTGCCGGAGTCTTCTCGAGCGTCTGCGCGGTGCTCAACGCAGACGGATGGCTCCCGGAGCCGACGAGCCCGTGCACGAGCGCCGCGCCGACCGCGAGAGCTGCCGCCGCCGGGACGAGCACGAACACGAGCCGCCGCGACGGCAGCTGGAACCGCGCCGTCCGCGCAGGCGCCGTCGTGAGCACGCGCGCCCGCAGCGCCTCCGGCGCGCGCAGCTGCGCCGCGCGGAGCCCGCCGAGCAGCGCGGCGCGCCGCTCCTCCCCCGCCGTCCGCGGCGCGTCGCCGCGAAGCAGGGCCTCCATGCGCTCGTTCCCGATCACGTCACTCGCGGACATCGCCGATCCTCTCCTCCAGTCGTCGCAGCGCACGGCTCAGGCGCGTCGAGCACGCCGTCTGGCTGATCCCGAGGACGCGCGCCGCGCTCGGGCCGTCGAGCTCGAGCAGCACCCGCAGCGCCACCACCTCGCGCTCGGCCGGCGACAGCGCGCGCAGCGCCTCCTCGAACGGGCCGGACATGCCTTCGCCGAACGTGGCCTCGACCGACTCGCCGAGATCGCGCGCGTACGTCTCCTCGCGGCGCTTACGGCGCGACTCCGCGCGGAACCAGTCGATCGCAACCGACCGGGCGATCCGGCAGAGCCACGTGCGCGGCGAGCCGCGGCGCGGATCGAAGCGGCGCCACATCCGGAATGCCTTCTCGAACGTCTCGGCCGCGAG
>CAZXZX010000022.1:0-6486 GCA_964645445.1 uncultured Gaiellales bacterium
CCTTCGGGACTTCCACGAGCACGGCCGATTGCTGGCGTTCACGATCCTGCTGACCGTCTGGGCAGCCGACACGTTCGCCTATTTCGGCGGCAAGCTGCTCGGTCGGCACAAGCTCGCGCCGACGCTCTCGCCGGGGAAGACGTGGGAGGGTTTCGTCATCGGCTCGCTCGCCGGCGTCTTCGTCTCCTTCGTCGCGCTGTACGACACGCGCCACACGTACTTGCGTATCTGGGAGGCGATCGTGCTCGGGATAGTCGTCGTGGTCGCGGCCGTCGTCGGCGACCTGTTCGAGTCGATGCTGAAGCGCGACATGCAGGTGAAGGACACGGGCCGGCTGCTCGGAGGGCACGGCGGCATCCTCGACCGGGTGGACGCGCTCCTCTTCGCCGGCCCGGCCGCGTACTACCTCGTGCTCGGCCTCGGGCACGCGTAGGCCCCTACACTGGCCGGCGTGAAACGAGTCGCTCTGCTCGGCGCGACCGGGTCGATCGGGCGCCAGGCGATCGAGATCGTCGAGGCGCACCCGGAGCTCGAGCTGTGCGCGGTTGCTTCCGGCTCATCGTCGCTCGACGACGTCGACGCGCCGCTGAAGCAGATCGGGGGCGACGTGACCGAGCTGCTCGACCGGGCGCAGCCAGACGTCGTCCTCAATGCCGTCGTCGGGTTCGCCGGCGTCCACGCGACGCTCTGGGCGCTCGAGCGCGGCGTCGACCTGGCGCTCGCGAACAAGGAGAGCCTCGTTGCGGCAGGCGAGCTCGCGCTCGCGGCGCAACGGCATGGCGGCGGCCGCATCCTTCCCGTCGACAGCGAGCACTCGGCGCTCTTCCAGTGCCTCGAAGGACGTGCGCCGGAACAGGTGGACACACTCGTGCTCACCGGGTCGGGGGGTCCGTTCCGCGGGCGCACGCGCGACGACCTCGCGGCGGTGACACCTGATGAGGCGCTCGCGCACCCGACCTGGCGCATGGGGCCCAAGATCACGGTCGACTCCGCGACGCTCGCGAACAAGGGCCTCGAGCTGATCGAGGCGCACTTTCTCTTCGGTATTCCCTACGAGTGCATCGAGGTCGTGCTCCAGCCGACGTCGATCGTGCACTCGCTCGTCCGCTTCCGCGACGGTGCGGCACTCGCCCATCTCGGGTACCCGGACATGCGCGTGCCCATCTCGTTTGCGCTGACGTACCCCGAGCGCGCGGCGACGCCGCTCGTCCCGCTCGACCTCACGTCGCTGACGCTGGTATTCGAGGCGCCCGATCTGTCGACGTTTCCGATGCTGGGGCTCGCGCGGGAGGCGGGGGAGAAGGGCGGGACGTATCCGTGCGTCTTCAACGCCGCGAACGAGGCGGCGGTGGCCGCGTTCCTCGACGGTCGCCTTCCGTACCTCGAGATCGCGGCGGTCGTCGCCGACGCGCTCGAGCGCGCGGACGGCACGCCCGCGCGCGACCTCGCCGAGCTGGTGGAGGTCGATCGCGCCGCCCGCGCGATCCCGGTCGCGTGACCTGGTTCACCGTCGTCGTGGGGCTCGTCCTCCTCGTGTTCCTGCACGAGCTCGGGCACTTCACGGTCGCGCTCGCGGTCGGCATGCGGCCGCGCAGCTTCTACATCGGCTTCCCGCCTGCCATCGCAAAGATCAAGCGAAAGGGGATCGAGTACGGCATCGGCGCGATCCCGCTGGGCGGCTACGTTCGCATCCCGGGGATGCACCGTCCGGCGGGAAGCGACCTCGAGGCGTTCATGGGACCCGCGCTGCACGAGCAGCCGTCGCTGGCGCCGTTCGTTCAGCGCGTGCGCCGCTTCCTCGATGCGGCCGACCTCGAAACCGCACGAGCGCGCATCCCGGAGCTCCGACAAGCGGTCGGCGAGGCGGAGCTGAACAAGGCTGCGCGCCGGTCCGCGGAGAGGGCGCTGCGCGAGGTCGACGAAGGCACAGCCTCGGACGCGTACTGGCGGCAGAAGACGTGGAAGCGCATCGCCGTCATCGCAGCCGGCCCACTCGCGAATGTGCTCGTCGCCTTCATCATCTTCACGGCCGTCTACTCGACCGGCGCGCCGACGTCGCAGCCGAGCAACGAGGTCGCGGCCGTGAGCGCCCACACGCCGGCGGCCGCGGCCGGCCTCCAGCCCGGCGACCGCGTCGTCGCCGTCGACGGCCGGCCGGCAAAGACGTTCGACACCGTCTCGCGGCTCATCCGCAGCAGCCACGGACACGCGATCACCGTCACCGTCCTGCGGGGCGGACGCACGGTCACCCTCGGGCCGCGCCGGACGATCAGGCTCGGCGGCCGTTGGATCTGGGGGTTCGAGCCGGCCGCGAAGCTCGCCTCCTACCCGCTCGGACACAGCGCCGGGCTTGCCGCCTCCGACTGCTGGAAGGTCGTGACGGGCACGTTCGGCGCCTTCGGGTCGCTGTTCCACAAGCACGGGTCGACGCAGCTGACGAGCACCGTCGGCATCGTCCGCATCTCCGCCGCCGCGCTGAAGGTCGGCTTCAACTGGTACCTCCAGATCGTCGGCCTCGTGAGCATGTCGCTCGCGCTGCTCAACCTCCTACCCCTGCTGCCGCTCGACGGCGGCCACATCCTCTTCTCGATCATCGAGGCTTTCCGACGGCGCGCGCTCGCGCGCGAGGTCTACGAGCGCGTGTCGGTCATCGGCTTTGCCGTGATCGTCCTGATCTGGGTGATCGCGCTCCAGCACGACCTCGGTTCCAGCGGCCCCGGCTGAAAGACGCCGCTAAGGGCGTGATTTCTCTTCCCGGTGCGTTTTTGTGCGTCGCTGCGCTCGCTGCGGCCATGCGAGGGACCGTATTCGCATTTGTTGCCGGAGGATCAGCCGGAGCTGCCGTTCGCTACTGCGGCGGCGAACCTGCGTGCTCCGGTTGGATGGCGGCGGGTCGATTCCGAGTGAAACGCTCTCACCCGGGTCTGAGGCCGCAGAGGATTCCACTGTCGATGACGCGCCGCCTACCCGTATAGATGCGGATCGCGTGCGTCTTCTGGCGGGCCAACGGCTAGCCGGGGCAGGCCCATCGTCCAGTTCAAGTCAGTGAACGATGAAGGGGGCGCGGCTGTCGATACGACTATGACGAGCGTGTCCGCACGATTGCTGGATGCGAAAGCGCGGAACTACCCAAGACCGATGCGTAGCGCCCTCTCTCATCGCTTTGCTGCGTTGGAACGTGAGATTCTTGCGGTCGCGAACGAACTCAACGAGCTTGATGCGGCGCTCGCTCAGTCGATCGAGGACGCCGGATCGGTTGACGGTCTCGTCGCCCGAATCCGAGCGGTTGAAGCGCGCCTCTGCGAGATCGAGAAGGAGCTGGGTCTGCTGCGTTCTCAGTCGTAGCCAACATCCCGACCCACGCGAGAAGGAACTCCGGGGAAACCTCGTGCAACTCAACAAGCTCGGACGCAGCATCGTCGAGGTGATCCCAACAGACTTCAACCCTCGCCGCGAGCGCGTCCCGCACATCGCTCAGCCCATCAGCCATAGCGCCTTCCCTTCACCCGACACCTCATGAACCCTGCCTCGCCGCGCGGGGAGGCTACTTCGCCGAACACCGATCAGCAAGGCCCGCGGGGGAATCCATACTCCATCCACACCCGCGATCACTCGCCCAAGTGGCGTGAACCTCCTCAATGCCGCCGACCACCGAAGGAGCAACTGCGGCACTCGAGAGAACATTGAGAAATCTTCACATTGGCCAGTGCGTGATGTTCCGCGACCGTGTGTATGTCGTGCGCGGGATGTCACCGATGGGCGTCGTTCCCTGCCGGGTTCAGCTTGAGGACGAGGCGATGGGCGAGCTACTCGAAGCCGACGCCGACAAGCTGCACAGCAGCGAGCCCCAACGGCACGTGCCGCCCGCCTAGTCGGGTGCCCCTTTCCCCTCCTCGATGGGGTAGAGCCGTTTGGACGTTCGGCTAGTTGTCGCATGGAAAGACCGGCGCCTTCTTCCATCCGCTTCCCGTCACCGCTGCGCGAGCGCATCCGCGCACAAGCGGTAGCCGAACACCGCATGTTCTCCGGCGCTGTCGTTCATTTCGTCCAGGTCGCACTCTCCGAACAGCACGAACGCGACCGGCACGATGACGTCGAGATCGAGCACCTCCGGCTACGCGCTCTTTCACGGTCGCCGGTGAGCACGTCGTATCGTCACTCGGTCGAACGGCCGAAGCAGCGGCGCGCGAGCACCCATGAGCCGAGGAACGCGAAGAACGCGACCGCGACGCCCGAGGGGATCGTCGCCCCGGAACCGTCGGTGCTCCTGGTGACGATGTCGGGGCCGAAGACCGAGGCGAAGAGCACCACCAGCCACATCACGGAGATCGCCAGCGACGGCCAGACCTCCCTCGGGATGAGCCTGAGCGACCTGGCTCCTTCGTGCGGAATCGATGTCATGCCTGCACCTCCTTTTCGTCAGCGTCCGACCGGGCGGAGAGTCGTCGCATCCGCGAACGCACGGACGAGAAGCCTCTGAAGGGGTCGCGCGGCCGCCTCTGCATTTCTTGATCCGGTGATCGCGCTCCAGCACGACGTCGGCGCGAAGGTGCCCGGCTAGACTGGGTCGGGAAGTGGCCAGCGAGCGGCAGATCTCGGTCGGCGGCGTGAAGATCGGCGGCGGTGCCCCCGTCGTCGTACAGTCGATGACGCTCACGAAGACGCACGACGTCGAGGCGACGACCGCGCAGATCGCTGCGCTCGCGTCCGCGGGCTGCGAGATCGTGCGCGTGGCCGTCCCGAAGACGGAGGACGCGGACGCGCTGCCGAAGCTCGTGCGCCTCTCGCCGATCCCCGTCATCGCCGACATCCACTTCAACGCATCTCTGGCGCTCAAGGCGATCGATGCAGGCGTCGCGGCCGTCCGGATCAACCCCGGCAACATCGGCGGGCCGGACAAGGTCGAGAGCGTCGTCAAGGCCGCGAAGGCAAAGGGCGTCCCGATGCGGATCGGCGCGAACGCCGGATCGCTGCCCGAGCACCTGCAGGAGCTTGCCCGGCAGGACACCGCCGAGGCGCTCGTCGTCGAGGCGCTCGAGCAGGTGGAACTGCTCGAGAAGCTCGGCTACCACGACTTCAAGATCAGCGTGAAGGCCTCGCACGTGCCGACGATGATCCGCGCGTACCGGATGCTTTCCGAGAAGGTTCCGTATCCGCTCCACCTCGGCGTCACCGAGGCGGGAACGCCGTTCTCCGGCTCGATCAAGTCCGCGGTGGGGATGGGCGCCCTGCTCATGGACGGGATCGGCGACACCATCCGCGTCTCGCTCACCGCCGACCCGGTCGAGGAGGTCAAGACCGCCTTCGAGATCCTCAAGGCGCTGGGTCTGCGCGAGCGTGGGCCGATCATGATCGCGTGCCCGAGTTGCGGGCGCGACAACGTCGGCGTCGAGAAGCTCGCGAAGGTCGTCGAGGAGCGTCTCCAGCGCTACCCCGAGGCGTTCGAGGTCGCGGTCATGGGCTGCGCGGTGAACGGGCCCGGAGAGGCGGGAGACGCGGACTTCGGCATCGCCGGCGGCCGTGACGTCGGCTTCGTGTACGCGCACGGCCGGGTGTTGAAGAAGGTCTCGTCGGACATCCTCATCGACGAGCTCTTCTTCGAGATCGACAAGTGGATCGCCGACGGCATGCCGCGACCGAAGCGCCTCAAGATGGCGAAGCCCGCCGCGCTCGCGATGGCAGAGGCCTCGCTCATTCCCCTCGAGTAGTCTGCCCGGAAAACGGATGATCTTTCGGGCCTCACAGCTCTTCCTGCCGACGCTGCGCGACGACCCCGCCGATGCGGAGGCGGTCTCGCACAAGCTCCTCGTCCGCGGCGGCTTCATCCGGCAGGTGAGCGCGGGCGTCTGGACGTTCATGCCGCTCGGCTGGTGCGTCCACCGAAAGATCGAGCAGATCATCCGCGAGGAGATGGACGCGATCGGCGGGCAGGAGATGCTCATGCCGGTGCTCACGCCCGCCGAGCTCTGGGAGGCGACGGGACGCATTGGCATCCCCGAGATCTTCCACGTCGAGGACACGCCGTACATCCTCCCGGTCACGCACGAGGAGACCGTGACGTTCCACGCGCGCGAGATCCAGTCGTACAAGGAGCTGCCGCAGCTCTGGTACCACTTCCAGACGAAGGATCGAAACGAGCCGCGGCCTCGCGGCGGCCTCCTGCGCGTTCGCGAGTTCATCATGAAGGACGCGTACTCGTTCGACCGCGACGAGGAGGGCGTGAAGCGCAGCTTCGAGGCCAACCGGGAGGCGTACAAGACGATCTTCACCCGCTGTGGGCTGGAGACGTACGACGTGGTCGCCGAGAGCGGGATCATGGGCGGGAAGTTCAGCGTCGACTTCCTTGCGCCGTCCGGCTCGGGCGAGAACGTTCTCGTGCGCTGCGAGAACGGCGACTATGCCGCCGACGGCGACATCGCGGAGGCCGTGCCGCACGTACCGACTTTCCCCGAGACGCTCGTCTCGCCCGAGGAGGTGTCGACCCCC
>CAZXZX010000023.1:0-5551 GCA_964645445.1 uncultured Gaiellales bacterium
GACCGCGACGCTGCGCAGGCTGCTCGTCCTCGCCGGGATGCCGCGCAGGCGCGTCGCCCTGTCCGTTCTGCTCGGCGCGGTCGCGATCGCGTGCGGCGTCGGCCTGCTCGCCACGTCCGGCTATCTGCTGTCGCGGGCCGCAGAGCATCCGCCGGTGCTGTCGCTGACCATCGCGATCGTCGCGGTGCGCTTCTTCGCGCTCGCGCGACCGCTTGCCCGCTACTTCGACCGGCTCGCGTCGCACGACCTCGCGCTCCGTGCGCTCGCACGCATCCGTGTGCGCGTGTACGAGCGCATCGAGCCGCTCGCGCCGGGCCAGCTCGGCGGCTACCGGCGCGGCGACGTCGTCAGCCGCGTCGTCTCCGACGTGGACGCGCTCCAGGGGCTGTACCTGCGCGGGATCGGTCCGCCGCTCGTCGCGCTCGTCGTCGGCGCCGGCTGTGTGCTCGCGACGGCGCTGCTGCTTCCCGCCGCGGGAGCGGTGCTCGCGATCGGGCTCCTCGCCGGCGGGATCGCGGTTCCGGCGATCGCCGCTTCGCTCGGCCGGGGTTCGGCGCCGGCGGAGCGCGGCGAGCTGACGGCGTCGCTCGTCGAGCTGTTGCGCGGTGCGCCGGAGCTTGTCGTGTACGGCCGCGGCGACGAGGAGCTCGCCCGCATCGACGCGGTCGACCGGAAGCTCGTGCGGAGCGAACGCCGTGACGCGCTCGTCGCGGGTCTCGCCGACTCGCTCTCCATCCTCGTCGTCGGGCTGACCGTCGCCGGCGTGCTCGCCGTCGCCGTCGACGCGCACTCCTTGGGGACGCTGAACCGGGTGCTCGTCGGCACGCTCGCGCTGCTCGCGCTCGCCTCGTTCGACGCGGTCGCGCCTCTCCCCGGCGTCGCGCGCGAGCTGTTGGCGACGCTCGCCGCCGGACGGCGCGTGCTCGCGCTCACCGACAAACAGCCAGCGGTGCGCGACCCGGAGCATCCGCTACAACCGCCGCGCGCATCGGCTGCGGTCGCGCTGGAGAACGTCACGGCGCGCTACGGCGCGGAGGACGAGGACGCGCTCCGCAGCTTCGACCTGCGTCTCGACCCCGGCCGGCGCGTCGCGCTCGTCGGCCCGAGCGGCGCCGGCAAGACGACGGTCACGAACCTCCTCTTCCGCTTTCTCGATCCGGCCGAGGGCCGCGTGACGATCGCCGGCGAGGACGTCCGCCGCTACCGGCAGGAGGACGTGCGCGCGACGTTCGCGCTCGCCGGGCAGGAGGCGCACGTGTTCGACTCGTCGATCCGCGAGAACCTCCGGATCGGCCGACCCGGTGCGACCGACGGCGAGCTCGAGAGCGCGCTCGCGCAGGCGCAGCTCGCCGAGTGGGTCACGTCGCTCCCCGACGGGCTGGACACCCTCGTCGGCGAGGAAGGAACGGAGCTGTCGGGCGGCCAGCGCCAGCGGCTCGTGCTGGCGCGCGCGCTCCTCTCGGCCGCGCCGGTGCTCGTGCTCGACGAGCCGACCGCGCATCTCGACCCGCCGACGGCGGAGCGGCTGATGGACGACGTCCTCGACGCCGCCGGCGAGCGGACGGTGCTCCTGATCACGCACCGCCGCGAGGGTCTGGAGCGGATGCACGAGGTCGTCTCGCTTCCCGTGCGACACTGAGGCCGTGGAAGCCGCACAGGTGAGTCTCCTGCGCTGGCTGCGACGTCAGCTCGCCCAGCCGATGCCGCTCCGCGAGCACCTGGAGGCCGCGGTCGAGCACGACGATCCGGCCGAGGCGCGCCGCGTCGTCAAGCAGATGGAGTTCACGGACGCGCAGCGCCGCAACGTCGAGCAGCTCCTCGACGCGTGGGACCGCCAGCGATCGAGCGCCTAGCGGCTTTACACTCGCGTCGGGGCCGGTAGCTCAGTCGGTAGAGCAGGGGACTTTTAATCCCAAGGTCGCAGGTTCGATCCCTGCCCGGCCCATGCGATTTGCAGGAGTTTTCGATGTTCGAGCCCCTGTGCGCGTACGGATGCACGTACGTCAATCCGTACGCGCGGACTCGAAACGCTTCAGCTTCGCGCAGCCATACCGGCGATACACGCGTCACGCTTCAGCTTGTTGCAGCTCGTGTAATGGGATTTCCGGTCCTCTGCTCCGATTCGTCATAACTCGCGGTCTCCAGCGGCCCGAACACGCGGCGCGGGCAGAGGTTCACCGTCGCTATACGGAATGATCAGGCGTTGAGCGAGCGGCCGGAAGCTGGGCAGGGACCTCTTCCGTGAACAACTGCGGCTGCTGCCAGGCGGCGAAGTAGTCGCTCCGATCGACCCCGGATGTTGAAATTCCGGCTCGACCTCTCTATGCTCGACCGCTCTAACGGTAACGGGTGGTGTTCGTGAGATGGTTGCCACATCGCGTCTGCGGCGATGCGGGAACCCGGCGCTCGGGAAGGACGGTCCGGGCATTTCGCCGGACACTGCAGTAGCCGTCGGCCCGCCCACCAGCCGCGAGTCGGAGACGGCACCGGAACAGGTCCGCCTCGCCTTGCTGGGCGCGTTCGACCTCCGCATCGCCGGCGCCCCGGTCTCGCTGCCGATGAACGGGCAGCGTCTGCTGGCCTTCCTCGCTCTACACGGACGCCCGCTCACACGCTCTTTCGTCGCCGGCTCCCTTTGGCTTGACTCGACGGACGACCGCGCCGCGGGGAGCCTGCGCTCTGCGTTGTGGCGACTGAACCGAGAGGGGCGGCTCATCGAGGTGAGCGGCGAGATGATCCGCCTCGTTTCGCACGTCGCGGTCGACGTCGCTGCTGCGGTCGCGCAAGCCCACCGCCTGCTCGATCCTGCAAATGACGAATGTCCGAGCTTCTACGATGTGCGTCTCCGCGACGACCTACTCCCCGATTGGTACGACGATTGGCTCGCATTCGAGCGGGAGCGCTTCCGCCAGTTGCGCGTACACGCGCTGGAGTGTCTGTGCGAACGGCTGATCGCGTCCGAGCGCTTCGGAGAGGCGATCGAAACAGGCCTGGCCGTGGCGACGGTCGAGCCGCTGCGCGAGAGTGCACACCGCATCCTCATTCGCATCCACCTCGCCGAAGGGAACCGCGGAGCGGCGCTCGCCCAGTACCACCGCTTTCGCGCATTGCTCCACGACGAGCTCGGGCTCGAGCCGTCGCCAGAGATGCACGCGCTTGTCGCCGCCGTGACGGACCGTTGACGGTCCTGTGACGCCTCGCTCCGCATCCTGCGGTCGTGGCAGCGCTTCCGGCTGAGCGCACCGGCCTCCTCGTGATCCGCGCCTGGATCGAAGCGAACGGGGAAACGCGTCTGCGTGCGCGAATCACGCGGATGGTCGACGTCGATGCGCAGGAGCAGATTTCGACGGTCGCGGCCACGCCGGAGGAGATCACCGGGACGGTGGTCGAGTGGCTCGAAACGCTCCTGCGAAAGGGTCGGTGACGCAACGTTGACGGAGCATTGACGCGTCGGGCCCACACTGAACACGTTCACGCTTGGGGGGAGCATGACGACGTATGCACCGAGGATCCGCGCCGTGCGGGACCGCAAACAATCGACACATAGCGCGTGATCGTCAAGCCCATGATCGGTGAGTGGGAGGTGCCACGGATCGAGCGGATCGGGACGCTCGAGGAGCGACGGATCGCGCGCCTGCCTGTGCCAGGGCTGCTGGGGGATATCCAGCAGGATCTCGGCGCGGCGTCACTCACAGTGGAGATCTGCGGCTCGCTTCAGGGCGACGAAGCGCGCGACGATTTCCTGCAGTCGCTTCGCGAGAGCTTCCGCGCCGGCGATCCCGTCTCGTTCGCCGCCGACATCACGAACGCGGCGGAGCTCGACCAGGTGCTGATCGACGAGCTGCTGCTCGAGGAGGTCAACGACTCCGCGGACGGCTTCCACTACCGCATCGTCCTGCGCGAGTACGTCGAGCCGCCGGCGCCGCCGGCTCCGGTCGACGATCTCGGCGCCGACCTCGGAGGCGACCTGGACGGCCTCGCGTCGCTCGGCCTCGACGGGCTCAACCTGCCCGACGTGCTCGGCGGGCTGCCCGACATCTCGAACCCGGTGCCGGCGGTGCAGCCCGCGCTGTCGGCCGTCCAGTCGGGGACGGCGCAGGTGCCCGATCTCCTGAACGGCCTCAAGTCGGTCTTCACGGGCTGATGGGGCTCGCCGCGCTCACCGACGCGCTCACGACCTACCTCGAGTCGGCGGTCGAGCCGGCGCCCGCGCTCGTCGGGGCGACGTATCCGACGGTGACGGCCGACCTGCCGGCGCTCGTCGTCTCGTTCAGCGACGTCGAGACGGGGCTGCAGGGCATCGGGCGGCTGCCCGCACCGAGCGAGACCGGCGCGCTCGAGGTGACGACGACGGTTGACCTCACCGATCCGGTCGCCACGTTCCCGGATGCCACCGTGCTGCTGCTCTCGAACGACAGGCTGACGCTGTCGCTGCCGCACGGCCCGCTCGTCGCCGCCGACGGGACGACGACGACCTTCGGCGGCGGCGACCTCCACGTGACGCTTGGCGCGACGACGTTCACGGTCGTCGACGCCGCGCCCGGAGCCGGCGAGGTCCAGCCGGACCCCGATCTCGGCGTGCTCCACTTCGGGACAGCGCTGCCCGCGACCGGAACACTCACGGCCGTCTATTTCGTCGGCGAGTGGGAGGTGCGCACCGAGCGATACCAGGGCGTCCTCCTCGTCGAGACCTTCGCTGCGGATGCAGACGCGGTCGACACGCTGAGCCGCTCGGTCGAGACGGCTCTGCTCGATCCGGCGGGAGCGCCGCTCGCAGGGCTTAACCGGATCGACCCGACGTCCTGGCGGGCGATCGACGAGGCCGGGACGACGCGCGCACATGCACGCGGCCGTGCACTCTCGTTTGCCTTCGACTACGAGCTCGTCCAACCGCAACTCGGTGCGGGCGGCGGCCTCATCTCGACCGTTTCTGTCAGCTCGACCTTCGGAGCCGAGCACTTCGACGTGCAACGTGAAGGGAGCACTCCATGAGCGAGTCCATCGCCGAGATGGTCATCCCCGGCACATACATCGAGGTTCGTGCCGAAGGGCTGATCAGCGTCGGCAGCATCGCGACGGGCAACATCGGCGTCGTCGGCACCGCGTCGCGCGGGCCGGTCGACACCATCGTCCCGCTTGGCAGCTACGCCGATGCGCTCGACGCTTTCGGCGCGTACGACCCGTTCGAGAGCCCACTCGTCGGCGGCTCCCCGCTGACGCTGACGCGGACAATCGAGCAGCTCTACACCGGCGGCGCCGGCTCCGTGTACGCCGTCCGCGTCGCGAACGGCGACCCGACGTTCGCGGGGGCCGCGGTGCATTCCACGGGTGCGGCCGACGGGCTCACGCTCACGGCGATCGACGCGGGCACCTTCGGGAACACGATCGAGTACACCGTCGTCAACCAGGGGACCGACGTCGATCCCGCGTGGACGCTCGTCCTGCAGGGCGGGTCGGTGAAGGAGACCTACGTTGGCGCAAACGTCGGCGAGGTGCACGACGCGATCGTCGCCCTGCCGTCGAAGCTCGTCACGGTGGCCGCAGCGGCGAA
>CAZXZX010000024.1:0-7385 GCA_964645445.1 uncultured Gaiellales bacterium
TACGTCTCGAAGCTGTCGCACATGCGCTTCGAGCCGAGCGGGATGACGAACGATCCCGACATCCGCGCTGCGAAGTCGATCGTCGACTACATCTTCCGCTGGTTCGGGAAGAAGTTCCTCACCGCCGAGCAGCAGGAGGAGGCAGGCATCCTCTCCGCCGAGGTGAAGGCGCGGCTCGCGGAGCGGTACGAGTCAGGCGCGGCGGCCACGCCGGCGGAGCCGGGTGAGACGCCGCCGCCGGGACAGACCGCCCTCTTCAACTCGTGGGAGGACGCGGTCGAGTGCGCCCGCTGCGGCGGGCGCATGATCCGCACCGGCTCGTGCTACACGTGCCGCGACTGCGGCACGAACACAGGCTGCAGCTGATCGACGCCTCGCCTCACCGTCGTGAGAAGGACCCCGGAGACGGGGCCCTTCTCACATCCCGCGAACGCCTGTCGATGCGGCTCGACGGCTAGGATCGCGCCGCGACGCCTTCGAGCATCTCGTCCAGGAGCGCGGCAGCGTGCTCGACGTCGAGGTACTTGTACTGCCCTGCCCGCGACTCGGCGGCGAGCAATGCGCAGCGATGCACCTTCTCGAAGTCGCCGTACGGGAACTTGAAGTACGCCTTCGTGTCGGGCGTCTCGTCGTCGTCGACGCCGAGATGCCAGCGGCCGTACGCCGCCCAGCCGTTCTTCTCGATGAAGTCGTTCTCGCCGGCGGTCGACGGCTGATGCTGGCTCCAGTCGTCCCGCTCGTCGTCGACGACCTTCCCATTGCGGACAAGCGCTTCCGCGTGATCGACAGCTGCTTGATTGAGCTTGACCATGGGAATGGAATCCCGCGCTTTACAGAGCCCAAACCCACCGGAGGTTTTGTCCTCCCTTGGACGCGGGAACCGGTCCCTCGATGCTCGCTCCCGACAGGTCTTTCCCGAACGGCAGCCCCGTCTGCGAGTACTGGCTCAGCCGCTGCGAGGGCTTCACCGTTCGGGCCGGGCACCGCATTCTCGGCATCGTCGAGACGGTGGAGCACTACGCCGGCGGGGGCAGCGCCGACAGGCTCGTCCTGCGCAAGCCGCACCGGCGGCGGCGTGCGCTCGCGACGGACGAGGTGCTCGCGGTCGTTCCTGCGCGAAAGGTGTTGATCGCTCGGCGACACGAGCACGCGAAGCCCGCGGTCGTCCGTGTACGCGCAGGCGTGGCGGCGGCGATGCCCGTCGTCGTCGCATCGGCGCGTACGGTGGCCGCGGCCCTCCTGGGGCTGGCCTTGTGGGTGACCGATACGCTCCGTCGCGAGGTCCCACGGCTGACCCGCATCGCACTCGCGGAGATCCACGACCGCAACGTGCACCACGGCGAAGAGCCCGGCGTCGGTCGCGCGCACCGTCGCGCGAACGAGTACGACTACCGGCTCAGTACGCGCGGCCGGTGACGAGATACGCGACCGTGAAGGCGAGCGCGATCTCGAAAGCGATGAGGAGCGCCAGCCCCGGCAGCAGCAGGGCGATGGGCCGCCAGTCCCCCGAGCGCGCGGGCCGGAGCCGCCACGGCCGCAGCTCGAGCACGGCCTGACCCGGAAGACCGGCCGGCGTGCGAACGAGCTCGCCGGTCGTCTCCCACGATGCGGCGCCGTCCCGAACGAGGTGCGGTGCGCCGAGCGCGAGTAGGCGCGCGCCGTCGCCGGCCCGGACGCACTCGCGCTCCGGCAGCACCGACTCCACGTCGTCGACGAGCAGGAGCCCGCGACGACCGTCGACCAGGTGTAGGGCGAGCGCCGCCGGCTCTTCGTCCGGCCCGAGCCACGCTTCCTCGACCCAGCCGACGGGGCCTTCCGCTGTTTCGACACAGAAACCGTCGCACTCGAGGAGGCCGTGATGCGACATGGTTGCCATGCCCGCGTTGTTCCCGAACCGGCGCGGTTGAATCAACAGCCGCTCGGGCGCGGCCGGAACGTCGGTCCCACCCGCAGCCGGTAGCTCCGCGCGACCACCGCGAGCCGCGCGCGGTACACCACCATGTCGGCGTGCCGCCAGTCGCCGTGCGTCTGGCAGCGCCACGGCGCGTACAGCTCCTTGTGCAGCGGGCTCGTGAGGCTCTCGTTGTGCCCGATGACGTTCGCGAGCGGAATCGAATAGCGCGACATGAGCCACACGGTGAGCGCGAGCGACGCGCGCATCTGCGCCGGGTCATGCATTACTTCCGCGTCCGACGTGCCGACGTGTTCGATCCCGATCGCAGCCCAGTTGAGGCCAACCGTGTGCCGGCACATGACGTCGAGCGGCACGAGCTGGTAGATCGTGCCGTCGCGGTCGATGACGAAATGTGCGCACGTCCCCGGCAGCTCGTGCAGCTCGGCGTCGGGCGCGTCAGAGGCGAACGTGTTGTAGACCGATGCGAAGGAGTCGGTCGCCGTCACGTGCTCGACGATTGCCCGCGGCTGAAGCCTCCACGAATCGATGCCGTAGTGCTTCTTCGCGTAGGCGGCCATCTCGGCCCGCCGCGTCGCACCGTACGGGATCGGCTTCCAGACGATGTGCGGCCTCGGCGGCGCAGCAAGGGCAAGGGCCGCGAGGGCGAGGGCGATCACCGCAGCCGGTATACCCGGTCCGCGACCTCCTCGACGTCCCAGTGTGCAAGGAAAGGGCCCGCGCACGGCCGGCCCGGGTCGGCGAGGAGAACGTCGCCGCCCAGCCGGGGCAGAAGCTCCAGTAGGCGATCCGCGTTGCGCTGCTCGTACAGCAGGTCCGCGCCGAGCACGAGATCCCAGGGACCCTCATCGAACAGCAGGCCCGGCTCGTCCCAGCGCACGCGTTCGGCACGCAGGGCAATCCGGTTTCGCGCGACGTTCTCGCGCAGGAGGGCCACCGCGTCATCGGCCCAGTCGATCGCGAGGACGTCCGCGCCGCGGAGAGCCGCGGCGAAGGAAGGCAGGCCGAGGCCGGCGCCGAGCTCGAGCACGCGCGTTCCGCGGAGGTCGAGCCCGGCGACGACCCGAGCAAGCGCGATCCCGCTCGGCCACAGCTCCGCCCAATACGGCATGAACTCGTCCTCGCCGAATGCATCCTCGTCGATGAGCTCGTCCGCGCTCGGCGGCCGGAGGAGCGTCAACTCCCGTCCGGCGAGCTCGAGACGCTCCTCGATCAGAGTGCGGCGAAGAGATCGACCTGGACGCCGTCGGGATCGCGGAGCTGCGCGTAGCGGTATCCCCAGAACGCATCCCACGGTTCCTTGTCGCTGTCGAAGCCCGCGTCGACGATGCGGTGGTACATCTCGTCCACCTCCGCCGGGCTGGCGCACGCGAAGGCGAGCGCGATCTGGTTCCCGGTCTCGCGCTTCCAGTCGGGGCGGAAGCTCTTGATCACGTCCTCGCCGTCGAGCATGAGGCGCACCCCGTTCGGGAGCGTCGCCTCGATGTGTCCATCGTCCTGCGGGAACTCGATCCCGAGCAGCTTGTAGAAGGCGATCGAGCGCGCGAGGTCGGCGCTGACGATGCCGATGGCGTCGAACTGCGGCACGACCGGCACGCTAACGGATAGCGTCGAGCCGATGCGGTACCGCCGGCTCGGATCGAGCGACCTCCAGATCTCCGAGATCAGCCTCGGTTCGTGGCTGACGTACGGCGGCGGCGTCGGCGGCGATCAGGCGGAAGCCTGCGTCCACAAGGCATTCGAGGTCGGGATCAACTTCATCGACACGGCGAACGTGTACGCCGGCGGTCGCGCCGAGGAGTTCCTCGGCCAGGCGCTCTCGTCCCGACCGCGGGACTCGTACGTCCTCGCGACGAAGGTCTTCTTCCAGATGCCGAACGGCGACCGCGGACTGTCGCGCGCACAGATCGAGAAGAACATCGATCTGTCGCTCGGGCGGCTGCGCACCGATTACGTCGATCTCTACCAGTGCCACCGCTACGACTGGGACACGCCCCTCGAGGAGACGATGCAGGCGCTCACGGAGGTCGTGCGCGCGGGCAAGGCTCGCTACCTCGGCTTCAGCGAGTGGCCCGTGGAGAAGATCGCCGAGGCGATGGAGATGGCGGGCATCGAGCACTTCGTCTCGAGCCAGCCGCAGTACTCGATGATCTGGCGCGGGCCGGAACGCGACGTCATCCCGTACTGCCGCGACCACGGCATCTCGCAGATCGTCTGGTCGCCGCTCGCACAGGGCGTCCTCACCGGCAAGTACAAGCCGGGCGAGCCGCCGCCGAAGGACAGCCGCGCGGCGCAGGAGAGCATGAACTACTTCTTCGGCGACGAGATGCGGAGCGACGAGCTCCTCTCCCGCGTGCAGCGTCTCGGTGACGTCGCGAAGGAGCTCGGCATCACCACTGCGCAGCTCGCGCTCGCGTGGGTGCTGCGCGAGGCGAATGTCGCCTGCGCCATCGTCGGCGCGTCGCGCCCGCAGCAGGTCGAGGACAACGCCGGCGCGAGCGGCGTCGAGCTGGACGCGTCCACGCTCGCACGGATCGACGAGATCCTCGGCGACTCGGTCGCCTGGGAAGGGCCTGCCAGCTAGAGCGGAGGGCCGGCGCCGCAAGCGAGCGCCTACGGAACGACCTTGCCGGGGTTGAGGATGCCGGCCGGGTCGAGCAGCTGCTTGATCCCGCGGTAGAGCGGCACGAGGTCTCCGTGCTCCTGCGCGAGGTAGGCGAGCTTGCCGAGGCCGATGCCGTGCTCGCCCGTGCAGGTGCCGCCCCGTGCCAACGCGTCCTCGACGAGCGCGGCGTTCAACGCCGTCGCACGCGCGACCGACTCCGCATCGGCCGGATCGAGGAGGAACGCGACGTGGAAGTTGCCGTCGCCGACGTGGCCGACGATGCCGCCGCGCAGTCCCGATGCGTCGAGCAATGCGCGTCCGTGCTCGATGGCGGCGGCGAGCTCCGATAGCGGCACAGCGACGTCGGTCGTCATCGCCTTCGAGCCCGGCGAGAGGGCGAGCGAAGCATGGAGCGCGTTGTGGCGCGCGTCCCACATGCGCGTGCGCGCGGTCGGGTCGGTCTCCGACTCGAATGCGGACGCCCCTTCGTCCTCGGCGAGCTCGCGCACCTCGTCGACGTCGCCCGAGAGCTCGATGAAGAGATAGGGCGACTCGGGGAACGTCGTTCCCCTGAAGGCGTTGAGCGCACCGATCGTGGTCGCGTCGAGGAGCTCGCAGCGGGTGACGAGGACGCCCGCGCCGATGATCGCCGCCGCCGCGCGGCATGCCGCCTCCACCGACGGAAACGCCGCGCGCGCGACGACGATGCGGTCTGGGATCGGATGAAGGCGGAGGGTGAGCTCGGTGATGACGCCGAGCGTTCCCTCCGAGCCGACGAACAGCTCGGTGAGGTTGTAGCCCGCCGAGGTCTTCACGGCACGCGTCCCCGTGCGAACGACGCGACCGTCGGCGAGCACGACCTCCAGAGCGAGCACGTGCGCACGCATGCCGCCGTAGCGCACCGTGGTGGTGCCGCTCGCATTCGTCGCGGCCATTCCACCGAGGGTCGCGTCCGCTCCCGGGTCGACGGGGAACCACAGCCCGTGTGGGCCTGCCGCTGCTTCGAGCTGCGACCGTGTGACCCCCGCCTCTGCGGTCGCGGTCAGGTCGTCGGGCCGCAGGGCGACGATGCGGTTCATCCGCGTCAGATCGAGGCTGATCCCGCCGTGCAGCGGGATGACGTGCCCCTCGAGACTCGTGCCGGCGCCGAACGGGACGAGAGCCACACCCGCTTCGCTCGCGAACGCGAGCACCGCGGATACCTCCTCGGTCGACTCGGCGAAGACGACGACGTCGGGGCGGTGCGGCTCGTGGTAGCTGAGGTCGGCGCCGTGCTGGTCGAGGACGGACTCGACCTCGCTCACGCGGGACTCGTCCGGAACGAGCCGGAGGAGCCCCGCGCGCAGATCGGCGGCGATCGCCACCCGCGAAGCGTATGTCAGCTAGGACGCCGGAAGCCGTTCGTGCACGTGCCGTTCGTCTCCGGCGTCAGCGCGACACGCGTGGCCTTCACGGTCAGGCCCTTGTCGGCGCTCGTGCCGTTGACGAACGCGCACATCCTCACTGCGATCGCCGAGGCCTTCACCGTCTTCGTCTCCAGGAGCGACGTCTTCGACGAGACGACGACCGTCGTGGTGCGAGGCGTGGTCGATCCGAACGACGCGCCCTTGACCGTCAACGTCGATCCGCTCACCTTCGTCAGCGCCCCGAACGCGAACCCGAAGTTCCCGCTCCGGTTGAAGCCGCCGGCAGGAGGCGTCCGGCTTCCGGCCGGAGGCCTGGTGCGGTTCGGCCGCGTGCCGCCGCGGCCCGCGAAGCCGCTCGTACACGAGCCCTTCATCGGCTGCGAGATGGTGATCCGGGAGGCGGTGACGACGCCCTTGCTGTTGCGGGCGCCCGTCGCCATGACGCAGGCGCCGACCTTCAGGCTCGACTTCGGCGCGGACGCCTGCTCGGTCACCGTGGCCGACCCTGCCGACACCTTCGACTTTCCCGAGGGGCTGAGGGACGTCGTGATCGTGAACGTCGTGCCTTGCACCGAGACGACCGGGCCGAACACCGATCCCTGGACCGGGCTTCCAGCCGATACCAGGGTCGCGAGAGCGATTGCGAGGAACATCAGCCACCTCCCTTCGTGGTGCTGCTGCCGCCGAAGCCGGTGGCGCCGCCGTTGCTGTTTCCGAATCCGGTCGCGCCGCCGGCACCGCCGAACGCCGCACCGAGCCCGCCGCCACCGCCGAGCGAGATCGAGCTCGCCGCAATGGTGCCGTTCTTCTTCGTCGCTCCGCGAATGACGACGGTGTCGCCCGGGTGGACGTCCTTCACCGTGCCGGTCACGGTCTTCGTCACCTGCGATGCGGCCGACGTCGACACCTTGACCGTGTTGCCGCTCGTGTCGGTGACGTAGAGGGTCGAGCCCTTGATCGCCGTGACGGTGCCGATGGTCGCGCCGCCGCCGGCGAAGCTTCCGCCGCCTCGCGTTATTGCGAAGCCGCCGTTCCGGGAGCGGGACGCGAAGGAGGACGCCGCATTCCCGCTCGAACTCGAGTTGGAGCTCGAACCGAGATGCTTCTGCGCCTCTGCGCCTCCGATGAAGGCGCCCGCGCCGACGAGTGCGACCGCAAGCGCGAGCGTGACGCGGGGTAGCTTCCGCCGCCGGCGGATGGCCAGCGCCTCCAGCTCGGCCGCGACGTCGTCGTCGGGCTCGTCGGCGGGCACGGGGAGGCTGCTGTCGATCGTGCTCATTCCATGCTCCTATTCGTAACGCAGTGCTTCGATTGGTCTGAGCGCCGCTGCGCGGTTGGCGGGATAGATGCCGAAGAAGAGGCCGACGGCGACGCCCACGCCGAGCGCGAGCAGCACCGAATACAGCTCGACCGCCGGCTGGACGCCGACGATCTTGAAGCGGCTGCCGATCAGGCCCGCTCC
>CAZXZX010000025.1:0-3923 GCA_964645445.1 uncultured Gaiellales bacterium
CCAGTCGATGATGGAGCTCATCGAGACGTTGTCGCCCGAGCAGCAGCAGGTGTTGACGCTGAAGTTCGTCTTCAACTTCGCGAACGCCGACGTCGCGACGATCCTCGGGAAGACGGACGGCGCGGTCAAGTCGCTCCAGCACCGCGCACTCGCGTCGCTTCAGAAGCAGGTCACGCAGAAGACCTAGCTACGCTCCGCGGCACCAGCAGTGAGCCTCGGTCATTCTCATTACGCAGCAAACTCCGAGCCGTAGGCTTGGCGCTCGAAATTGGGATCGTCGGGCTGCAGAGCTCGGGCAAGTCGATGTTGTTCGCGGCGCTGACGGGGGCTCGCGCCCACGGAGAGGTCGGCATGGCGGCCATCCCCGACCCGCGGCTCGACCAACTCGCCGAGGTCGTGCACGCGCGCAAGGTGACGCCGGCGGCCGTGCGTGTCGTCGAGGTGCGCGGCACCGGGCCGGAGCTGCTCGGGAAGTTGCGCCAGGTCGATGCGCTGCTCGTCGTCCTCGACGGCTTCTCGGGAACGCGCGTGCCCGAGGACGACCTCGAGACCTTGAAGCTCGAGCTGCTCGTCGCCGACCGCGACCACGTCGAACGGCGCCTGGAGCGCGTCGCGAAGCAGGCGAAGTCGGGCGACGCGAAGCTGAAGCGCGAGGCGGACGACCTCGAGCGGCTGCTCGCGCATCTCGATTCCGGGAAGACGCTCGCCGAATGGGACGAGGAGCCGCCGGCGGGGCTCGAGCCGCTGACGACGAAGCCGCTGCTCTCGATCGTGAACGGGCCGGACGGGATCGACCTGCAGCTCGAGGCCGAGCTGGCCGAGATGCCCGAGGACGAGGCGGCCGATTTTCGCGGCGGCGGCGAGTCGGCGCTGGCGTCGATCGTGCGTCGCCTCGCCGAGACACTCGACCTCATCACGTTCTTCACCGCGGGCGAGAAGGAGACGCGTGCGTGGACGCTGCGCCGCGGGAGCACCGCGATCGACGCGGCCGCGACCATACACACCGACATCGCGCGCGGTTTCATCCGGTGTGAGGTGGTGCGTTGGGACGACCTCGTCGCCGCCGGCGGCCACGCCGAAGCCGCGCGCGCCGGGAAGCAGCGACTCGAGGGGAAGACCTACGTCGTCGAGGACGGCGACGTTCTCAACGTGCGTTTCAACGTCTGAGATCGCCCAGGAGCCGGCGTGCGGAGGCGCTGTGCTCTTCGAGCGTCTGGAGCAGCTGCTCGGCCGTCACGTGGCGGCGCCGGCGCGCTGCGATCTCGAGCATGCGCTTCGCCTCAGGCGAGATCGGAAGGCGCGAGGTTCGCAACCGGTCCTCGAGCTCGCTGCGGACAATGTCGAGCGAGATCCCGATCGACGCCAGCGCGTCGCGCTCATCGGCGACGATGCGGTCGCGTATCTCCTCCGGATCCACGTCGAGCGCGCCGTCGATGGCGCAGGCAAGCACGAGGTGCTCGACGCCGACCGCGAAGGAGAGGTCTGCGGCCTCGCTGCAGGCACGTGCGAAGAGCGCGCTCGCCGCCCGTGACGGTTTCGGGGCGAGAGGCCTCACCTCCGGCGGCCCTTCGCGTACTTCTTGTGCACGGCTTGTTTCGAGACGCCGAGCTCGTCGGCGATCTCCTGCCACGACTTTCCGTCCTCTCGTGCCGCCTCGACGTGAACGCCTTCGACGCGCTCGAGGAGCCGGCGCAGGGCTGCGACGGCGCGCAGCCCTGCCTCCGGATCGTCCGATGCCATCTGAACCGCCAAGTCTCTCGCCTCCTCCATTTCGTCAACGGTAGTTGACGAGAGCGGCGGCGTCAACCCTCGTTGACGACTAGCAGCATCCGTCGCCGCAGCAGCCGCCGGTCTCGCAGTCGTCGTCCATGGCTCCTCCTTTCATCGATCGATTTCGATGGATGATATATTGAAATTCGTCGATGCAAGTCTCGCTTCCCGTCATCTGCTGCGGCCCGAGCACCCCCGCCCTCGATCCGGGCGAGGCCGACCTGCTCGCCGCGCGCTTCAAGGCGCTCGCCGATCCGACGCGGGTCACGATCCTGAACCGGCTCGCTGCCGCCGACGAGGTGTGCGTCTGCGACTTCGTCGCCGTGCTCGGCCTCGCCCAGCCGACCGTCTCCCATCATCTGAAGGTGCTGCGTGACGCGGGGCTCGTCGAGTCCTCGCGCCGCGGCACGTGGGCGTACTACAGGCTCGTTCCCTACGCAGTCGACGCTCTTCGAGAGGCGCTGGCGGCCACGCCGGCAAAGCCGACACGGCCTCTTATGTCGACGTTGTAAGGCGACGCCTTAGCCCGCGCTGATCAACACGACCCCGGCGAGCGTGACGAGCACGCCGAGGTCCTGCGTCCGTTCGACGCGCTCGCCGAGCACGAAGCGGGCGAGCAGCACGGTCACCGCGGGGTAGAGCGACGCGAGCACGGAGACGACGCTGAGCAGGCCGTGCGAGGAGGACGCGGCGGCGAAGAGCGTGTTGCCACCGGTGTCGAGCAGGCCGATCGCGACGAGAGCCGCGAGGTGCGGGCGCACGCCGCCGACTCGTTGGCGCGTGAGCAGGAGCAGCGACCAGACGAGCGTGACCGACGTGGCGCGGAACACGAACGACGGCCACAACCAGTCGTGTGTCGCGCTCGCATGCAGTGGGATGAAATAGCCGCCGAAGCCGAGCAGCGCGAGCGCCGCCCAGCCGGTGCCGGCGGCGAAGCGTGCGCGCTCGGCTCCTCGCTCGAGCGACGCCATCAAGCCGCCGCCGAGCGCCGCGACGAATCCGATCTCCTGCAGGAACGAGACGCTGTCGCCCTGCGCGAGGCCCCAGATGACCGGGATCCCGGCTGCGATGGCGGCGATCGGCACGACGACGCTGATCGCCCCCGCCGCCATGCCGCGGTAGAACGCGACGAGCCCGAGCGTCCCGAAGACGGCCGCGAGCGCCGCCCACGCCACCTCCGGCCCTGGCGGCGCTGTCCCGCGTACGGCGACCGCGACCCCGACCGCCGCGAGCCCGAACGGCTGCGACACCGCCATGACGACGAGCGCCGGGAGGACGCGGCTCTTGAGGCCGCCCAGAAAGTCGCCGAAGCCCCAGCTGAGGCTGGCGAGGAGCGCGTAGGCCGCCGCCACTAGTCGACGGGCCGGGTCGCTGCGACGGCGTCGAGCTGGTTCGCGTGGTAGAGAACGGCCGCCTCCGCGGTTCGCGCGGCTCGGACGTCGTGGTGGCAGGCGACGGCGTGCAAGAGATCGGTCGGCGCTCCCGCGTCCTCGAGCATGCGCAGCCCGAGGTGCACGTGCCCGAGCAGCCTGCCGTCCTCGGTCGGCTGGAAGAGAGGAGGCGGCCCGAGCTCGCGTGTGCGTCCCACGTCGTGCACGAGCGCGGCTGCGAGCAGGAGGTCCGCGCGCAGCCGCGGATGGAGCTGGCACAGCTCGCGCGCGATCGTCGCCACACCGACGGTGTGCTCGAGCAACCCCCCCGCGTACGAGTGGTGGCCGTCGGGCGTCGCCGGGTACGTGCGCAACGGCGCCGCTGCGACCACCTTCGTCACGATCGCCCGGAGGGCGTCGTCGTGCACTTCGGCCGTGAGGAACTCGAGGAAGCCTTCCAGCTCGTCCGCGTCGCGTCGCAGCGCGGGTGCCATCGCCGCCGGATCGACGCCGGCCGCCGGCTCGAGCGCGCGCACATCCAGCTGAAGCGTGTCTCGGAAGCGCTCGACCCGTCCGAGCACGCGCACGGCGTCGCCTTCGCCGAAGCGGCCGTCGAGGAGCTCGACGTCGTTCCATACGCGGGCGGCGATGCGACCGCTCGGATCGACGAGCTCGAGCGCGAGGTACGGGGCGCCGTTCTTCGTCCGCATGCGCTGTTTCCTCGCAACCGCGTATACGCCTTCCACCGTCCGGTTCTCCTCGAGTTGCGCAATCGCGGTCACG
>CAZXZX010000026.1:0-8538 GCA_964645445.1 uncultured Gaiellales bacterium
GCCGCTCAGGTACCAGATGGTCTCGCCGCGCTCGCCCTCGACCTCGCTGATCACGTGCCACCCCAGCGGCCCGAGCAGGTCGCGGTAGAACGGCAGGCTGCGCTCGATCGAGGAGACGACGAGGTCGACGTGGTGGACGCCGCCGGAGTGCATGCGATCCGAGTTGACTTCGTCGCCGGGCGCGCGAGTCCTCGTACCATCCCGTCGCGGTGTACCTCTTCCACTACCACCTCGTGACGAGCCGTGTCCGCGAAGTCGAGGCGCGCTACATCGGCAAGCTCGGCTTCGACCTCGTCGCGCGTCACGGCCGCATCGGCGAGGATCTCCAGTCGTACGAGCCGGGCATCTCGTGGGCCGAGCTGGACGAGCTGGGGTTCAAGCTCCGCCTCGCGGAGCTCGAGCTCGGCGCCGTCAACGTCGTCATCCAGCCGGGCCAATGGCCGCTCCCGCGCGTCGACCACCTCGGCCTCGCGCTCGACGAGGACGAGTTCGAGCGCGCGCTCGCCCGCGCAGAGGAAGCGTCGCTGCGCGTGCAGGAGCACGGAGGCCGGCGCACGTTCGTGTCCACGAACGCCGGCTATCGGCTCGAGCTCCATCCGCCGCGCGACTGGATCGACGAGCTCCTCGGGCAGTCCAACCGGCTCCGCCTCTCGGAGCTGCACATGAAGTCGGACGACCCGGAGGGGAAGGCGCATGCGCTCGCGCACCTGCTCGACTGCGAGCGGATCGGGCCCGAGATCGAGGTCGGCGACACCCTCGTCCGCTTCACGCCGGACGGCCCCCAGGGTCGGCCGGAGCTCGAAGCAGAGATGTTCGTCTAGCCCTGTCCCTAGACTCGACTTCTTGACGGAGGACACGCGCACGTACGAGGCCGCCGGGGTCTCGCTCGCCACCGCCGACGCGGTCGTCGAGCGGCTGCGCGCGGCAGTCGAATCGACCGGCGCCACCGGGTTCGGCTCCTTCGCCGGCCTGTACCCGCTCGACGAGCGGCGCCTCCTCGCCGCCTCCACCGACAGCGTCGGCTCGAAGCTCATGCTCCACCGGCGGGCAGGAACGCTCCGCTGGGGCGGGATGGATCTCGCCGCGCACTGCATCAACGACGTCCTCTGCAGCGGAGCCGATCCGCTCGTCCTCCTCGACTACGTCGCCGCCGCGCACGTCGAGCTCGAGCAGGTGGCGGAGCTCGTCGAAGGTGCCGCCGAGGTGTGCCGCGCTGCAGGATGCGCGCTCATCGGCGGCGAGACGGCAGAGCTGCCGGGTGTGTACCGCCACGAGGAGCTCGACTTCGCCGGGACGTGTGTCGGCATCGTCGACCGCGACCGTCTGATCGACGGCTCGCGGTGCTCGGCCGGCGACGTCGTCGTCGGCTTTCCATCCAGCGGCCTGCATACGAACGGCTTCTCGCTCGTGCGCACGCTCGGCGAGCTGCCGGCCGAGTTCCTCGCGCCGCACCGGCTCTACCTCGACGACGTGCGCGCGCTGCGTGCGCAGACGCACGTGAAAGCCCTCGCGCACGTCACCGGCGGCGGCATCCTCGGCAACCTGTCGCGCGTCCTCCCGGCGAGCGTGCACGCGCGCATCGACTGGGGCGCATGGGAGCGGCCGCCCGTGTTCGCGTGGCTCGCGGAGCGCGGCGTGACCGAGGACGAGGCGCGACGCGTGTTCAACCTCGGGATCGGTATGTGCGCGGTCGTGTCCGAACCTCCGGACGGCGCGCTTGTGATCGGTTCGCTCGAGTGATCGGCGTGCTCGTCTCCGGCGAGGGCACGAACCTCCAGGCGCTCGTCGACGCGGGCCTGCCGATCGCCGCGGTCGCGTCCAACCGCCGGGACGCGCGTGCGCTCACGCGGGTGACTGTCCCGACCGCCGCGTTCGAGCTCGCCGACTACGCCGACCGCGAGGCACGGGACACGGCGATGGCGGCCTGGCTTCTATCGCACGGAGTGCGGCTCGTCGTACTCGCGGGGTACATGCACATCCTCACGGCCGCGTTCCTGGACCGCTTCGAAGAAGCGGTCGTCAACGTCCACCCATCGCTGCTCCCGAGCTTTCCGGGCGTGCGCGCGGTCGAGGAGCAGCTCGCCGCCGGCGTCCGGGAGTCGGGGGCGACCGTCCACCTCGTCGACGCCGGCGTCGACAGCGGGCCGATCCTCGCGCAGGAGCGTGTCGCCGTCCTCGACGGCGACACGGTCGAGACGCTGCACGAGCGGATCAAGGCGGTCGAGCACGAGCTGCTGCCGAAGGTGGTGTCCGACCTCTGCGCGCGCTGATCTCCACGTACGACAAGACCGGCCTCGACGCGTTCGCGCGCGGGCTCGCGCAGCTCGGCTGGACACTCGTCGCGAGCGGCGGAACCGCCGCCCATCTCGAAGCGCTCGGTCTCGAGGTCGAGCATGTCGAGGCACTGACCGAGTCGCCGGAGATGCTCGGCGGCCGCGTGAAGACGCTGCACCCGCGCATCCACGCCGGCATCCTCGCGCGCCGCGACCGCCCCGAGGACGTCGCGACGCTCGAGGAGCAGGGCATCGAGCCGTTCGACCTCGTGTGCGTCAACCTCTACCCGTTCGAGCAGGTCGCGGCGCGCCAGGGCGTGACCGAGCAGGAAGCCGTCGAGATGATCGACGTCGGGGGGCCGTCCATGCTGCGCGGGGCGGCGAAGAACTTCGCGCACTGCATCCCCATATGCCGTCCCGACCGATACGGATTCGTCCTCGACGAGCTCGCGAACCGCGCCGAGGTGAGCCTCGACACTCGCCGCGAGCTCGCGGCCGAGGCGTTCGCGACCACGGCCGCGTACGAGTCGGCCATCGCCACGTGGTTCGCCGAGCGCGAGACCTTCCCGGAGACGCTCGTGCTCGCGTTCGACAAGGTGCTCGATCTCTCGTACGGAGAGAACCCGCACCAGCGGGCGGCGTACTACGCCGACCACGACACACGCGCGCACCTCCTCTCTCGCGTCGAGCAGTTGCACGGAAAGGCGCTCTCGTTCAACAACCTCAACGACCTCTCCGCCGCGCGCCTCGTCGGTCGCGAGTTCACGCTGCCTGCGTGCGTCATCGTCAAGCACGCCAACCCGTGCGGCGTCGCGCTCGGCGCGACGATCGAGGAGGCCTACGACAAGGCGCTCGCGTCCGATCCCGTCTCGGCATATGGGGGCATCGTCGTCGTCAATCGCGACGTCGACGGAGCCCTGGGCGAGAAGCTCGCGGAGCAGTTCGTCGAGGTGCTCTACGCGCCCGGCTACCACGACGCTGCGCTCGAGGCGCTGCGCCGCCGACAGGGAACACGCGTCCTCGTCGACCGGGAGCGGCGGCGGCCCGCCGCACAGCAGCGCGGGCTGAAGCGCGTGCTCGGCGGTGTGCTCGTCCAGGACGCCGACGCGGAGATCGAGGATCGCGACGGCTGGCAGGTCGTCGCGGGCTCCCCGAACGAGCAGCAGTGGGGCGACGTCGTGTTCGCGTGGCGTGTGTGCAAGCACGTGCTCTCGAATGCGATCGTGATCGCGAACGACCTCGCGACGATCGGCATCGGAGCCGGACAGATGAGCCGCGTCGACGCGGTGCGCATCGCCCTCGACAAGGCGGTCGAGTTCGGTCACGACACGCGCGGTGCGGTGCTCGCCTCCGATGCGTTCTTCCCGTTCCCGGACGGGCCGCAGCTGGCTCTCGAGCGCGGCGTCCGCGCGATCGTCCAGCCGGGCGGCTCGAAGCGGGACGACCTCGTGATCTCCGCCGTCGCCGACGCCGGCGCGACAATGGTGTTCACAGGTCGCCGCCATTTCCGCCACTGATCACTTTCGGCTGGTCGCCCGCGCCGATCAGCGCGCATTTCTCGGCCTCCCATGGGGCCTGCCGCTCGAGGAGTGGCCCGAGGACCTCGTCGTCGACGTCGCACGCGGCATCGGCCGCCACGTCGTCCGGTTCGTCCGCCTGAACGGCACGTACTACGCGCTGAAGGAGCTGCCGCAGCGCATCGCCGAACGCGAGTACCGCCTGCTGATCGAGCTGGGCGATCGCGCCGTGCCGGCAGTGGACGCGATCGGGATCGTCGCCGAGCGCGGAGACCTCGAGTCCGTCCTCATCACGCGCGTCCTCGAGTTCGCGCTGCCGTACCGCCTCATCCTCGGCCGCCGCATGCTCCCGGCCCCGGAGGCGGTCATCCGCGGCGCGCTCGCGGAGCTGCTCGTGCGCCTCCATCTCGCCGGCTTCTTCTGGGGCGACTGCTCGCTGTCGAACGCGCTCTTCCGCCGCGACGCGGGCGCGCTTTCCGCGTATCTCGTCGACGCGGAGACCGGCGAGCTGCACGACAAGCTCTCCGACGGCCAGCGCGCGCACGACATCGACATCGCGGAGGAGAACCTCACGGGCGAGCTGTACGACCTCGGCGCCGAGCTCGGGCGCGAGGTCGTCGCCGACCCGTGGGCGTTCGCCGAAGACGTCCGAGAGCGGTACGAGCGCCTGTGGTCGGAGCTGACCGAGGAGCAGGTGTTCGCCGTCGGACAGGGACAGAAGCTCGAGGAGCGGCTGCGCCGTCTGAACGACCTCGGATTCGACGTCGAGGAGGTCGAGCTCGTCACCAACGACGGGGAGGTGCGCCTGCGGCTCCATTCGAAGGTGGTGGAACCGGGCCACCACCGGCGGCGCCTGCTCCGGCTGACGGGCCTCGACGCACAGGAGAACCAGGCGCGGCGCCTCCTCAACGACCTGACGCGCTACAAGGCGTACCTCGAGCGAACGGGCGACGCTCCGGTGTCGGACGCCGCAGCGGCCGGTCGCTGGCTGAGTGAGATCTTCGAGCCGACGATCGCATCGATCCCGCCGGAGCTGCTCGGGAAGCGCGCGGCTGCGGAGATCTTCCACGAGATCCTCGAGCACCGTTGGTTTCTCTCCGAGCGTGCCGGAAAAGACGTGGGTCTGCAGAAAGCGACCAAATCCTACGTCGATCAGGTCCTCCGCACTGCAGCGGACGAGAAGCTGCCGCTGTTATAAGCCGGGGCGACTGCGGCTGATCGAATCAGCCAACAAGGGGGGAATCGATGCTTCATCGTAGGACCGTCCTCGCGACGCTCGCCGCCGCGGCACTCGCGCTGTTCGCCGCCGGCGCGGGACACGCCGCGTACTCGGCGCCCGATACGCCCACCGGCGCGAACGACAACGTCACGCCGGCCTGCACGTCGCCGGCACCCGAGCACGACTACCCGTGGTACCACTGCTACACCCCGTCCGACATCAACGCCGCGTACGGCGTTGACGCAGTCCACAACCAGGGCACATGGGGGTCGGGACAGACGATCGTCCTCGTCGACTCGTACGGCAGTCCGACGGCCGCGAACGACCTGCAGTTCTTCCACGACACGTTCTATCCGTCGATGCCCGCGCCGAGCTTCGAGCAGGTGTTTCCGAACGGCCAGCCCGACTACAAGAACGTCGGCAACGGCCAGTCCGGCTCGAGCGGCGCGGCCGGGTGGTCGGGTGAGGCGACGCTCGACATCGAATGGGCATACGCGATCGCACCGCTCGCGCACATCGTCCTGATCGCCGTTCCGCCCGCCGAGACGGAGGGCGTGCAGGGGTTCCCGAACCTCTTCAAGGCCATCTCCGACGAGATCGACGCCACGCCGGGCGGGACCGTCTTCTCGATGAGCTTCGGCGTCACCGAGCAGACGTTCGGCGGCGCGGGGAGCGGGCAGACGGCGAGGTTCGACGCGGTGTTCCAGAAGGGGATCGCGAAGGGCGACACGTTCTTCGCGTCCTCCGGAGACAGCGGCTCGCAGGGCGTCTCCAAGCAGCACCGCGACTCCGGCACGTACTCGACGCCGACCGACGGCTGGCCGGCATCGAGTCCGTACGTCACCGCGGTCGGCGGCACGCAGCTCCAGTACGGCTGGACGTGGGACCCGACGAGCGACATCCCGTTCCTGTCGAGCGGGGACTTCAACCCGGACTACTGGGCGTACCTGACGGGCGGTGACACGAACGCCGTCTGGAACGAGAGCTACCTGCCCGCGGCGTCGGGCGGCGGCCCGAGCGCGATCTACCCGCGGCCGACCTGGCAGAACGGAGTCGCCGGCGTCATCGGCGGCAACGCCCGCGGCGTGCCGGATCTCGCCTGGAACGCAGCCGTGAACGGCGGCGTGCTCGTGTACATCACCGCGTTCCCGCAGTATCAGCGGGCCGGATGGCACGTGTACGGCGGCACGAGCGCCGCGTCGCCGCAGGTGGCGGCGCTCACTGCGCTCGCAGAGGAGGAGCGGACGGCGGCGCACAAGGCGCCGCTCGGCAACATCGATCCGCTCATCTACGCAAATCCGTCGTGGTTCACCGACGTGACGACGGTGACCGACGGGTCGGCGCAGAGCGGCATGCTCGTGAACAACCGGGAGTGGGACTCCAACGGCGCCGGAAACGCCGTCACGCCCGACGCGGTTCCCGGCTGGCCCGTGCTCACCGGATACGACATGACGACCGGCCTCGGCACGCCGGACGCGTCCGCGTACGTGAGCGGGCTCGCGAGTTCCTAACGCAATCGACAGATTCGGGCGGCGGCTCTTTGCGGAGCCGCCGCCCGGGTTGTGATACTGCGGACGTGGAGCCGGATCCTCGCCGCTGGCAGGCACTCGCCCTCGTCTGCGTCGCGTTCTTCATGACGGTGCTCGACGTCTCGATCGTGAACGTCGCACTGCCGTCGATCGGTCGCGCGCTGCATTTCTCCGAGACCGGACTGCAGTGGGTGATCACCGCGTATGCGATCACGTTCGGCGGCTTCCTCCTGCTCGGCGGCCGTGCCGGCGACATCCTCGGGCGAAAGCGGATGTTTCTCACCGGCCTCGTCATCTTCTCCGCCGCGTCGCTCGTGTGCGGCCTCGCGAGCACGACGGGCGTGCTCATCGCGGCGCGCGCCGTGCAGGGCTTCGGCGCGGCGATCGTGTCGCCGTCGACGCTGTCGATCATCACGACGACATTCGAGGAGGGCGCAGAGCGGAACAAGGCGCTCGGCATCTGGGGCGCGATGGGCGGCAGCGGCGCCGCGGCCGGCGTGCTCTTCGGAGGGATCCTGACGAAGTACCTCGGCTGGGAATGGATCTTCTTCGTCAACGTGCCGGTCGGCGCGCTCGTGCTGCTGCTCGCGCCGCGCGTCGTGCGCGAGAGCCGCGCACCGGGCGATCGGCAGTCGTTCGACGTGGTCGGCGCGAGCTCGGTTACCGCCGGTCTCGCGCTGCTCGTTTACGCGATCTCGAAGGCCCCGGTCGACGGCTGGACCAACGGCACGACGATCGGGCTGCTGATCGGTGCTGTCGCGCTCATCGGCTTCTTCCTCGTGTGGGAGAGCCGCGTTCCGCGGCCGCTCATGCCGCTCTCCATCTTCCGCATTCGCACGCTCGCCGGCGCGAACATCGTCGGCGTGCTCCTCGGCGCATCCGTGTTCGCGAACTTCTTCCTGCTGACGCTGTACGTGCAGAACGTCCTCCACTTCTCCGCGCTCAAGACGGGAATCACGTTCCTCGCCACCGCGGGGACGACCGTCGTCGTCGCTGCACTCTCGCAATGGCTGACGACGAAGATCGGGCCGCGCATCGTCATGGCGGTCGGCCTCGCCCTGAACACGGGCGGTCTCATCTGGTACGCCCAGATCCCGGTGCACGGCTCGTACGTGCACGACCTGCTCGGCGGATACCTGCTCGTCGGCTTCGGGCTCGCGCTCGCCTTCATTCCGGTGTCGATCGCGGCGCTCGCCGGCGTGGGGCCGCGCGAGGCCGGGCTCGCGTCCGGTCTGCTGAACACGTCGCAGCAGATCGGCGGAGCGATCGGGGTGGCGGTCGCATCGAGCATCGCGGTGTCGCGGGCGACCCACCTCCTCCACACGGGTGTTTCGCAGGCTGCCGCGCTGACGGGCGGGTACTCGCTCGCGTTCTGGGTCGTCGCCGGCATCTCCGCCGCCGGGGTCGTCGCCGCCCTCGGGCTCGTTCGCGACGAGGAGGTCGCCGTCGAGGAAGAGCCCGTGCAGGCTTTCGGCTAGAGCTCTCCCGGCTGCAATACCCTTTCGCCGGTGCCGGACCAGTATCCAACCATCCTCGAGCTCGTCGGGGCGACGCCGATCGTGCGGCTCGACAAGCTCAGCCCGCGCGGCGGCGCCGAGATCCTCGCCAAGCTCGAGTATCTGAACCCGGGCGGCTCCGTGAAGGACCGCATCGGCCCGCCGATGATCGAGGCGGCCGAGCGCGAAGGGAAGCTCAGGCCCGGCGGGACGATCGTCGAGCCGACCTCCGGCAACACCGGCGTCGCCCTGGCGATGCTCGCCGCGGTGCGCGGCTACCGCTGCATCATCGTGATGCCCTCGGGCTACGGACAGGTCAAGGCGCGGCTGATGGAAGCGTTTGGCGCGCGGGTCGTCCGGACCCCGGCTGCGGAACTCATGCGCGGGGCGATCGAGCGCGCCCAGCAAATCGCTCGCGAGACTGCCGGCTCCTACCTCCCCAATCAGTTCTCCAATCCCGTCAACGTCGCCGCCCATTACACGACAACCGGTCCGGAGATCCAT
>CAZXZX010000027.1:0-3964 GCA_964645445.1 uncultured Gaiellales bacterium
AGGTCAGGCCGGCGTGCTGGAGCTCAGCAACTCGAGGCCGCTGTGCGACCTCCGGCTGACCGGAAGGCGGCCCGTCGAGACGGGTCCGGATGCGAGGGAGGCTCGGCACCGGTACTGAGAGGGTCGGAGGTCGCTGTCGCGGGCATATTCGCCATGGTAGCCGCTCGTCCCTGCGGCGAACACGTCGGGGGAATGCGACCGGCAGGAAACTAAGCCCGCTGCATAGGGCATACCGGCCCGCCGGATGCAGCACCGGTGCAGCACGGCCGTCACGAGCTGCACGAGTGACGAGCTCCAGTCACGTCTGCGGTTGCGGCGGTGGAGTCGCGTACGACGAGGCGTGTCTCCAGCTCGATGCGTAGTGGCTCCGCATGCCGGTTGTCGAGTAGGCGCAGGAGCAGGCTTGCTGCCATGCGCCCCATCTCGGCGAGCGGCTGTCGAACGGTCGTCAGCGCGGGAGTCGCCGTCGACGCGTGTTCCGCGTCGTCGAACCCGACGACGGAGAGATCCTGCGGCACTCGCAGCCCGCGCGCGTGCGCCGCGCGCAGCACACCGACCGCCATGTTGTCGTTGAAGGCGAAGATCGCGGTTGGCGGCTCAGCGCGGTCGAGCAGGACCGCGGCAGCGGTCTCGCCGCCTTCTGTCGCCCAGTCGCACTCGACAACGAGCGCCGGATCTGGAGGGACGCCGACAGAGGCGAGCGCAGCCCTGTGCCCGCTCAGACGCTCCACACTGGCCAGCCAGTCGGGCACGCCGGTGATGACGCCGATCCGCCGATGCCCCAACGAGAGCAGATGCTCGGTCGCGGTGCGCCCGCCGAGAGCGTTGGCCGCGGAGACGGTGGACATGAACTCGTCAGGCCGCTCAAGCGGGTCGACGAGGACCAACGGATAGCCGGATTCCGCGAGCGCCCTGATCTCTTCGCTGGATTCTTCCGGAAGGATCAGCACTGCGCCGTCGGTCGTGCCGTTCGAAAGTCGCGCTAGCTGCGTGATCGCGCGGTCGCGGAGGTGCAACGTCGACGCAAGCACAACCTGCAGGTCTTGCTCGTACAACGCATCGAGCGTGCCTCCAAGGATTCGCGAGAAGTATTCGGGCTCGACGAGCGGCAGCGTGACGCCGACCAGACCCGTCCGGCCTCCGGGGAGCGACCGCGCGCTGCGGTTGGTCGTGAAGCGCAGGTCCTGTACCGCCTGGAGCACCATGCGACGGGTATCGGCTGCGACGTCGGGTCGCCCGTTAAGCACCCGAGAGACGGTGGCGATCGAGACACCGGCGGCGCTCGCTACGTCCCGGATCGTGGAGCGTCTACTCGCGCCCTGCTGGTCGTCGTCGGCGATCGTTCTATCTAACCACCATGAGCGCGCGGCACACACGCATGCGACCAGGGGAAACCTCCCGATCCGTGAGAGATCGGGGTCAGACCCCGGGGCATGTCCTCGGATGCACAGCCGCCGCGCCCGACATGTGCCCCGGCGCGGCACACAAGCGCTCGAGACGTGTGCCGAAGAAGGGGGTAAACGGGGGAAACCTGGTTTCCCCCGTTAAAGCCAGCGACCCGGCTTTGCCGGGTCGCGAGGCGATATGCGCCCGGCAGGATTCGAACCTGCGACCTCGCGCTCCGGAGGCGCGCGCTCTATCCCCTGAGCTACGGGCGCGTCGGGGAGGCCAAGTCTAGCCGTCGCCGGGACATGGGCCAGACGAGGACGCAGAGCAGCGCGATGACGAGCAGGTTCCGGACGATCACCGTCCACGTCAGCCACGGCGTGTCGAAGTGCCAGTACTGGAAGTAGCGATACGGCTCGAAGATCTGCGTCACCCCGAGGATGGCGACGAGCAGGACGGATGCGCGGAGCCCGCGGCGCCCGGCCACGAGCGGCACGATCGGGACGAGCCACATCACGTACTGCGGCGAGAAGACCTTCGAGAACAAGACGTACGCGGTGACCGCCGCCGCGCATGCGACGACGATGTCCTCGGGCGAGCGGCTGCTGCGCCAGAAGAGCAGATAGATGCCGATGAGCGCCACAACGGTCAGGACGGCGGACGCCGACGCGAACGCGCTCGGCCACGCGCCCTCGAGCGAGTGCGATGCGTCGCGCGCGATCACATGCAGGTGCACGCCGGCGATCTCGTGCGCCGCGCCGAGGATGCTCGCACCCAGGCTCTCCGTCTCGAGATGACGGCTCGCCTCCCGGTGGATCGACCACCAGATGCCGTGCGGCGCAACGATCGCGAACGGCCCGACCGTCACGAGCGCGACGGCGAGCGCTGCACCGACGCCGGCGCCGACAGAACGCCACCGTCCGTGCCGCCACAGCTCGATCAGCGCGATCGGGATGAGCACGGCCGGATAGACCTTCGCGACCGCGCCCAGCGCCGCGAACGTGCACGCGAGCACGCCGCGCCGCGCGAGGAGCGCGGCCACCGCGAAGACGGCGAACATCGCGGGGAAGTAGTCGTAGTGGAAGAGCGCGATCGGCCCGAGCAGCGCGGGCGTCGCGCCGGCGATGCAGAGAGCGACGTATGCGTGACGCCGCGAAGCGCGAAGCTCCGTAAGCGCCCACGTCATCCCGCCGAGCATGAGCAGCGCAAACGCCAGCAGCTCGATCCGGAACCAGAAGTACCAGGTGTTGTAGTGCCCGAAGATCAGCTTCAGGTACACGGGCACTGCGAACGTCGGCAGTGCGCCGGGCGGGTACTCGATGTCGAAGTCGCGGTACGGCACCTGGTGGCTTGTGATCCAGTTGCCCCAGTTCTCGTAGAAGCGCGCGTCACCGAACAGCCAGTTGCTGAAGACCGGCGTGAACGAGACGAACGCCCAGGCGGCGACGGTCAGCGCGGCGCCGGCGAGGAGGGGACCGCGGTAGCGCATCGAGCCGTTCACTTTAGGCGGGGACGTCGCACGACCGTGAGCAGACCGGCCGCGAGCGCGGCGCCGAGCCAGGCGAACAGCAGCCAGTTCAGCACCTCCTCCGGCGGGAACGACAGCTTCACGTACCAGGTCTGCAGCCCGAACGGCAGCGGCGGCTGGGAGGAGCTGAGCCAGAGCGTCACGAGGAGCGCGCCGAGCGCGGCCCCCGGCCACGGCGCCGGCGAGCCGCCGTTCCGCGCCCACGCGCAGAGCTGCGGGATGCAGAGCAGCAGGAACACGAGCCGGTAGTCGAAGTTGCTCTCGAACACATACGTGGCGATGTAGATCGCGGCGCCGGCCCAGAAGGCGTCGAGCCGCCGTTCGTCGACGGTGCCTCGGGCCCGGCTGAGGAACAGGAAGGCCAGCCCCAGCAGCAGGCCCAGCGCGATCACTCCGAGACGCACGTAGCGCACCTCCGCGGCGCTCTGCGCCCAGCTCACGCCTGCGAGTCGCAGGGCCTCGACGACGACGCCGGCGCCGTACGAGTTGACGACCACGCGCGGGACGACGTGGCGCAGCGTGCGGATGTCGTCGATCGTCGCCACGGCGTACGCCGCCAGGATCACGGCCGACGCGATCGCCGCGTGCCATCTTCGGCGCACGCGGACGAGCACGACGCCGGCGAACGCCGGGTAGTACTTCAGGATCCCGGCGAGGACGATCGGCGCGGCGCCGGCCCACGCGTTGTGTCGGACGAGCACGAGGCCGAGCACGATCAACGCGAAGAGCAGCAGGTCGACGTTGCCGCGCTCGACGCCGAGCATCGTCGCCGGGGCGATCAGCGCGGCGCCGTAGACGGCGCCCTCCCAGAGCTTCAACGGCCCGGTGACCGCGATCGCGGCCACGAAGAACACGACGGCGATGGCGATCCCGAGAGGCACCGTGTCGCCCTGGCCGAGCCCGACGCGCCCGAGCTGCGCCCAGATGCGCGGGTAGTTGTACGGGCGGTGAAACGGGTCGCACGGGTTGTTCGGAAACGGCTGGATCCCTTTCCGCACGCAGTCCCATGCGGACGTGACGGAGCGGAGGTCGGCGAACGACTTGTCGCCG
>CAZXZX010000028.1:0-3394 GCA_964645445.1 uncultured Gaiellales bacterium
CGCACGCGGTAACCTTGATCTCCGCCGGTGCGGACGACGCTGAAGAGAGGAATCGGCCGCGGGGCGGCCGTCAACGGCAACGGCCACGGCGTGGTCCCGCCCGGCGCGATCGAGCCGATGCGGCGCTACCGGCAGCCCGAGCCGCCGCGGCGATCGACGAAGCGAATGGTCGCGCAGGTCTTCGGATGGATCCTGCTCGCGCTGCTCGTCGTCGTCGCAGGGCTCGCGGGCGGTCTCTACCTCTACGCGCACCAGACGCTCAACGCGCTCGCCCCGCACTCGAAGGCCGTGAAGGAGTCGACGAAGTACCTCCACACCGTGCCGCCGTCGCAGCCCGCGACCGCCCTGCTCATCGGCTACGACGCCCGCGCCGGCGTCGATTCGTTCGGCGCGTCAGGCTCGCGCTCGGACACGATCATGCTCGTTCGCGCCGATCCGCAGCAGAACACGCTGTCGCTCTTCTCGTTCCCGCGCGACCTCGTCGTCCCGATCTACTGCCACGACCAGACGACGCCAGTCGCGACCGACCGCATCAACTCCGCATGGACGACCTGCGGCCCGACGGGCACCCTCAACACCGTCGAGAAGCTGACCGGGATCCCCGTCAACTACCTGATCACGATCGACTTCCACGGCTTCAAGCTGCTCGTCAACAAGCTGCACGGCGTGTACATCGACGTCGACCACCGTTACCTGAACACCGTCGGCGGGCCCGGCGGCTACGCGAAGATCGACCTCGAGCCCGGCTACCAGTTGCTGAACGGCGAGCAGGCGCTCGATTTCGTCCGGTTCCGCCACACCGACAGCGACCTGTACCGCGTCGCGCGCCAGCAGCTGTTCATCGAGTCGCTCAAGGATCGCCTCGCGACGGGGGTCTCCGTCTTCGACATCCCGAAGCTCATCGGCGCGCTGAAAGGCAACGTCGAGATCGGCAGCGGCAACTGCGCGACGTGCCCGCCGAGCTTCTCCGAGATCGAGTCGTACGCAGGCCTCGCGTACAAGCTTCCGGCAGGACACCTCTTCCGCGTCAACCTGCAGAACCTTCAGCCCTACGGCATCGCCAACGCCGAGCTGATCGCTCAGCCCGCCGAGATCCAGACCGCCGTCGACTCGTTCGAGCATCCGGACGTGACGCAGGCGACGCGATCCACGGACGTCGCGCTCGGGCGCAAGCCGAAGGCGCCGAAGGGGCCGCCGCTCAAGGCCGACCAGATCACGACGCTCGTTCTCAACGGGACGACGATCCCCGGTCTCGCCCGCGACACGTCGTACAAACTCTCGATCGCCGGCTTCCACGCCGTCCAGCTGCCGCCGAACGTCCTCGCCGATGCGCCGAGCCAGGGCTTCTACGGGACGACGATCTATTACGACGCCGTCCAGCCCCGGGCGAAGCAGGCGGCGACCGAGCTCAAGACCGCGTTCGGTGCTCACACCGGGATCGCCGCCCTGCCGCCCGAGCTGTCCGGGTTCGCGCAGGAGGCGGGGAACCCGCTGACCGTCGTCGTCGTCGGCTCGAGCTTCGACGGGCAGCTGAACGACCCGCAGGCGCACATCGCTCCGACGCCGACGCACACGCCGGCCGCGGTGCGCAACGACCCCGGCCTGACGGGCTACTCGCTCGAGCAAGTGCGCTCGAAGCTGCCGTTCCGCGTCCTCGACCCGACGAACGTCGAACAGAGCTCGCGGCTCTCCTCCCTCGACGGCGTGCGCGCCTTCAAGCCGGTCCCGCACCGTCACGAGCTGGTCATGAGCTTCGTCACCGGCGCCGGGAACGTCTATTGGCAGGTGATCGAGACCGACTGGACGAACGCGCCGATCCTGCGCCACCCGACCACTTTCCAGCGGATCGCCGGGAGGACATACCGCCTCTACACGACGGGCGGCAACATCCACATGATCGTCCTGCGGCAAGGCGGCGCGAGCTACTGGGTCGTCAACACGCTTCGCGACGAGCTCTCCAACGAGACGATGATCGCGATCGCCAAGGGTCTGCAGCCGCTCGCGAAATCGCACTAGGCTAGCTCCGTGGCGAAGATCGGGATGTTCGGCGCGGGTTACGTCGGCCTCGTCACCGGCGCGTGCTTCGCGGACCTCGGCCACGAGGTCGTCATCCGCGACATCATCCCCGAGCGGATCGAGCGGCTCCACGCAGGCGAGGTGCCGATCTACGAGCCCGGGCTCGAGGAGGTCATCGAGCGGAACCGCAGGCGCCTCCACTTCACCCTGGACGTGCACGAGGCGGTCGACGGCGCGGAATTCCTCTACGTCGCCGTCGGGACGCCGCCCACCGAGTCGGGCGACGCCGATCTCGCGGCGGTCTGGGCGGTCGTCGACGAGCTGCCGGAGGACGTCCCGGGACGGCCGGTCGTCGTCATGAAGAGCACCGTTCCCGTCGGTACAGGCGCGCACGTGCGCGCGCGCCTCGACGCGCGGGGCCTGTCGCACGTCGGCTACGTGTCGAACCCGGAGTTCCTCGCCGAGGGAAGCGCCGTCGCCGACTTCACGAGGCCCGACCGGATCGTCGTCGGCGCATTCGATCCCGAGGACGCGGAACGTATCGTCGAGCTCCATCGCGGCATCGACGGCCAGATCGTGCACACCGACGTCCCGTCGGCCGAGCTCGTCAAGCTCGCCGCGAACGCGTTCCTCTCGACGCGCATCAGCTTCATCAACGAGATCGCAAACGTGTGCGAGCTCGTCGGAGCCGACGTCGTCGACGTCGCAAAGGGCGTCGGGCTCGACCATCGCCTCGGCCCGCACTTCCTCCGCGCCGGCATCGGCTTCGGCGGGAGCTGCTTCCCGAAGGACGTCTCCGCCCTCAAACAGCTCGCCGGCAACGAGGGCTACCCGTTCATGCTCCTGCATGCGGTGTGGGAGGTGAACGAGCTGCAGAAGCGGCGCGTCGTGCAGAAGCTGCAGAAGCACCTCGGCCCGCTGCGCGGCAAGAAGATCGCGCTCCTCGGCCTCGCGTTCAAACCGAACACGGACGACATGCGGGAGGCGCCGAGTCGGGTCATCGCCTACCGGCTGCTGTCCGAGGGCGCCGCGGTGCGCGCGTGGGATCCCGTTGCGAGCCCCACCGACCTCGTCGGCATCGAGCTGTGCGACTCGGTCATCGATGCGGTGCGCGACGCCGATGCGGCGGTGATCGTCACGGAGTGGCCGGAGCTCGCTTCGCTCGCATCCGCCGAGGTGCGCGAGGCGATGGCGAACCCGCTCATCGTCGACGGCCGCAACCTGCTCGACCCCGACGCGACGCAGGCGGCCGGCTTCGCGTACGAGGGGATCGGTCGCCCGCGCCACGCCTCGCCCGTCGTCGCGTGATGGAGGCGCTGCTCCTCGCGGGCGGCAAGGCGGAGCGCATGGGGGAGGCGGCGCAAGGCCTGCCGAAGCC
>CAZXZX010000029.1:0-15623 GCA_964645445.1 uncultured Gaiellales bacterium
AACACGAGGTTCGCGACGTAGATCGGCGCGAACGCGAGTGCGACCGCAGCGAAGAATCGCGATACGGGGGAAAGGGAGAGCAGGGATTCCTGCGGCACTCCCCACGCGACGATGAGCGCTGCGAGGAGTAGGACGTAGAGCACTGGCAGCGGCGGCAGGCGCACGTGTCGCGCGGTCTCGACCGCGAGCCAGACGCTGATCAGGACGCCGGCGAAGACGAGGGAGTTCACGAACCACGTCGTCCCGAAGAGGAGCGCGAACTGGACGACGTTCTTCGTCTCGAGGAGGAGGAACGCGGCGCCCATGCAGGCGAGATCGACGTAGCTGCGCATGCGCCCGAAGACCCGCACCGAGCCGCCGGCGGCAAGGCCGATGAGGAGCACGGAGGCGCCGAGCATTAGGAGGAGCGCGTGCCAGTAGAACGGCGGAATCGACCGGTGCTGCAGGTACGGGAACGGATAATCGTCGGTCGGTTCGGAGACCTTGACCGGCTGCCACGGCGTCTTGCAGTCGACAGCGGCGCCCGCGCCGGCTGTGAGCACCGCCTGTCGTCGGCTTGCAAGCGAGTCCCCGAGCTCTACGCACGGCACATGCCCGAAGACGTCGTCGAGGGTTCCCGCGTATCGATCGAGGAGGAACGGCTCGTAGTAGTTGTACATCGCGAACGTTCCGCCCGGATTCAGGTGTCGCTTGACCGTCTCCATCGACTCCTTCGTGAAGAGGTAGTTCTCGAGCCGCAGTGCGCCCTGGCCCGCGAGCAGCGTGAGCGAGTCCGGTAGCGCGAACAGGATGAGGTCGTAGTGGTGCTTCGTCTGCTCGATGAAGGCGCGGCCGTCGTCGATGTGGACGCTCACGCGCGGGTCTTGATACGGCCGGCTCGGATGGAACTTCTGCCCGAGAGCCTGGATCTCGGGATCGATCTCGACGGCGTCGACGTGTCTCGCGCCCTCGGAGAGTGCGACCGCGACGTCGTTGCCGTTACCGGCGCCCACGACCAGCACGTCGCCGAGCGGCTTGGTGACATGCCGATACGGGAAGAAGTAGAAGCGCTCGATCTTCGCGAGCGTCTCCAGCGGATACGCGGTCTGGTGCGGGATGTTGTTCGCGCTGATGGTGAGGGTGTCCCTCGTCAGAGCGCCGCCGACTCGGTGGGGAGCCTTGTCGTAGACCGCCGTCACCTTGTAGTACGGCGACCAGTGATCGTTGCCGTGAGACGATTCGACTGCGAGCAACGCAACGACCACGAGCAGTGCAAGTGTCTGGGCTCGACGGCCGACGAGCACGAGCAGGAGGGTCGACGCGATCGCCCCCCACGCGATGGGTGGCGCCTCGAGGAACGAGAGCGCCGAGAAGACGACGATCCCCGCGATCGAGCCGAGGATGTCGAAGCGGTAGGCATCGAGCGGCGGGAAGCGAACGAAGACTCGCGCGACGCCGTGCCCGATCGCAGCCATCACCGAGACCGTCAGAACGAAGATCGCGGCGAGACCAACCCACCGCGGGAGCGCCGGCCAGCCGAACGCTCCGTACGTCGATCCGTCGTCGAGCCGAACGTAGACCGGGAAGAGCAGGACGAAGCCGACGAGCGCAGCGAGGGCGACAGGCGCCCAGGGCAGCAGGTCCGGGCCGCGGCTCGAGCGGAGGAATCCGATACCGATGCCGAGGAAACTCGCGAGCAAGACGAAGTTCGTCAGATACGCGAGGTGGATGTCGTTGGCCGCGGTCCAGCGGATGAGCGCCAGTTCGACGAAGAGCATCAGGAAGCTGAGCGAGAAGAGGCGCGCCGACTCGAGCGCGCCTACGCCTTCCCGCTCGCGCGGGGGGTCGAGCGTGGCAGTAGCGATGGCCGGAGTGCGCCTCTAGCTCGACGCGACGAGTTGCATCTCGCGCAGGTTGGCAAGACGACGCAGCGACTCGAGCTCGATCTGCCGAACGCGCTCGCGGGTGAGGCCAAGACGCTTTCCGATCTCTTCCAGCGTCTTCGGCTCCTCGTCGACGAGGCCGTAGCGCAGGACGAGCACCTGACGCTCGCGGTCGGGCAGCGAGTTCAGCGCGAGTGTCAGCGCCTGGCTGCGTAGCGACACCTCGACATGATCCTCGGGCAGCGGGTCGTCGCCTGCGACGAAGTCGCCGAACACTGCATCCTCCTGCTCGCCGACGGGCTGGTCGAGGCTCGCCGACGCGCGGGCGGCCGCGCGCACCTCGCGCGCCTGCTCGACGGGGAGCGACGCCTCGTCGGCGATCTCCTCGAGCGTCGGCTCGCGGCCGAGCTCCATCCACAGCGTGCGCTCGGCACGGTTCATCTTCTGCATGCGCTCGACGATGTGCACGGGCATGCGAATCGTCCGCGCCTTGTCGGCGAGCGCTCGGGCGACCGCCTGGCGGATCCACCAGGTGGCATACGTGGAGAACTTGTACCCGCGGCGCCAGTCGAACTTCTCGACCGCGCGGATGAGCCCGAGCGTCCCCTCCTGGATGAGGTCGAGGAACGGCAGCCCCTGGTTCCGGTAGTTCTTCGCGATCGAGACGACGAGCCGCAGGTTCGACTGGATCATCCGCGACTTCGCGCTCATGTCACCGCGCTCGATCTTCTTCGCGAGCTCGACCTCCTGCGCGGCGGTGAGCAGCGCGTGCTTGCCGGCCTCGCGAAGGAAGAGCTGCAGCGCGTCCGTGGTCGTCTCCACCGTCGGCGTGACCGGAGGTGGGGGAGGCGGCTGCTCTTCCTTCGGCTCGTCGACGAGCTCGATGCCTCGCCGGTCGAGCTCGATGTAGACGGCGTCGACCTCGAGCGGGTCGAGCTCGAGCGGCTCGAGCACGTCCTGTAGCTCCGACTGCCGGAGCTGGCCGTTCGACTCCGCAGCTTCCAGGAGCACGAGCAGATCCTCGCTCTTGAGGATGATCTCGATCTCGACCGTCAACGTCCCCCCGATCGGTTTGGTGAAGGAAGCGTTCCGCGACGCAGGGGGACCAAAACACGCGAGGCGTCTCCAGATCAAGGGCTTCGCCCTACGATCGACCGGTGGAGGAGCTCCTCCGGGAGATCGCGTGCGACCCGAGCACGACCGGACTCATCGCGCACGGGTCGCGCGCAGGCGGATCCGATCGGCCGGGCTTCCGAGTACGACCTGATTCGCGTCGTGACCGACGTTGGCGCACAGCGGTGCCCGGAGGTGGTACGACCGCCACCTCGAAGCTCGCGGGTGTGTCGGTGTCGGTCGAGGCGCTTCGCTTCCCGGCCCGATCTCACTGCACGAGAACGGACGTTATGTCAAGTTGGGAGAGGGCCTCTGATAGGCACCCGTCATCCCCCGCCGGGAGAGTTCTCCACAGACTGCACAGTCCGCTGTGGAAATGTTGATTATTCAAAATTCGCAAAATGCGAATCTTTTCGATCTGGCAGCTCTTGCAGCGGCCTGGCCCACCCCCTAAATTGGCAATTGCGCCGAGCGCGGCGCGGGAGTAGGTCGAAGCAGAGCCGATAGGCCGTACGAGGAAGCCCGCAAGGGCCGAGGCGGAAAGTCGAGCGGCTCCGTGGACGAAACCGCGGCGAGCTCGGCGAATCTTTTTGGTCCCGTTTATCTAGGATCACGCCGGATGCACTTCCACCTGCCGAGCATCGATCCGGAGATCACGGCCCTCCTGTGGGCGCTCGCCCTCGGCACCTACATCTATTTCGGGTTGATCGCCGTCGGCTCGTCGGGTGCGTTCGCGATCGTCATCGCGATGGTCTCCGCGCTCGCGATCTGGCTCCTCGTCCGCACCCGCGGCGCCAGCGCCTAGTCCTCGAAGGCTAGGCGGCCGCAGCCGCGAGCGGACGGGCCAAAGGGACGCCGGCGCTCCGATGGCTGAGGGCGGCGACGAGCAGGGTCGCGAGATCCGATCCGATCGAGTCCTCGAGCCGGTCTCGGGCTCGCTCGCGGCCCGGATCGAAGACGGCCAGGTGAGCGACGAGCCGATCGAGCCCCAACTCTCTCTGCGACGGGCGGCCTGCGGAGTCCATCCGCCATTCCTATCGGTCGGCCGGGACCGGCGCCGCGATCCCTGACGGCAGGGATTGGGGCTGCCGCACGGGCGGCAGCCCCTCCCCACTCAGTCCATCGCGCTCGGCGCGCGAGAGCCCCTGCGGCGGCGCCGCGGGCCCACGACTACCTCGCGCGGGCGGCCCGAGCCCACCATGCCGACCTCGCGCCGCTCCGCCGTGACCGGTTCGCTGGCGGTCGCCGACCACGCCGGCGCCGGCCTCGTCAAGACGGGCGCCGCGGCCGCAGCCGGTGCCATGACCGGCTCGAGCGCCGGGACCGTGTCGAACGAGAGCCCGAGCACGAGCCCGAAGCCGAACGCGAGCACACCGTGCCAGAGGGCGAGGTCGTGGACGAGCCCGAGGATGCCGGCGTGCCGGCTCCACGAGACGAACGTCCCCTCGTACCAGCCGTGGCCCGGCTGGCTCGCCATCATGATCCACCCGACGACGATGAGCATCGGCAGGAAGGCGAGCAGGAACGTGCTCGGAGAGACGCGCAGGCGCAGCCCCTTCGTCCAGCCGCCGATCACCTGCGAGAGCGCGATGACGAGCCCGGCCCCCGCCACGATCGCCATCTCCGCCCAGAACCGCTTGTCGGTCTGCTGGCCGACGAGCGTGGCCGCCCACAGCAGCACGCCGGCCCCACCCGCGGCGGCGACCATCGTCAGGCCGCGCGTCGCGTCGTAGAGTCCGTACCGTCGCATCTGATCACCTCGTTCCGCGTGTTGCAGGAAGAACGCAGACGGCGCTGGTGCGGTTACGACATGCCGAGCCGCCGGGCGTCGAACGAGGCCGACCAGAGCTCCGCCCGGAACTCCTCCACCGTCGTCTCGAGGTCGCCGACGAACACATGTTCGAGCACCCCGACCTCGCGGTCGTTGTGGAACGGCACGTCGACGTGCTCGTGGCTGACGAGGTTCACGGACGTGCGGCCGCAATCCGGGCAATGGACGGCGAGCCCGAGACGCCCGTCCCCGGGCGCGAGCAGGAAGAACGCGGAGGGAAACACCGGCCGTGGGCGCTCCTCGGGGTAACAGAAGAAGCTCCACGGCCACTGTCCCGCCCTGATGCGCGCCGCGGCGACATCGCCGAGCTCGTCCGCGAGCGGCTCCACCCGGGACGTCATCAGGTTGAGGAAGACGCCGCCCTCGAGGCCGAGCGGCGCCCAGTCGAGCTCATCGTGGCTGACGAGCCCGTCGTGCTCGTCCCCACAGGTGCAGGCGAAGCGGATGCGATAGACGACCGGGTGCGCGGTGCCTTCGAGGCGCTCGAGCGTTCTGAAGGCGGACAGGGCCACCCGGGCCTGGCCGCGCTGCGGGCACGAGAACGTGTACCGGCTCGTCAGCGGGTCGTACATATCCACCTTGTAAACGTCCGGACGGACGGAAAGGTTGAGTCGCTAGTACGAGATGAGCGCGTACAGGTCGTAGTCCTGCAGCTTGTCCCGCCCGCCGAGGAAGGTCAGCTCGATGACGAAGTTCACACCGACGACATGGCCGCCGAGCTGCTCGACGAGGCCCGCGATCGCCTTCACCGTCCCGCCCGTCGCGAGCACGTCGTCGTGGATGACCACTCGGGTGCCCGCCGAGATCGCGTCCGCGTTCACCTCGAGCGCGTTCTCGCCGTATTCGAGCGCGTAGCGTGCGGAGACGGTCTCGGGCGGCAACTTGCCGGGCCGCCGCGCGGGGACGAATCCGCATCCGACCTTGCAGGCGATGGCGGCCCCGAGCCAGAAGCCGCGCGCCTCCGCGCCGAGGACGAGGTCGGGCTTCCGCTCCGCCGTCCAGTCCGCGAGCTCGTGCACCGCCTGCCGCAGCGCGACCGGGTCGCCGAGCAGCGGCGCGATGTCCTTGAACCCGACGCCGGGCTCCGGGAAGTCGGGCACCTCGCGGATCTTGGACTTGAGATCGATCTGCGTCGTCATCCGGCGAGCTTCCTGACCGAGCGCCCGAGGAGCAGCTGGGAGAGCTCCTGCGCGGCCTCGGTCAGCGCGCGTAGGTCGTCGAGGCCGGCGCGGCGGCGCTCCGGGTTTCGCGACCGCAGCGCCGGGAGGACGAGAGCCTCGAGGAGCCCGGCCTCGCGGTCCGCGGCCGTCCGGAAGGCGCGGAGGTGCCGCGGCGCGATGCCGTAGCGGGCGAGCCGCTCGCACACCTCCGCCACCTCGACGTCCACGTCCGAGTACGGCGGCTCGATGAGCCCGAACTGCTCCAGCTCGCGGACGCGTGCCCGCTCGACGCCCGCCCGCTCGCACAGCTCGTCGACGTCGAGCTCCTCGTTTTCATTCTTGCCGAGCGCCGCGGTCGCACGGCGGCGGCGCTCCTTCGCCGCGCCCGCCGCGAGCTCCTCGCGAATGACGCGGAGCGGCAGGAACTCGTCGCGCTGGAGGCGCAGGATCGTCCGCAGCCGCTCGAGGTCCTCGTCGCTGAAGAGGCGATAGCCGCCTTCCGTCCGTTGCGGCGTGAGCAGGCCCTCGCCCTCCAGGTAGCGGATCTTCGAAATCGAGACGTCGGGAAACTCGGCCTTCAGCGCTTCGCATACGGCGCCGATCGTCAGCCGCTGCCTGCGCGCCGTCATGACCATCAGCGGGCCAGGAAGGTCAGCCGGTACTTGCCGATCTGCAGCTCGTCGCCGTCAGACAGCTCCGACGACTCGACGCGGTGGCGGTTCACGAATGTCCCGTTCAGGCTCCCCTGGTCCTCGACGAACCAGCGGCCGTCGCGCTCGACGAGCACCGCGTGGCGCCGCGAGACGGTGACGTCGTCGAGAAACACGGGACAATCGGGCGAACGGCCGATGGTCGTCCGCTCCCCCTGTGGGATGAAGGTCTCCCCCGCGCGGCCGCCGCCGGAGCGGACGACGAGCGCCGGCCCCTCGACGCTGAGGTCGGCGAGCTCGTCGAGCTCTCCCACCTCCTCCGGGCTGAAGGTCTGCGTCTGCTCGGCCGGCTCGGGCGCATGCAGCAGCGCCCCGCACTTGGAGCAGTAGTTCGCGGCCTCCTGGTTCTGGAAGCCGCACTCAGGGCAATAGATGTGACTCACGGGACGTATCTCTGTCGCGGCGCCGGGGCAGCGGCGGGGAGACGCCCGCACTCGGGCGCACAGCGCATCAGTCGCCCTGCGGAGTGGCCTTGCCGGCGAGGATCTCGGTCAGGGACTCGACGTCGACCTGGCTGAGGATCGTCTCCGGGCCTGCCGCCTTGAGCCTCGCCTGGTACTCGGCGCGCAGGATGTCGATCTTCCCGTGCAGGAGCCGGCGCTGGTACGAGATCTCGCGCTCCTCCTCCTGGAGCTGCCGGATCAGCTTCTTGAGATCGGCATCGGAGAGCGAAGCAAGGTCAGGCAGGAGTTCCACAAGGGCCTTTCGCTCGCAGGGTAAAGTCGAACTTTAGCGTTGGCGCGGCAATGCCGCACCACCTCTTTTTAGGCCTTCCGGTCAAGTTCGCGCAGCCGCGGCTTCTCCCTGCGCGATCTCGTCGACCATCCGGCGGAGCTCGTCGATGAGCTCCTCGGACGCCTCCACCGTCTCCCCCTCCGCGTACAGGTGGAGGAGCGGCTCGTCCGGATCGGGGAGCACCTGTGCCCAGCCGCGCTCGTCGAACGCCTTGATGCCGTCCGTCAAGTCGAGGTGGCGTCCCGCGAGGCGCTCGTTCAGTACCCGCATGACGAGGCCCTTGAGCGACCACGGGCAGGCGAGCTCGCGGTGGACGAGCGTCGACCGCGGCAGCTCCGCGACGATCTCGGAGATCGGCCGGTTCACCGGGGCGAGCAGCTCCAGCAGCTTCGCGAGGCTCGCGACGGCGTCGTAGCCGGGAAGGAACTCGGGGAAGACGTAGCCGCCGCCGACGGCGCCGCCGAAGACGACGCCCTCGTCCGCCGCCGTGCGCGTCAGCTCCTGGAGCGATGCGGCCGTGCGCACGATCTCGAGGCCCGATCCCTCGACGAGCCGGTCGACCTGGCTCGTGACCGTCACCGGAAACGCGAGCCGCCCTGTCCTTCCGTTCGACCCGAGCAGGCGCAGGTACAGGAGCAGCGCCTGCTCGACGGGGATCTCGTGCGCTTGCTCGTCGGTGAGGTAGAGGCGCTCGCCGGGCCGGTCGAACACGGCGCCGAGATCGGCGCCGATCGCGGTGACGAGGCGCTTCGCCTGGCCCATCGACGCCGCCAGCGCGCTCTCGCTGTTGCCGTCGGTCGGGAACGCATGCGCGGCGACGATCTCGACCCCGAGCGGGTCGAGCACGAGCGGCAGGACGTACGACGCGGCCGAGAAGCCGTAGTCGACGACGATCCGGAATCCGCGCGCCCGGATCGCCTCCACGTCGAGCGTCGAGAGGAGGTCGCTCGCGTACGTCTCCCGCGCGCGCGCGGGATACGAGATCCGTCCCACGTCCGTCGAAGCGACGCGCCTGATCTCACCGCGCGTGAAGTGCTTCTCCACCTCTTTCTGCGTCGCGGCGCTCATCTCTATGCCGGGAGGCTCGAAGAACTGGATGCGGATCGCCTCGGGGTCGCTGGGGCTGACGCCGACGTGCACCCCTGCGTCGTATCCCTCGGACTTCACGAGATGGCGCGCGACGGCGGCCGGGATGACGCGCAGGTCGGCGACGTCGACGCCCGTCGACGACAGCCCGGAGATCATCGCGCGCTTGATCATCCGGCACGCCGGCGTTCCCTCGCGGGAGGCGACGACGCGGGCGCCGCGCTTCAGCGCCGTCCCGAGCGCCGCTGCAAGCCGCACGGCCACGTCCGGCGTCAGGTCGACGTTGACGAGACCGGAGACGCCGTCCTTGCCGAAGATCCGCGCCGTACCGCGCGACTCCCAGATGAGGCTCTCGAACAGGTGCGCGCCGGTTTCGACCTCCTTGTACGGGTAGATCCGGACGCCGGGCATGATCACGCTCTCGGCGCCGATCGTCACCTCGTCGCCGATGGCGACTCCCTCGTGTACGCGGACGTGCGCCCGCAAGTCGCACGAGCGCCCGATGATCGCCCCCTCGACGACGGCGCTCCGACCGATGTAGGTCGACGCGTCGACGATCGTCCGGGTCGTGCGCGCGCGCTCGCGCAGCGTCACGCTCGTCCCGAGCACGGAGTACGGGCCGACGGTCGCCTCAGGCGCGACCCGGCAGTAGTTGCCGAGGAAAGCAGGTCCCTCGATCGCGTCGAGGTCGTGCACGTCGACGCCCTCGCCGAGCCACACGTTCCCGCGCAGACGGATGCCGCCGATCTCGAGCCGCACTCTCTCGTCGAGAGCATCGAAGTTCGCCTGGCGGTACTGCTCGAGGTTGCCGATGTCCTGCCAGTAGCCGTCGAGGACGCAACCGTAGATCGGCCGTCCCATCTCGAGCAGCAGCGGGAAGAGCTCCTTCGAGAAGTCGAACGGTCGATCGGACGGGATGTGCTTGAGCACTTCCGGCTCGAGCACGTAGATGCCGGTGTTGATCGTGTCGGAGAAGACCTGGCCCCACGACGGCTTTTCGAGGAAGCGCTCGACGCGGGAGTCCTCGTCCGTGACGACGATGCCGAACTCGAGCGGGTTGTCGACCGATTTCAACCCGATCGTCACCGACGCCTGCTTCTCGCGATGGAAGTCGATCAGACGGCCGAGGTCGACGTCGCACAATGCGTCGCCGGAGATGACGAGGAACGTGTCGTCGAGACGACCGGCAGCGAGACGCACGGATCCGGCAGTCCCGGCGGGCGACTCCTCCACCGAGTATGCGAGGTCGATGCCGAGCGACTCTCCGGTGCCGAAGTAACTCCGGATCGCCTGCGGCAGGAACGCGACGGTGACGATCACGTCCTCGAGCCCGTGGCGCTTGAGCAGGTCGACGATGTGCTCCATGCACGGCTTGCCGACGATCGGCACGAGCGGCTTCGGCTGATTCGACGTGAGCGGACGAAGGCGCGTTCCCTCGCCGCCCGCCATGACGACGGCCTTCATCGCCGGAGCGCCTTCCTGGCTTCGCGCAGATACAACAGGGCGGCGAGGACGGCGAAGCCGAGACCGATCCAGAACAGCCAGAGGGGCCACGTGGTCGAGTCGTGCGTCACGATGCGGAACCCGATCGCGGCGTACAGGAGCCACGTGGCTCCCTTTCCGACGACGTTCACGTCGACGTCGATGCCACGCGGTGCGAGCAGCCGCCAACCGGCGAGCAAGAGCAGGTCCCGCGCGACGATGACGGCGAGGCCCGCCCACGGCAGTCGGCCGTAGGCGACGAGCAGGATGACCGCCGCGTCGATCATCAGCCGGTCGGCGAGTGGGTCGGCGATCTTCCCGAAGCGGGACTCGACATGCCACCGCCGTGCGAGGAATCCGTCGATCTGGTCGGTCGCGCCCGCCGCTCCGAAGAGGATCCCCGCCGGCCAGCTGGGTGCGTCGCCCGCCCGCACCATCAGGACGACGAAGACCGGGATGACCGCGAGCCGCGCCAGAGTCAACGCGTTCGGGAGCTGCGCGAGCGGAGCGGGGATCGCGGGCGTCGCCATCCCCGAAGAGTGTACGGCGAGCTAGCGCGTCCTCACTTGAGCGAATGGAAGCGGGTCGCCCAGTACGCGGTCCGCGTGAGATAGGCCATCTGGGCCGCAACGCCGTGCAGGCCCCACGAGCCGTCGTAGGAGAGGTAGCCGTGCTTCACGGCGGCCGGCTCGATCTGTGTCCCTTCCCCCCACTCGTTGAAGCTCGTGATCGTGACACCGTCCGGATGCGCTGCGATCGCGGCCTTCCAGAGGTTGTCGTACGTGGCACCGTCGCGGCGCGAGCGGGAGATCGAGAGCTCGCCGGCGCGCACGCCGTTGTACCCCGGCCCGACGCTGGGCTCGCACAGGAGCCCGTGCGCATGCGCCTGCGCGCACAGGCGGACGAACTTGGCGCCGCCGTAGTCGACGAAGTCGTACGTATAGAAGCCATTGAACCCCGCGGCGGCGGCGAAGCCGACCAGTTCGGTCCCGGCGAACAGCCGCATCGATGCCGGTTTCTGCGCCGTCACCGGTACCCAGTCTGCGGCGGCGAAGTCGAGCGGGTGGTACACGTAGACGTCGCGAACGCCGAGTGACGCGAGGTACGTCAGGTCCTGCGCCACCGTTGCGGGCGACCGGCCCAAGTACGGCTCGAGGTGGATGGCGGCGAGCATGTGGTTCTTCTTCACCGCCGCGAGCACGAGCGGCAGCCGTGTGTCCTCGACCGACCCTCTCCCCCACCACGAGACGACGACTTCGTTCACGCCGGCGCCGGCGATCTCGGCCATCTGCCTGCTGACCACGCTCGGGTCGGCGCTCGAGTACGGGCCGCTCGCCGGGAAGTACCGCGAGTAGACGTCGGCCGGCGGCAGGTGCCCGTTCTGGCTCCAGTGCTCCCAGCCGCCGTCATGCAGCGGCGTCCCGTACCAGGGGTAGTAGAAAATTGCCACCGTCCCGGCCCGGGCGAGACCGGGAGCGGCGAGATATGCGATTACGAGCCCCCCCGCGAGGAGGCGACGCACTGCCCCGTATTGTCTCGCGCGTGACGGACGATTTCCAGATCCCCGGCTTCGTCGATGCCCACAGCCACGCGTTCCAGCGGGAGCTGCGCGGACGGGTCGAGGGCGGCCACTTCTGGGCGTGGCGCGAGGCGATGCTCGACCTGGCCGCGGGCGTCCGGACCGACTACCGCGGCGTCTTCGACGAGATGCGGGCCTCCGGGTACACGGCGGTGGGCGAGTTCCACTACCTCGGCCTGAACGAGGCGCGTGCGGCGGTCGAGGCCGCCGGCGAAGCGGGCATCGCGCTCGTGGTGCTGTACGTCGCCTACGCGCGAGGGGGCATCGAGCGCTTCCGCCAGGCCTCAGTCGCGGAATACCTGAAACAGCTCGAGCAGCTCCGGTCCGAGGGCATTCGCGTCGGTGTCGCTCCCCACTCCGTGCGTGCGTGCCCGCGCGAGTGGCTCGTCGAGCTGGGCCGGTATGCGGCCGGCGAGCGTCTGCCGCTGCACGTCCACGCGGACGAGCAGCCCCAGGAGATCGAGGAGTGTCTGACCGAGCACGGCGTCCGGCCGATCGAGCTGCTGGCCGACTGCGGCTGCCTCGGGGCGCACACGACCGTCGTCCATGCGACGCACGCGGACGGGCGCGAGCTCGACCTCCTCGGCGAAGCCGGCGCGCGCGTGTGCGCGTGCCCGACGACCGAGGCCAATCTCGGGGACGGCTTCCTTCCGGTCGAGCGGCTGCTCCATCGCGGCATCGGCCTCTGCATCGGATCGGACTCGAATGTGCGCATCGACCCGCTGGAGGAGCTCCGCGAGCTCGACGGAATCGCCCGTCGGCAGTCAGGGAGGCGGGACGTGTTCACGGTCGATGCACTCCTCGCGATCGGCTCCGACGAAGGCGCCGGCTCCCTCGGCATCGACGAATGGCCGTCGGTCGCGGTGCGCGGCTCGCACCCGCAGTTGCGCGGCGTCGACGATCCACTGGCTGCGCTCGTCTCGGGCTGCTCGGCCTGCGTCTTCGACAACTAGCCGCCGCTGCCAGGGTGAGGATGGTGGTAGCCGTTGCCGCCCCCTCCGTCTCCGTTGCTTCCCCGTCCGTTCGTCGAGTCGGGAGGAGCAGCGGTGCCGGCCACGCCGGAGCCGTCGCTGCCGGAGCTCGTCATCGTTTCCGTCTCGGGCGATCCCGAAGGGCCTGGATCGGTCGAGGCCGAGGCGTCGCCGGCCGTGGAGGCGGTCGTCGTGGTCGTGACGGTCGGGTCCGTCGGCGTTCCCGCCGGGTCGTTTTCGCTCTGGTGGCCATGCCGGCCGTTCCCCTTCGCGCTCGTCGGGTCGGTACCCGGGTCATGGAGGCGCCCACCCTCTGAAGGTGCGCTCTGCGTGCCCGAAGACGCGTCGGATCCTCCCCCGGGGGCCACTGGAGCCACCTGCGCCGGCGGTGCCTCCACCGCGACGAACCGTGTCACGGTCGACGGCGGATCCGTCGGTGCGGCCGCGTCGGCCGTGGCCGGCGCGGAGATGCTTTCGACGACCACCGCCTTGCTCCCGGTCGTCGCCTCCGAAAACTCCGGCGGTGCTGCCGCTGCCCCGATCGCCGCATGGGTGCTCGTCCGAGGCCGCGAGGGCGAAACGACGACCGACGTCCTTCGAACGGTGCCGAGGGTCGCCGCGGCGCTTCGGGAGGTCCTCAGCATGGTCACCCTGCGCGCATGGGCATGGTGCACGCCCTGGCGGGCGACCGAGTGGACCGCGTTGGTTCCCACGACGGCAGCGCTGACCGCGACCGCCGCCATCTTCAACGGTGCGCCGGTGGCCATGAGCGCTTTCGTCGCCGCGATCAGAGAGGCGAAGCTGTAGCCGGTCTTCGCCTTGCCCGCGCGTCGCTTGTCGGCGGCCTCCGGCTCCTCGAGCGCCAGCGCGAGCGTGCGCCGCGCGCGGAAGATGAGCATCTCGACTGCCCCTTGCGACAGGCCGAGCTCGGCCGAGATCTCACGGTAGGAGAGGCCGTGCCACTCGCGCATGAGGATCGCTCGGCGCTGGTTCTCCGGCATCGAGTCGAGCGCGGTGTCGAGCCCCATCAACTCGAGCGTGTCGCCGTCGCCCGCGCTGGCGCCGGACGGGACGACCTCCTGCAGGATCTCGAAGTCGTCCAGGCTCTCGAGCTTCAGCCGGCGGCCCGACGACGTTCGACGCGCGATGCAGACGTTCTGCGCGATCTTGTACAGCCACGCCTGCTCGAACCGTGTCGTCGTCCCGCGCTGCAGTCCGCGGAACGCGTTGAGGAACGTCGTCTGGACGGCGTCCTCCGCCTCTTCGCGCGAGCGAAGCTGGTGCAGGCAGTACGCGTAGATCTGTTTGCCGTACTGGCGATAGAGCTCATGGGTCGCGTGTGCGACCGATTCGCCCGTGCGACCTGCCTCCCCCACTGCGGCCACTGTTTCCCTCGTCCCCCCGGTCTGCGGAGTTGAATTGTGCGATGTAACGCCAGGTGCTGGAAATCACCCTTCTTGGGGAAATTCCGACTGCTCGTTTAGCCGAGCGGTGCACCCGCGATCAGCGCCACCACGCCGCCGAGAGCGAGGAACGGAGCAAACGGAATCCCGATGGTTCGTCCCCGCGCACCGTGTCGAACGAGGAGCGCAATGCTCGGGACGGCCGCTGCCGCCAGCGCGACGACGAGCGCGAGCGGCACGGTGCGGCCGACCGCGACACCGAGAAGAAGCGCAAGCTTCACATCCCCCATTCCCATGCCTCCGGGCCGCACGATGGCGGCGGCGAGCAGAAAGCCCGCGGCACCCGCGCCCGCGACGAGCCACACGACCGACGGGTGGACGATGGTCCGCGCGGCGAGGATGATCGCCGCCGCCGGAAGCACGATCCGGTTCGGGATGATCCGTCGGCGCACGTCGACGACGGACACCACTGCGAGCACGACGACGAACAACACCGCGACGAGAGCGTCGACCGTAGCGCTCACGCGACGTTCCTGTCGTTGATGCTCCCCTGGAGCTCGCCGACGTACGCGGTGAGGTCGCGCTCACGGAAGCCGATCAGCTCCTCGCGCTCGGTGACATCGCGCTCGCGCTGGTCGAGCCGGTCCTCGCGCAGCTCGACGTCGGCGACGAGCCGTGCCTCGCGAATGCGGAGCTCCTCGTCCGACTGCGCGAGCTGTCCGGTGCGCTCCGCGAGCCTGTCCTCGCTCTCCAGCACTCGCTGCTCCCTCGCCTGGACGCGCTGCTCGCGCTGTTCGAGCTCCGCGAGTAGCGCGAATGCCTCCTGCGACACCTGTCCTTGGCCGTTGCGCTCGCGCTCGATCCGCTCCCCCTCCTCCCGCACACGAGACTCGCGAGCGGCGAGCGCCGCCTCGCCGTTCGCGAGCATTTTCTCGCGGGCTTCGACGCGCCGCTCCAGCGTCGATTCGCGCTCCGCGATCTCGTCCCCCCGTTCCTGCAGGCGCTTCCGCTGCTGCTCGAGCTCGGCGGCGGCGGCGCGGATCCCGACCTCACGCTCGGCGACCGTGCGCTCGCGTTGTCGTGCTGCCGCGTCGAGGCCTCGCACGCTCTCCTCGCGTGCGACAAACGCCGCTTCCTGTTCCTGCCGAACCGACTCGAGCGCGGCGCGCTCGCGCTTGAGTTCGCGCTCGCGCTCCGCGAGCCCGGCAAGCTGCTGTGCGACGTGCGCCCCGGCTTGCGCGCGCTCCTGGTGGACGGATTCCAGCGCGACCGCGCGGGAGTCGACGTGTGTGGCGAGCTCGCTGACGCGGGCTTCCTCCGAAACGACCTCAGCGCGGAGGCGTGCGAGCTCGATGCGCTCGCTCTCCACCTGCTCGCGCTGGATCTTCAGCACGACTTGCTGCTCCTCGAGCTCCGCGCGCGCTGCCTCCGCGCGCGCCGCCACCTGCTCGACCTCTGCCTCGCGGACGACGAGATCGCGTGCGGAGAGAAGCTCGCGCTCGTACGCCTCGACTTGGTGCTCGAGCGCCTCGCGCAGTGAACGCTCGCGAGCGAGCGCGGCCTCGAGCTCGTCGCGCAGCGCCGTGACCTCTCCGGGTTCGTCGCTCGTGGGGTCGGCCACGAGTGAGACGATCTCGCCGATCGGGAGGAGCTCGACGAGCGGAGGCTCGACCGGAGGCGCCTCAGCCGTC
>CAZXZX010000030.1:0-16387 GCA_964645445.1 uncultured Gaiellales bacterium
CAGCATTCGGGGAATTCCCAGACGATTGCAGCGAGGGTTGCAGACGGGTCGACTGGCCGATCTGAAGCCCTCAGGGCGAGAGTTGGCTGAGAGCAGGCGAGCGCTGGCCTTTGGTGCGTTCGGCAATGTGTCTCGAGTGCGGATCACGCCAGAAACTGTTCGAGCCGCTCCAGAGTCTCCGTCCAGCCGGTCTCGTGCAGCGTGTGCCGAGCCTCCGTCGCGAACGGCCCCTGGTCGAGCACCAGCCTCGTCCCGTCCCCATCGTCCAGGAACGAGAGCGTCACGACTGTCTCCCGATCGTCGGGATCGGGCTCTTCCCAGGCGAAGGTATAGACGAGACGTCGCGCTGGTTCGACCTCGCAGAACTCCCCCCTCAGATTGAACGCCGCTCCATCCGGCGGCTGCATCGTGATGCGGTACGTTCCGCCCTCGCGAGGGTGGATCTCGATGCCGAGAATGGTGAAGCCCTTCGGCCCCCACCATTCCGCAAGCCTCTGCGGCTCAACGCATGCCGCGAAGACGTGCTCTCTGGACGCGTGTAGCACCTTCTCCAGATGAAGAGTCGATCCAGCGGCGTCGCCTTCACCCCTCATGCGGTGATTATCCGGGGCGCCGGGCAGACGCGGTAGTCGCTCGTCGTCCGCTCGAGGGCTCAGCCAGTGGGGGCCGTGCTCGGCGTGGTCGTACCGCCGTTGTTGGTGCGCGGGCGATTCGGGCGATTCGGCCGAGGACCACCTGGGGGGATGTTCGTGACGGAGATGTTTCCGGGTGGGCCCCAACCGTTGATCCACCAGGCTGGTGCGCCGATCTTCTCGCCGCACAGCTTGTTGGCCCTCGTGAAGAACGGGCTGTTCATGTCGATCCCGTTCAGATCGGTTCTGTTCCCGGTGGGGTCTGGGTAGTTCGGGACCCCGTTGGCGCGCATGCACGCTGCGTACTTCACGCCGGAGGCGTTGTTGGAGGGCGAGGGCGCGGCCGGGTGGGCGGCTCGCAAGGCGGTGCTGGCCGCAGCCAGGTACTGGTTGCAGGGAGCGGTGCCTCCGTGGACTTCATCGGACAGCGCCTGCGGGGCTCCGAGTGGGATGGTGACGTTGATCCCCCAGTGGTTGTCGACGGACGGGTCAGCCTGATCGGGATCGCCGTGCGTGCGCATGCAGGCCGCCCACTCGACCAGCAGCCCGGTCGCGCTGTCCTTCGACGTCGTGCTCGTGGAGCTGCCGCTGCCGGTGCTGCTGCCCGCCGCCCTGGCCGCTGTGCTCGTCGTCGCGATGTTCGCGACCGACGGAGCGGTCGAGCCGCCGCACCCGGCCGCGAGCAGCGCGGACGCGACGGACACGATGGCGGCGCAGAGAACGGTCGGTCGGCGGCAGCACATGATGCTCGGCGGGTACCTCGAAGAGATACCACGATGCCGGTGACAGCAAGGAAACAGAAACCGTAACCGCCTACGACGACCCTGGCTGCAGCCAGCTTTGTAGATGCGTAGTAGCCCCTCCACCACAGATCAACGTGCCCGAGACGATGACTCGCGCTCCGTCTGTCGGCCAGGCTGGGTTCGGAGTGACAGGACGATCGCGCCGTCCGCTCCTGCGACTGCCTCGTGCAGCGCTTGTGCCGCCTGTTCGAGCGGACGGACGGACGCGATCGGCACGCTGAGGGTGCCGTCGGCCAGCAACTGCGCGAGGGCCGAAAGCTGTCGACCGTCGGGCCGGACGTACACGTCGGCGACGGCGACGCCCCGTTGCTGCCGCGGCGGGTCGCCGGTGATAGTGGCGAGGCGGCCGCCGTCGGCAACCGCCTGCAACGTGGTGGCCGCCTGCCCGGGGGCAGCGTTGACGGCCTTGGGCGCGCCGCCGCCGGTGATCTCGCGGACGAGCGCAGGCCAGTCGCCGTGATAGTCGAGCACCTCCGACGCGCCGTAGCCGCGGATGCGCTCGGCCTTCTTCGCGCTCGCGGTCGCGATCACGCGGGCGCCCCGAGCCGCGGCGAGCTGAACGAGCAGACCACCCGTGACTCCGCCGGCCCCGTTGACGACGACCCAGCCGCCGCTCTCGATCCCGAGAGCCTCGTCGAGCGCCTGAGCCGCCGTGAGCGCCGGAATGGGAAAGGCTCCGCCGGCCTCCCATGACGCCTCCGGCGGGCGGGCCGCGACCGTCGCCGCCGGCGCGAGCACCCTCCCCGCCCACGTCCCGTGACGCCGGAGCGGCAGCGGATGCGTCAACACCTCGTCGCCCTCGCGCAGTTCCGCCACACCGGAGCCGACCGCTGCGACCGTCCCGGCCGCCTCCGTCCCGAGCGCCATCGGAGCCGGGCCGCCGACCTGCCAGCTGCCGATCCTGACAAGCTCGTCCCAGTTGCCGATGCCGGCGGCAACGACGTCGATGAGAACCTCGCCTGCGGCAGGCATCGCAGGCTCGTCCACCTCGAAGATCAAAACCGGCTCGCCGAGTGCTGTGATCCCAGCCGCTCGCATCCCTGTTCGGTGCACGTTACTGACGACCGTGATGCGGCGCGCGCCGCACGGGCGACTCATTGGATTGCAGCACACGTCGGTACCGTCGGAGTGGAAACGGGCGCGGGCCGAAGCCGACTAGCCCGCTCTGCAGTCTCTGTCAGCAGCCCTGGAGGCTTTCCAGCCGAGATTGAAACCGCTTGGGCCAACGGTGCGGAAGTCCCTCGGCGTTGATGGATGCCGAAGGTGTGGTCAGGCACGATTGCTGAGGCATGGCAAGCGAGCGTGACTGGAAGGGCATATTCGAGCAGACGTATGTCGGTGCTCCGTCTGCGGTGGCCGAACGGATCTGGCGTCACGTGTTCGGGGCCGAGTATCCGCGCGGGGTCGACCCATATAGCTACGTCAGCACGAGCGAGCTTGAACGAATCGCAGCAGACGTCCGCGTCGGCGCCGACGCCACGATCGTCGATCTCGGCTGCGGCCGCGGTGGCCCAGGGCTGTGGGTTGCGGCGGCGACGGGTGCGAGGCTAATCGGTATCGATATCGCCTCCAGCGCGCTCGCCGCGGCGCGGCAGCGAGCCGATGCGATGTGGCTTCGCGAGCGTGCGGATTTCCGCGAGGGCTCCTTCGAGAGAACTGGTCTCCCGACGGGTGGCCTGGACGCCATCATGAGCGTCGACGCGCTGCTATTCGCAGCCGACAAGGTCGCCGCAGTGACGGAACTCAGACGAATCGTCCGCGATGGAGGCCGATTCGTGTTCACCTCCTGGGACTACCATCGCCAGCCAGTAGGACGGCCGTCACAGGTCGAAGATCACCGTCCACTCCTGAGCGCGTCCGGCTTTGACGTCCTTGCGTATGACGAGACCGACGACTGGCAGCGACGGATCTCCGAGACGACCGCCGGCCTGCTGCAGCACGTCGAAGAGCTAGCGGCCGAGTCCGGAGACGACGCCGAAGAGACCCGAACAGAACTCGAAGAGATGCGGGCGACAATCGACGCGATGCGCCGACGCGTCCTTGTAGTCGCACAGGCACGTTGACCTTTGCGCACTAGGCTGCGCCAGTGTTCCGGAATGATCCCTGAGCGCTTCGCCTACTACTAAGTAGGAGATTCTTGGAGGGCGGAGAGGCGTTCGCGTGTGCGGCGGGCGAGCGGGATGATTCCTTTGCGTTCGTAGTGCTCGAGCGCCTCGTGCCAGGCGGTGGCGGCTTCTTCGCGGTGCCCGGCTGCCTGGAGAACTTCGGCCAGGTCGTAATAGGCGTCGCCCTGGACCTGGGGCGAGTCGGTCTTCTGGCTGTAGGTGAGTGCCTCTCGCGCGAGTCGCTCGGCCTCGGTGTGCTCTCCTCGGTGGGCTGCGACGAGGGCGGCAACCTGCCGCCAGCGCGACTGCGACAGGGGGTCGTGTTCGTTGAGGTCGTGGCCCTGCTTGGCGAGCTGTTCTGCTTCGTCATAGCGGCCGACTGCACAGAGCATGCGAGCACGGGTCAACGCGTAGCCTGCGGCCGTGGTCGAGCGTCCTTGCTCGGTCAGGTAGTCGCAGAAGTCGCCGAGCTGTTCGGCGGCGGCCGCGTACTTGCCTGCGAACTCGTCGAGTTCCCAGAACCATGGACTGCGTCCGACCAGCTCGCGGAACCGTTCGGCGGCGGCGACTCCGACTGCCTGGGCCTCCGCGGTCCGGTCGAGCATTGCGAGGAAGATGGCGCGATGCAGGTTGACGCTGGGATGCGTGTACTGCTCGGCGAGGGCGTCGAGGCGCTGCAGCCCCTCGGCGATCGGGCGGTTTCCCACGCGGAGCGCGATCATGATCCCGGCGGGATATGTCAGCTTCTCGCCTGCGAGTCCGGCGTGCAGGAGCGCCTGCTCGGCGGCCTGTTCCACTTCGTCGTAGCGGCTGCGGGTCCGGAGGAGCGCGGACGCGAGAATGTCCCACCCCCGGGCGAGCCCTGCGTGGTCTCCGGTGGCTTCCAGGAGCGGCAGCGCCGCTCGGGCGAGCCTCTCCACTTCCTCGGCCGACGCCGCGCCCGTTTCCAGCCGCAACCTGGCCGCCGCCGCCCGAGCAAGCGCCGCCCCGGCGGCGTCGCCCGCCTTCTCCGCAGCGGCGGCTGCCTCGTCTAACGCGTCGACGCCTACCTGAAGGTCGGTCACGACAGTGCACTCCGCGAAGTCGACGACGAGGTTGATGTCTAGGTGTTTCCTGAGCGCGAGCGCGCGCTCGAACAAGGACCGCGCCGCCCGCCCGTCGCCACGCCAACCCGCGGTGCGGCCAGCGGTGGCAAGTCTGCTCGCGGCCTTGTCGGCAAGCTCCACATCGCTGCGGCCAAGCTCCTCTTGGTAGCGGACGGCCTGCTCTAGGTGGTAGCCGAGGATCTCGTCCAGCTCGACGAGGCTCTGGCCGTGCTCTTGGAGCCAGTCGGCGAAGCGGTGATGGAGATCGGCACGGGCTGCCTTGGGCAGCGACTCATAGGCTGCGTCACGGATCAGGAGGTGCCGGAAGCGGTAGGCGTCGTCCCCGGCCACCTGCGCGCGGTCGGGGCGAACCAGCTCCTTCCGCACCAGGGCGACGAGACGCCGGTCGACCTCGCCGTCACCGTCTCCCAGCGCCGCGACCGCCCCGCGATGGAAAACGCGGCCCTCCACCGCGCCGCGCTCAAGCACGGAACGCTCAGCCGGGTCGAGCTGATCGAGCCGGGCAGCAAGCAGCGCCTGGATAGTCGGCGGCACCTCCACCTGCGCCCCACCCGAGTCCCGCACGAGAGCCAGCATCTCTTCGAGGAAGAGCGGGTTGCCCTCCGCGACCTGGACGATGCGCTCGTGCAGCGCGGGCGAGACCTCGCCAAGCTCCGACAGCAGTTGTTCTGTCTCGGCCGCGTCGAGCGGTTCGAGCAGGACGGTGGTCGCGTTCCACTTGCCGCCTCCCCACGAGGGACGGCGCTCCAGCAACTCCGGTCGGGCCATACACAGAAGCAGCACCGGCGCGTCCCGCGAGAGGTCGGCGACGTGCTCAACGAGGTCGAACAGCGTCTCCTCCGCCCAGTGCAGATCGTCGAAGACCACGACCAAGGAATGCGCCTGGGCCCCCTGCTCCAGCAGCTTGCGGAAACCCCAGGCGATCTCCTCGGCGCTCACCGAAAGCTTCGTCTCGCCAAGCAGTGACCGCAACGGCCGCGCCGCGTCCCCGTCCGGTAGCGTCGCGAACTGTTTCAGGATTTCGACGACCGGCCAGTAGGTGATCCCCTCGCCGTAGGAGAGGCAGCGCCCGCGCACCACCGGTGCTTCGAGGCCGGCCAGGAACTCGGCTGCCAGCCGCGACTTCCCTACGCCCGCCGACCCGAGAATCGTGAACAGCTGGCAGGAGCGGTCGGCATCGGCACGCGCGAACGCATCGCGGAGAGCCTGCAGCTCCCGCCCCCGCCCAACCATCGGCGTCGAGAAGCTCCGCCCGAGCTCACCAGTCACCCCGAGCAGCGGATACGCGGCAACCGGCTCGGCCTTGCCTTTCAGGTCGAGCCGCCGTTCCTCGCCCACGCTCACCGCGGCCCGAACGAGCCGCAGGGTCTCTTCGCCGATTAGCACCTCACCGGGCTCCGCCGCCTGCTCCAACCGCGCCGCCACGTTCACCGCATCCCCGGTAGCCAACCGCTCCGCCGTCCCCGTCACGACCTCGCCTGTATTGACACCGAGCCGTCCCGCGACGCCCAGCTCCGGCAGCGCATCTCGCATCTCCACGGCCGCCCGGCACGCCCGCAACGCATCGTCTTCGTGCGTCGCCGGAACACCGAACACGGCCATCACCGCATCGCCAATGAACTTCTCCACCGAGCCGCCGTGCGCCTCCACGATCCCTCTCATGCGCTCGAAATAGCGAGCCAGCAACGCACGCAGAGCCTCCGGATCGATCGACTCGCCCAGTTCCGTCGACCCGGTGATGTCACAGAAGACGATCGACACCGTCTTACGCTGCTCCCGCTCGACTGTCCCGGCCTCCAGCGATGCCCCGCACGCGTTGCAGAAACGTGCCCCCTCCGGGTTCTCCTGCCCGCAGCTCGCGCAAATCGCCACGAAGACGAGGCTAGAACATCAGCGCGTGCGCGCCTAGCAGCCGACAACGCCGAGCGCACTTGCCTGCGCGAGTGTTGCGGAATGACCCCTGAGCCAGGCCCTAGTACGTCGTGGCGTCGTCTACCTCAGCGACCGTCGGTCCCATCTTCAGCCGCATCCCGCCGCGCTCGATGGCGCCGGAGGCGAGCAGACGCTCGCGGAACGCCTTTGCCTGCTCGACGGATGGGAACTCAACGCGGATGAACCCTTCGTTGGGGTTATCAACGGCACGCGAGACGACATGGCCCGTCGCGCCGCTCTGCCTGCGACCCGCAGGATCCTCGTCGAACATTGCCTTCCAGGTGTCGTAATCGTCCACCTCGAAGTTCATGACCATGATCGCCACGGCTGTTCCTTTCGTCGGGAACCGGGGCCGCTGCGCGTTGACCACAGCGGGCACAGACGACCGTCTCATGCCTGATTCGGGCGGTCAAGACAGGCGGCAGTCCGCGTGCGCCAGTGTGCGGGAATGACGCCTGAGGAAGAGTCGCGCCCACGACGTGCGAAGTCCGTTTTGCGCTTCCTCCCGTACTACATAGCTCGTCCGCACTTCACGGCTCGCTTTTCGAGCTGAGGAAGGAGGAAGAATGAGGAAGCTCCTAGCTGCGGTTGTTGTCGTCGCGGCGCTGTTCGCGATTGCCGTCACCAGCGCCATGGCGACCGGTGCAGGTCAACCGAATATGACCTGTCCCGCCGACAACTCTCTGGCGCCGGGAAACACGGCCAACTCGCCTGGCTCGCCGTTCAATGAGGTGACACCGGGGAAAGCGGGACCGTTCTACGCCGGCAACGGCGCTAACACAGGTCCGCCTGCTAACGGTGCCGCCGTCTCGCAGTACGACGTCGCCTGCTTCCAACACGCCTAGGGGAACGCTCGACGCGGCCCGTCTGACGACGCCTGTGTCTCAGACGGGCCGCACCTCCGGTCTCACCCAGGCCGACCCGGTCGACCTATAGACGATCAGCCCAGGCGACAGCCACTGCGAGTAGGCCCGCGTTCCGGAATGTCACCCGGCGACTAAACGATCTGTTCGCCGAGTGAGCTCAGGAGATGCGGCGAAGATCTCCCGGAGCCGCGAACGCGCCGCGCCTTCATCCAAGAACGACGCCAACTCGGGTGACGCAGCCGGCGGAGACGCTCCGGTGTCGTCTACGCCTGTGCGCCAAGCGCTGCCTGCAGGCGATCTGCAAGGGCTTCAAGGACCTTGAGCGCCAGTGTCGGCGACTCTTTGAGCAGTCTCCTGAAGTCTTTGCCGTTGATCCGTAACGCATCGACGTTTGTGCCGGTCGTTACCGTTGCCGTCCGGGCGATGTTCGCGAGCAGTCCGATCTCGCCGAAGAACTGGCCGCGTTTGAGCGTGTCGAGAAGCCGCGCCCCCTTCCGCACGTCGACCTCACCGTTGAGGAGGATGAAGAATCCGTCGTCGCGGCTGCCCATGTGTAGGAGCGCAACACCCTGTGGATAGGAGACCTCGGTGGCGAGAGCTGCGATCTTGGCAAGTTCTCGCCGCGGGACGCGTTCGAACAGCGGCACCTTCCGCAACAGGTCTATCTTCGCGTCGCGGCGCAACGGCATCGAGGATAAGTGTCGACCATCGCTGGTTTGCGCGCAATGGTTGCAACGAAAGCAAGGCCCGACACGGAGATGGCCGCCTGCGCCAGCGTTCGGGAATGTCACCTGAGCCAACTCTCCTCTATCGTCAGCGTGTGGTTGGTAGCTCGGTCGTGGGGTGGGCTCTTGGTTGCGTCAGGAGGGAGGAGTGACGAAGGAGCCAGTACCGGTCGATCTGTCAGGTGTGTCGGCGACCTTGCTGGCGAATCTGGCGCGGCGTGCCGCGGCGGCGCACGCGAAGAGGTCGCTGCTCGACGATCCTCTTGCCGTCGAGGCGGTCGAGCGGCTCGACTACGACTTCACCAATGTCTCCACCCGCGGCGCTTCGTGGCACGCAGTGCGCGTGGCGACCTTCGACAGCGCGGTTCGGCGCTTCTTGAAGGGGAATCCGGATGGAACTGTCGTTGCGCTCGGCGAAGGCCTCGAGACGCAGTTCTGGCGGGTGGATAACGGTCGCATGCACTGGCTGACCGTCGACTTACCGCCTGTGCTGGATCTGCGTCGGCGTGTTCTGCCGGAGGAGTCGCGCCAGCGGAGCCATTTTGGCTCCGCGCTGGACCTGGGGTGGGTCGACCCACTGGACCCGAGCATGCCCGTTTTGGTGACCGCTCAGGGCCTGCTTCCGTACTTCGAACGCGGGCAGGTCCACGCACTGATCGCCGGGATGGCCGAGCGAATTCCCGGTTGGTCGTTCGTCTTTGACGTCGTGCCCGAAAGGATGCTCGAGCTAGTTCGGAGGACCTCCGGCCGGGAACGCGACCAGGCCGTCGAGCTATGGACCTGGTTGTTCGACCTCGATGAACGCGCGTCGGTGGCGGCGATTCCGGGCGTCGCGCGCCTCCGCGACTTGTGGCCTCCGTTCGCATCAGGGCTCGCGCCGCTCGTGCTGCGTGCCCTTCGCTGCCTGCCGCGGAGGTTGCGCTACGCGGTTCCCGTGCTGCCGGTGCTCGAGGCTGGGTTCGCCGAGCGATAGCCGCTGTCGCAGCCCGGCCTGGTGCTGGAGAAATCGTCTGCGCCAGCGTTCGGGAATGTCCCCTGAGCGCCGCCCTTCGATCGCTTAGGCACTGGGTCGTCGGCAGCGCCGCGCGTCCTCCATGCCTTAACGGCCAGACTCGATGGAAGCCGTCGAAGTCGCGTGAGCTTCCCCGTACGGACTCTTCGGTTCAGCCAACTTTCTTGAAGACGGTCGACGACATCAGAATTGGCCGCTTCTCGTCCGAGTGCAGTTGCCCGGCGCCTACGCCCGGCTCGACGAGGCTGACGAACCGCAGCTTCAGTGACGTTCCAGTCACTGTGTAGGCGAACGTTGTGCGCCACCTGTCGGTCGGCGGATCGGTGCCACGGTAGACGACGCGGTTCCCGGGGAGAAGTGTGTACGGCCCGTGATCGCCGTCAGGAAGGGAACCGTGAGTTGGATCCCACGAGTAGACGATCTGGAAGGGTGTGTTCCCTTCTCTGTAGAAGCGGATCCGCAGCGTCAGGCCCTTCACGTAGTGACCGTTCTTGTGAAGGAAGTTGTTTATCTGAGTGGTGCTGTAGCCGTGAGCCGAGAGTGTCGCGCTGACTTTCGCTAGTGGAACCAAAGGCGACTGCCAAGTACCGATGAGGGGGTCCTTGGTCTGGGGCGAGGCCGGAACTGAACCGACGAACGCGAGCACGGCTATCAGTGCCGCGAATCCGACGACGGTGACCCTGCTTGTCATCTGCGTCCCTCCGAAGTCTGCGCCGTGAACCTCTTCGCGCGAAAGAATCTGCTGCGGCCAGAGGGGAGTCAAGCAGTCTTGATCTGACGAGCGGCTCCTACCGCCTGATGCCAGCCGCGGGCTGAGAATTGAGATTCTCGACTGCGCGAGCGCCCTTACGCCGGAGCGCTGACCGACTGTGCCGAACGGTCGCCCGCCATCTCCTGCACGCGCGGGATGACATGGTGCGCGAAGAGCTCCTGCGCCTTGATTGCCTTCCAGTGCTCGACCCCGCCGGGGTTCGTCGTGATCGCGATCTCGGTCAGGCCCTCGCAGACGTCGATCGTCTCGCGGATACGCTCGACCACTTCGTCGGGCGTTCCGACCCACACGATGTCGCCGGCGATCATGTCGTCGTATGGAGTCGCGGCGAGCTTCTCCATGATCCCGGACGCGTAGAACCCGTATCCCGCCGCGTTCAACTTGTCAGCGGGTGGCGGCGTGTGCTCCGTGAGGGGCGATGCGTTCCCCTCGAGGAACCCGCGCATGTGACGCTCCGCCTCGCGGCGCGCGAGCTCACCGTCGTCGTCGATGTAGCACGCGTGGATCCAGATGATGTCGGGCGTCGTCCCGTACTCCGCGCACTTCGCGCGATACAGATCGAGCTGATCCTTGAGCGCCGCGTAGGGAAGCAACGGCGGGACGGCGACCGCCCAGCCGTGCCTGGCCGCCAGGTCGTAGGTGCGATCCGAGGTGCCGCCGAGGACGACACGGAAGCGATGGCCGCTGAACGGGACGATGTGACTCTCCTCGATGTCCCAGTACTCGCCGTGGAAGCTGACCTTGTCGCCGTGCAACGCCTCGACGAAGAGATCGAGCGCCTCCTCGTAACGCGGCCGAGCGCTCTCGTCGAGCGGCAGGCCGGCGGCGGACGGGATCCATCCGTGCCCGCGGCCCACGCCGAACTCGTAGCGGCCGTTCGTCAGCAGCGAGAACTCGTGGATCATCGCCGCGAGCACGAGCGGGTTGTGGTACGGGAGGATGTGGAGCATGGTCCGGAACTTGATGCTCTTCGTCCGCGCCGCCGCCATGCCGAACAGGCCGAACACGTTCGCCGAGGCGGAGAACTTCGGGAAGAAGAGGTGCTCGATGGCCGCATACGCGTCGTAGCCCAGGCGGTCGGCGTTCTCGATCTGCTCGAGCACCTCGCCGTAGAGTGTCGAGTAGGACTTGCCGGGCCAGCTCTGGAGCTCGCTGTAGATGCTGAATCTCATGCGAGGAATCTACGAGCAGGCGTCGCCGATAGCAATCGCCGCGACAGCGGCGGCTCGAGCAGCTTCTTGGCCACGAGCGTGCCCGAGCCCGCGCCGAGCCCCGGCCCCGGCCACGTGCTCGCGCCGATGTGCCAGAGCCGCTCGACCGGCGTCGCGTGCCCGCGACTCCCGGGGAACGGCCGCCAGAGGAAGTTCTGGTCGAGTGTGAGCGCACCGCCGTACGGATCGCCGCGCCGCAGGTTGACGTTCATGCGCTCGAGGTCGTGCGGACCGAGCGCAACGCGCTTCACGATCGAGCTCTCGAGATTCGGAATGTGGCGCGCGAGGCGCGCCTGGATGCGGTCGGCGTAGAGCTCGCGCAGCTCGTCGTTCCACTCGACGCGCGACGGGAGCTCCTGCAGCTGGATCCACAGCAGTCCCTTGCCGTCGGGGGCGCGCGACGGATCCATCGTCAGCGGCTGGCCGACGACGATCGTCGCCTCCTCCGGAATCATTCCGCGCTCGGCCTCGTTCACCGCGCGCGACACGCCGTCGAGGCCCGGCGTCACGTGGACGATCGCCGTCCGGCTGAGGCGCTCGTCACCGTCCCAGCGCGCCGGCTCGGACAGGGCGAAGTGGATCTGCATCTCGGCGCGGCCGTAGCGGAACCGGCGGGCGCCCTCCGGCTCGACGCCCTCGAGCAGCCGCGCGTACAGCTGCGTCGGCGTGACGTTCGCGATCACGGCACGCGCCGCGTCGATGCCGTCCCCGTTCGCGAGCCGTACTCCGACGGCGCGTCCCGCACGGACGACGACGCGTTCGACGTCTCTTCCGGTCTCGCACGTCCCACCGCGGTCTCGAATCAGCTGCACGAGGGCGTTCGCGAGCTTCGCGCCGCCGCCGCGGGGGATCGGCATCCCGCCCTGCTGCACGGCCACCGCGATCACCTGCGTCATGAAGCCCGATGAGGCCGCGTCCGGGCCGAGCCCGGTGTGGAGCACCCACGGCGCGAGGACGCCGTGCGCGCGCCTCGACGCGAACGTCTGCTCGAGCCAGTCGCGGCTCGACTGCAGCAGCTCGCCGGTGAACGCCGCAAGACCGGTGCGGCCGAGCCGGCGATACGCCTTCACTGCGAGCGCGACCCCCGACGCGCTCCACAGCTCGGTGCCGAGCAGCCCGAACGCGAGGTCGGCGTTCGGGAAGAACCGCTCGAGCACGCCGGGCCACTCCGGCCCGAGCTCGCGCGCGTTCCCGTCGGCATCGCGCAGGAGGAACGCCGCCGAGCCGTCGGGAAACGCGGTCGCCGTCGGTAAGTCCGTGTTCAGATACTCGAGACCGCGTGCGGCGAGGTGGCCGCCGAGCTGCGCATGTGCCGCACCGCCGACCCACAGCGGATGCCACGCGCTGAAGACGTCGTGCTGATATCCCGGCACGGTCAGTTCCGCGGTGTGGATCGCGCCGCCGAGCCAGTCGTTGCGCTCGAGCACGCACACGCGCCAGCCCGCGTTCGCGAGCAGCGCGCCGCAAGCGAGCGAGTTGACACCGCTGCCGACGATGACGGCGTCGTACTCAGCCATCGACGAGTGCGCGGAACTCGTCGTCGGTTACAAGCCCGTGTTTGCGCGCGCCGAGCTCCTTCACCTCGGCGAGCAGCTGGGCGCGCCGCTCCTCCGGGACGTCGAGACCGAGCTCCTCGGCCTTGATGCGGATCGAGTCCAAGCCGCTCTTCTTGCCGAGCACGAGACCGCGCTCCGCGCCGACGAGCTCCGACGAGTACGGTTCGATCGAGGGCGGATCGTGGAACTGCGACGCCACGGCGCCCGACTCACGCCGGAAGAGCGTCTCGCCCGTGACCGGCTTCCACGGCTCGAGCGCGTAGCCGGACAGCTCTTGCACGCGCGCCGACACCTCGCGTATGCGCGCGAGGTCGAGATTCGACTCGACGCCGTACAGCGCGCGAAGCGTGAGCGCGACCTCGCCGAGGTTCGCGTTCCCGGCGCGCTCGCCCATGCCGTTGATCGTGCCGTGGATCCACGTCGCGCCCGCCCTGACTGCTGCGGCCGCGTTCGCAGTCGCGAGGCCGAAGTCGTTGTGGCCGTGGAAGTGGACGGGCGTCCCGTCGAGCCACTGGATCATCCGGCCGACGAGGTCGTGCACAGCCTCGGGCGCAGCGACACCCAGCGTGTCGACGACCGCGACCTCGCGCGCGCCCGCCTCCACCGCCGCGTCATAGGCACGCCGGATGAAGTCGAGGTCGGCACGAGTCGAATCGACGCCGAAGAACGCGGCGTGGATGTCGTTCTCGGCGGCGAATCGCATCGCGCTCGTGATCCGGTCGAGCATCGTCTCCCTCGAGACGCCGATTGCCTCGAGCTTCGCGTCCGAGATCGGAGACTCGATCACCGCGTGTCGGACACCGAGCTCGACGAGCGCCTCGAGGTCGGCCGCGACCGCGCGGGAGAAGCCCCACACCTCGGCACGGAGCCCGGCGCCGGCGACGAGCTTCACCGCCTCCCAGTCGTCCTGCGACACGCGCGGGAAGCCGGCTTCGATCCGATCGACGCCGATGTCGTCGAGCAGGCGTGCGATCTCGAGCTTCTGCTCCGGGTCGAGCACGACGCCGACGGTCTGCTCGCCGTCGCGCAGCGTCGTGTCGTACAGACCGACGCTGCCGCCGATGCGGTACGGGGAGCTCAGCGACCCGGTCCAGAAGAGCGCGCTCAACAGCGCACGACTCCGTCGGGGAACGACGACAGTTTCTCGACGCCGCCGGCGGTGACGAGGAAGTTGTCCTCGACGCGCAACCCACCGCCGCCTTCCCAGTACACGCCCGGCTCGACGGCGAGCACCATGCCCTCCTCGAAGTGGCCTCCGCCGGCGCGGTGCGGGTACGGCGGCTCGTGTGCGCGCGCGCCGACGCCGTGGCAGATCGGATGTGAGGGGTCGAATGCGAGCCCCTCGCGGACGAGCACGTCGAGCTCCGCCATCGGCGCCCCCGGCCGGATGAAGTCGAGCGCGGAGTCGTACACACGCATGAGCCGCTCCTCCAGCTCGGCGTACGCGGGAGCGAGCTCGCCGACGACGAGGTTCTTCGTGTGATCGGCCCAGTAGCCGTCCGCGCACACCCAGATCTCGAAGAGCACGGGCTCGCCCTCGACGACCGGCAGGTCGGCCGTCGCGGTGAACGTCTTGATCCCCTTCCCCGACCACACGAGCGAGAACGGCAATGCGAGCTCGACATCCTCGCGCGCGGTACCCCGCGCGTGCACGTAGCCCTGCCAGATCGCCGCCGCTTCCGCCTCCTTCATGCCGGGCTCGAGCCGGCCGCGCACCCGCTCCATCGCGTCGGCGGCGATCTCGTTGGCGATCCGGAGGCGAACGAGCTCCTGGTCCGTCTTGATCGCCCGCGCGCGCGCGAGCAGACCCGTCCCGTCGGCAGCGTCGGGAAACGCGTCGAACCAGGCACGCGTGAACGTCGTCGGCTCTCCCACCATTCGGTCGGACGCCTGCGTGCCGAGCGAGAGCTCGAGGCCGACGCGCCGGAATCCTCGAGCGGCGTCGACGACGGCGTCGAGCGTCCGCGCGAGCGGCGGCCGGGGGTCGCCCTCGTCGTAGCCGCGGACGAAACGAACGCGAGACGTCCACGCCGTCCGCTCCGAATCCTCGGCGGACGCCTCGAGGCAGACGAGTACGGGATCGCCCTCGCGCGGGAAGACGCAGGCGTCGTAGCCCTTCATCCCCCAGAAGTTCGTCAGATACAGGACGTTGTCGGGCGCACGGACGACCAGCGCGTCCAGACCCTCCTCGTCCATGAGCGCGCGCACGCGCTCGAGCTTCGGAGCGTCGAGCGGCCAGCTCACGTCAGACGTAGTGCTCTTCGGAGCGCTCGCGCACGCGATCGTGGTCGACCATCATCCGCACGAGCTCGGCGAACCGCACGGTCGGCTCCCAGCCGAGCTTCTCCCGGGCCTTCGAGTAGTCGCCGATGAGGAGGTCGACCTCCGCGGGACGGAAGTAGCGCTCGTCGATCCTCACGTAGTCGTTCCAGTCGAGCCCGGCGTAGCCGAACGCCTCGTCGAGGAAGTCGCGCACCGAGTGCGTCTCGCCGGTGGCGAGCACGTAGTCCTCGGGCTCCTCCGCCTGCAGCATGCGCCAGGCCCCGTCCATGTAGTCGCGCGCATACCCCCAGTCGCGCTCGGCATCCAGGTTGCCGAGCCGGAGGTCGTCCTGCTCGCCGCGCAGGATCGCGCCCACGGCGCGGGTGATCTTGCGCGTCACGAAGGTCGGGCCGCGCCTCGGCGACTCGTGGTTGAAGAGGATGCCGTTCACGGCGTACATCCCGTACGCCTCGCGGTAGTTTCGTGCGATCCAGTAGCTGAATACCTTGCTGACGCCGTACGGGCTGCGCGGGTGGAAGCCCGTCTCCTCCGTCTGGGGCGACTCGCGCACCTGGCCGAACATCTCGCTCGATGAGGCCTGGTAGAAGCGGCATTTGACGTCCTCCTCGCGGATCGCATCGAGCAGTCGCAACGTGCCCATCGCATCGGTGTCGGCGGTGTACTCGGGCACGTCGAAGCTCACGCGTACGTGGCTCTGCGCACCGAGGTTGTACACCTCGTCAGGCCGGATCGTGCGCATGAGCTGGTTGAGCGACGAGCCGTCGGTGAGATCGCCGAACACGAGCTCGATGTCACCGAAGATGTGGTCGACGCGCGCCGTGTTGAACGAGCTCGAACGGCGGATCATTCCGTACACCTCGTAGCCCTTTTCGAGCAGGATCTCCGCGAGGTACGAGCCGTCCTGTCCGGTGATGCCGGTGATGAAGGCTTTCCGGCTCATTCCGGATGGCCCTCCGCCCACGAGACGACCGGGTTCCGCAGAACGCCGATCCGTTCGATCTCCGCCTCGATCACGTCCCCCGGGCGCAGATAGAGCGATGCCGCATCCTCGCTGAAGCCCGCCACGCCGCTCACCGTACCGGTGGAGAGAACGTCCCCTGCCGAGTACCCGAGCGGCGAGTAGTGGCTGAGGATCTCCGGGATCGTCGTCGACATCCGGCCCGAATGAGACGTCTGCCGTGTCTCCCCGTTCACGCGCAGGGTCATCGCCAGATCGTGCGGGTCGGGGATCTCGTCGGGCGTCACGATCCACGGGCCGAGCGGACAGAACGTGTCGATCGCCTTGCAAAAGGAGAACACGCCAGACTTCATCTCGCGCCGCTGGATGTCGCGCGCAGTGATGTCGTTGAAGATGACGTAGCCGGCGACGTAGTCCATCGCCTCG
>CAZXZX010000031.1:0-14037 GCA_964645445.1 uncultured Gaiellales bacterium
TCGCCGCCTACCTCGAGCAGTCGACGCGCTACATCGCCTACGACGACGTGCTCGACGGCTACGGCTACCGGTACCACCGCGACGCGCGGTTCGGCCCGGCGTACGAGCGGGCGATGGACGATCTGTTCCAGACGTACACGCGGCTGCTCGACGGCGTGTCGGATTGGGCAGCCGAGCGGTTCCCGGCGGGCCCGGACGAGTCGCCGGCCGCGCACCGGCGCGCCGTTCGCGCGAAGGCGCTCGACCTCGTGCGCGGGCTGCTTCCGGCGGCGTCGCTCTCCCACGTCGGCATCTACGCCAGCGGGCAGACGTACGAGCAGCTCGTGCTGCACCTGCTCGCTCACCCGCTCGCGGAGGCGCGCGCATACGGCGCGATGATGCTCGAGGAGCTCCAGCACATCATCCCGAGCTTCGTCGCGCGTGTGCCGCGCGAGGACCGGGGTGGCCGCTGGGTCGAGTACCTGCAGGCCCGCGGGGCGGCGGCGGCGGCCGCGGCCGCGGGGCTCGGGCTCGGCGAGGAGACGGAGGCCGAGGCGGCGCCGTCGGTTCGGCTGCTCCGCGCCCACGGCAGCGAGCAGGAGCTGCTGGCCGCGCTGCTCTACGAGGCGTCGGCGGTGGGGGAGGCGGAGGCGCTGCGCGCGGTGAAGGCGCTGCCGTCCGAGCAGCAGGCTTCGCTCTTGCGTGAGCTCGTCGGCACGCGTGAGAACCGCCGGCACCGGCCCGGCCGCGGCTTCGAGACGCTCAGCTACCGGTTCGAGATCGTCTCCGACTACGGCGCGTTCCGCGATCTCCAGCGGCACCGGCTGCTCACCTGCCAGTGGCAGCGGCTATCGCCGGCGCTCGGCGCCGATGTCCCACACGAGGTCGTCGCCGCCGGCCTCGGCGCCGAGTACGAGCGGGCACTCGACGTCTCGCGTGTCGAGTACGAGCGGCTGCGCGGCGAGGGCCTCGCCGAGGAGGCGCCGTACGCGCTGTGCCTCGCGTACCGGATCCGGTACGTGCTCGAGCTGGACGCACGGGAGGCGCTGCACCTGATCGAGCTCCGCTCCGGCCGTGAGGGCCATCCGTCCTACCGCGCGGTCGCGCACGAGATGCGCCGCCAGATCGCCGCCGTGCATCCCAACGTCGCCGCGGCGATGAGCTTCGTCGACGATTCGACCGAGGAGCGGCTCGAGCGGCTCCTCAGCGAGATGCGGAACGAGTCGCGCGGCTGACGGCGCTTCCGGTACCCGGCACCAGACTGCCCTTCGGTACCAGGCACAAAGTGGCCCGCGGGTGCCTGGTACGAAACCGCCCGCCGGTGCCTGGCACCTGGGTAAAGGTTCTTGACGAGTCCGGCGGTGCAGCCACGGCTGCTGAGGGCTTGTTGCTACGCGCTCGTCGCCGGCACGAGCACGGCCGGACCGGGCTCAGCGTGTCCCGGCAGCTGCTTCATGACCCACCACGTGTCGCCCTTCTCGAGCTCGTAGGGCGCGTTGAGCCGCACCGAGGTGCCGTGTTCCGAGCCGGCGACGACGAACGTCCCGCACGGCGCCCACGGCTTGCCGTCGCGGACGAGGTAGACGACGTAGTAGGCGCGGTCCGGCAGCTTCGGGAGCCCGGTGACGGAGAGATCCATCGGCCAGTTCCCGGCCGCGTCGGCGTGGTCGATCCGGAGCGACGCGAGCGCGCCGGGCGCGGCAGCAGTCCCCGTCAGCTGCATCGTCTTCGCCGGCGCCTCGCCGCCGACCCGGCTGTTGCCGGTGATGTAGCCGCCGAGGAAGACGGCTGCGATCGCGACCGCCGCGGCGAGGAGCAGGCTCACCCGGCTGCGCACGTGATGCTCGCGCTTCTGCCGGGCAAGCGTCATCGCCAGCGTCGGACCGGACTCGATCTCCGGCGAGAGCTCCGCCGGCGGGCCCGCCTGGAGCAGCAGATCGTGGACGTGCAGCAGCCGCTCACGCTCCTCGGCCGGCAGATCCCGGCCGACCAGCTCCTCGAAGTTCGGGCCGACCGTCACTGCAGCTCTCCCTCCAGCAGCCCGGCCAGCCGCGTCAGAGCACTTCGCGTCCGCGTCTTCACCGTGCCGAGCGGGATGGCGAGGAAGTCCGCAACCTCGCTCTGCGACAACCCGCTCCAGTACGCAAGCTCGAGCACCTCGCGCTCGCGCGTCGGCAGCTCCTCCAGCGCGCGGTGCACGCGCCACGAGACGTAGGCCGCCTCGGCGCGCTCCGCCGGCCCCGGCTCCCCGGACGCCGTCTCGGGCAGCTCGCCCGGCGGCTCGCTGCGCGCCCGCATGCGGTCGACGATCGCGTTGCGCGCGACCGCGTACAGCCACGGCGCCGCCGGGCCCCGCTCCGGCTTGTAGCTCCCGGCCGAGCGCCAGACCGCGGAGAACGTCTCCTGCACCGCGTCCTCCGCCCGCTGGCGGTCGCGGAGGCGCCGAAGCGCGAGGCCGAACACCGACCGGACGTACCGGTGGTAGAGCTGCTCGAACGCCGCCCGGTCGCGGTCGGCGACGCGCACGAGCAGCTCGCCGTCGGTCTCCGACGACTCGTCAGGTGGTGCCGGGCCCTCGGCGGCCGGAACCGAGCGCAGATGCGCGGGCGGATTGAGCGCGAGCTCCATGTCTCCATCGTCTCTACGCATCGGCGCTACTCCCGGATTTGCCGCGGAGGCTAGCTCGTCTGTGCCTCCGCAAAGCGGCGCTCCACCTCGGGCCAGTTGACGACGTTCCACCAGGCCTCGAGATAGGCGGGCCTCTTGTTCTGGTACTTGAGGTAGTACGCGTGCTCCCACACGTCTATTCCCAGCAGGGGCACGTGGGACTGCATCAGCGGCGAGTCCTGGTTCGGCGTCGAGTACGTGGAGAGCCCGGTTCCGTCCCACACGAGCCACGTCCAGCCGCTGCCGAAGCGCTTGACGCCGCCGTCGTTCAGTGCCGCCTTCAACTGGTCGAAGCCGCCGAAGGACGAGTCGACCGCAGCGCCGAGCGGGCCGCCGGGAGCGCCGCCGCCGTCGGGGCTCATGATCTGCCAGAACAGCGAATGGTTCGCGTGACCACCGGCGTTGTTGCGGACCGCGGTGCGCTTCTCCTCCGGGATGATCTCGATGTCTCCGAGCACCGTCTCGACCGGCCGGTCGGCCCACTCGGTGCCGTCGAGCGCGGCGTTCGCGTTGTCGACGTACGCCTTGTGATGGGCATCGTGGTGGATGCGCATCGTCTCCGCGTCGATGTGCGGCTCGAGCGCGTCGTACGGGTACGGCAGGTTCGGCAATTCGAACGGCATGTCCAGCTCCTTTCGCGACTCCTCGGTTCCGGATGTGAGGATATGCTCCGGCCGCCCGACCAGGTCGAAGTGAGGAGAGAGATGGCGACGCTTGCGTTCAACTTCGAGGAGATTGCGCCGCGGGAGCTGCGCCCCGAGGTCTACGAGCTGCACGGGATCTCACGCCCATCGGTCGAGGCTCACTACAAGCTGTACCAGGGCTACGTCGCCAAGCGGAACGAGATCCTCGGAAAGCTCGCCGGCGTCGACCTCGCGTCCGCGAACCAGACTTTCTCGGAGATCCGCGCGCTGAAGGTCGAGCTCACGTTCGCAATCGGCGGGATCAAGAACCACGAGCTCTACTTCGGCCATCTCGGAGGCGGTGGAGGCGATCCGACGGGCGCGTTCGCCTCGCTCGTCAAGCGCGACTTCGGCTCCCTCGATGCCTGGCGCGCCGACCTGAAGGCGACCGGCATGGCCGGCCGCGGCTGGGCCTGGACAGCGTACGACTGGGACGAGCACCACCTGTTCAACTACATCGGCGACGCGCAGAACACGTTTCCCGTTTGGAACGCGACGCCGCTCGTGGCGCTCGACGTCTACGAGCACGCGTACTTCCTCGACTACCAGACCGACCGCGCGTCGTACATCGACGCGTTCTTCGACAACCTCGACTGGGACGTCGTGAACGGCTGGGTTGCCCATTACGGAATTTCCTAGGCACTCTTAGCGGTGCGAGCGCCGTGATCGACACCGTCGCACTCATCGCCTTCGGGTACGTCGTGGGGTCGATGCCCTGGGGCTACTGGCTCGTCCGCATCTTCCGCCACGAGGACATCCGCACGAAGGGCAGCGGGAACATCGGCGCGACGAACGTCTGGCGCGTCTACGGCAGCCGGCTCGGCCTGCCGGTGCTCCTCCTCGACGTCGCGAAGGGATTCGTGCCCGCGATCGTCGCCGTGCACACCGTCGGCTATCTCGCGGCCGCGCTCGCCGGAGGCGCCGCGATGCTCGGCCACTACCGGCCGCTGTTCCTCGGCTTCCAGAAGGGCGGGAAGATGGTGGCCACGGCCGGCGGCGCATTCCTCGGCATGGCGCCGCTCGCCGCTCTCGTCGGGCTCGCCGTGTGGATCATCGTCTTCGTCGTCACGCGCTACGCGTCCGTCGCGTCGATGGTGACGGCGGTCTCGATCGTCGCGTGGTCGTGGCTGTTCGGCTACCCGTGGCCGGTGACGACGTTCGCCGCGCTCACCGCCGTCGGCGTCATCCTGCTCCACAAGGCGAACATCCGCCGGCTTCTGCACGGTGAGGAGAACCGGTCGACCCTGTGGCGGCGCTGGTGGCGCAAGGGCGGCTCGGCTAGCGGCGCAGCCAGTCTCTGAGCTCGGTGTGCCGGAGCGGCCCGTGGCCGCCGTTGCGGAGCTCGTCGCGCAGTTCGCCGATCGTGCCGTAGCGCTCGGCCAGTACCTCGTGCGCATGGATCGTCTCGAAGTTCACCTGGCGCGAGAGGACGAAGTCGTCGTCGTCGAGGTCGGGCAGCTCGTCGAGGACGCTCTTCAGCGCGACGCGCACCGAGTCCTCGACGAACCGCGGCTGGAGATGCGCGTGCTCGACGACGAACAGCTCGTCGGGCCGCTTCAAGAGCTCGTAGATCGGCGAGCTCATCGAGCCCGCGACCAGCTCGACGAGCCGCTCGGCGTCGACCTGCTGCGAGGTGCCGACGAAGAGCGTGCCCTGGCCGCGCTGGTTGTGCGTCGCGATCGGGACGAGCTCGAGGATCCGGTCGACGTCGTCGGTGTCGAAGCCGGCGTCGAGCAGCCGCTCCGACGCGTGGCCGCGGACGAGCCCCTGGGCGCATGGGCACGCGTTGATGCCGACGGCCTCGACGCCGACGATGCGCCGCACGCGCTCGCGCGACGCGGCCGCGATCCCGATCAGCGACACCATCTCCTGCGTCGAGAGACGCGTCACCGGCGTCCGCCGGTGGTACGGATAGCGCGCCGTGATGTGCACCTCCGCGAGCAGCGCATCCTGCCGCTCGACGATGTGGCGCGCGACGTGCGCGGCGAGGTCCTCGACGAGGAACGCCTCGTCCGCGACGACGCCTTCGATCGCCTCCTCGAACAGCTCGGGGAAGCGGGACATGTGTACGCCCTTCTGCGACGGATCGAGGTCGACGGTGCAGTCGATCGTCGCGAGGATCAGCTTCTCGCGCTTGCCGCGGCCGATCCGCACGGCCTTCTGGACGCCCGTGACGCCGGCGCGCGAGAGACCGATCGGAATCTCCGGACTGGAGGCCTGGAGGTCGGCCGGGATCGTTCGGGTTCGTTGCGCCACAGCGATACTGTGCCACGCCGGTGGAGAACGACACCTCTTTTGCCCGTCTCGTCTCGCTCGCGTGCCACGACGTCCGGACGCCGCTGGCGACGGTGCACGGCTTCGTGCGGACGCTCGTGCGCACCGCCGAGCTGGCGCCGCCGGCCGACCGGTATCTCGAGATGATCGAGGCGGCGTCGGCGCAGATCGCCGAGCTGCTCGACGAGCTGTCGCTCGCCGCGCGGCTCGAGAGCGGCCGTTACGAGCCGACGCTGCGCGAGGCGGACACGCTGGAGCTCGCCCGCGCGGCGGCGGAGCGGCTCGGCGAGGACCGGGTCCACGTCTCCGGCGAGGGCGCCGTCCTGCAGACGGACGTCGGCGCCGTCGACCGCGGCGTCTCCGCGCTCGTGCAGGCGTCGCTCCGCCACGGCGGCCTCGACGAGGTCGACGTACGCGTCCGCGGCGCCGCCATCGACGTGTCGCCGATCACCGACTCGTCCGCCCCGGTCGTCCTGGGCCGGGACCTGCGTGACCTCGGCGCCGCCGTCGCCGTGCGGCTCGTCGAGACGCTCGGCGGCACGGTCGCCGTCGACGGCGGCACGCTGACGATCCGGCTCGCCTAGCGCCGGCGAAGCCGCAGCGGGACGCTCCAGACGACGAGCTCACCCGTGGTGCGGTGCTGGTTGGCGTCGCCGTCGGCGAGTGCGATGCACCCGTCCGCGATCACCGGGCTGTCCCAGTGGCCGCGCGGGATCGAGAGCGTCAGCAGCGGCTCGTTGGGCTCGTTCGTGCCCGTCGACGGGTCGGGGTCGCAGATGCTGAGGCCGCCCTGGTCGACGTTGTACACGTAGAGGAGCCCCCGCGATCACGGGGCTGGAGCCGGCACGGCCGTCCGCAGCTCCCGCCGGAGCGGCCGGCTGCGTCGCCCGTGCGCCGGCCTAAGAGTCGGATGAGGGACGTCGAGCGTCGTTAGGGAGCTCTCACCCAGCTCTCATCCGGCTCATAGGTTTGAGGGCGACGCTTCGAGTGGGTCCGGAGGACCCGGCGCTCGAATGACGGCGCCGGCAGGCATCCGTAAAGGACCACTGATGGAGGAAACGCAATGAGCGCGATCACCGACAGGCTTCCGGCCGGTCTACCGCACGACCGTGCTCAGAGAACGCGACTCGTCAACATTCTGCTCGCCGTCCTGATCGTCGTCGGCGCGGTCGTGGCGTATCTGCTGGTCGGACAGAGCTCGCCGTCGTCCAGCGGCGCGGTCCGCACCGCGACGGTGGGCAAGGGTGTGGTCCTCTCGTCGGTGTCCGCAACCGGCACGCTCCAGGCGCCGCAGCAGGTCACGGCGAACTTCACCACGTCGGGCCGGGTCGTCACCGTCGACGTCAAGGAGGGCGAGACGGTTCAGGCCGGGCAGCCGCTCGGCACGATCGACTCCACCTCGGCGCAGCAGGGCGTGAGCCAGGCCGAGGCGGGGCTGACGTCGGCGAACGCCAACCTCCAGACGACACTGACCGGTGAGACGCCCCAGCAGCGCGCCCAGGACGCGCTCTCGATCGCGCAGGCGCGCCAGTCGGTCGCGAGTGCGAAGACCGCGCTCAAGGTCGCGAAGCGGTCGGTCGCGCTCGACAAGCTGTCGAGCTCCTCGAGCGTGAGCCAGGCGCAGCAGCAGCTGAAGACCGACCAGGGCCAGGAGGAGGTCGATCTCGCGAAGCAGAGGACCGACTCCGCGACGTACGCGAACAGCGACGCTGCCGCGGCGGCCGTCACGGCCGACAAGGCGAAGCTCGCGACCGACCAGTCCAAGCAGCAGACGGATCAGGCGTCACAGCTCGTGTGGCAGCAGCAGCAGGCGAGCGACCAGTCGAGTCTCAGCACGGCGAAGGCGAACAACGACCTCGGCGGGATCGCCAACTACACGAACGCCGTGAGCTACGACCAGGGCCAGCTCAATGCGCTCGCGAAGATCCTCCAGGCGGACGGATTCGCGATCACCGCGGACCAGAACCAGCTGAGCGCGGACCAGACCGGACAGTCGACGCTGACGAGCGACGCCGCGGCTGTCAAGAGCGACGAGCAGAAGCTCGCGCAGGATCACGTCTCGGTCGCGAACGCGAAGAACGGCGTCACGTCGACGCAGCTCAAGGACTCGCAGAGCCTCCAGTCGGCGCGCCAGCAGGTCTCCTCCGCGCAGCTCGGGCTGAAGTCGACGATCCTCGGGATCAAGCTCAAGCAGGCGCCGCCGACCCCCGCGGCGCTCGCGCAGGCCCGCTCGGGCGTCGTCCAGGCGACGATCGCGCTCGCGAACGCGAAGCTGGCGCTCGCCGATACGACACTACGCGCGCCGATCGACGGTGTCGTCGCCTCCGTCAACGGCACCCCCGGGACCGAGACGTCCGGCGGCGGCAACTCGTCGAGCAACGCCTCGGCGAGCTCGTCCACCTCCACGTCGGGCACCGGCACCGGGAGCGGCAGCTCCGGCTTCGTGACGCTGACCGACGTGACCGGGATGCAGGTGGTCGCGCCGTTCAGCGAGATCGACGCGGCCAAGATCCGGGTCGGCCAGGCGGCCACCGTGACGGTCGACGCGCTGCCGAACGAGACGTTCGCCGCGCACGTGATCGCGATCGCGCCGACCGCGTCGAGCTCGTCGGGCGTCGTCACGTATCCGGTCACATTCGTCCTCGACAGCAGCACGTCGGGGCTCAAGCCGGGGATGACCGCCAACGTCGACGTCGTCGTGGCCGAGGTGGACAACGTTCTGCACGTCGAGACGGCGGCGGTCCACGGCAGCGGCCGGAGCGCGACCGTGACGGTGCTCCAGAACGGCAAGCAGGTGAGCGTCCCGGTCGTCGCCGGCCTCCAGGGCGATTCGTCGACCGCGATCCTCAGCGGCCTGAAGAACGGCGAGACCGTCGTCCTGCCGTCGGTGAGCATCGCGACCTCGTCGAGCACGCTCGGCACGAGTGGCACGAGTACGACCGGCGGCAGCACGACCAGAACGCGCGGCTTCGGCGGCGGCGGCGCGTTCGGAGGCGGATTCGGCGGATGAGCCGTCCGCGCCGCCGGTGGATGCTCGCGCTCCGCGGGGTGTCGAAGAGCTACGGCTCGGGCGATATCGCGGTGCACGCGCTGCGCGACATCGACCTCGGGGTCGAGCGCGGCGACTTCGTCGCGATCATGGGCGCCTCCGGCAGCGGCAAGTCGACGCTGATGAACCTCGTCGGCTGCCTGGACATGCCGACATCCGGCCGGTACCTGCTCGACGGGATCGAGGTCAGCCGGCTCGACGACTTCCAGCTCGCGTACATCCGCAACCGCAAGATCGGCTTCGTCTTCCAGTCGTACAACCTCATCCCGCGCACGTCCGCGCTGCGGAACGTCGAGCTGCCGTTGATCTACGCGCGCGTCCCGAAGCACGAGCGGCGGCAGCGCGCGCTCCAGGCGGTCGAGGCGGTCGGCCTCACCGAGCGGATGGAGCACCTGCCCTCGGAGCTCTCCGGCGGCCAGCAACAGCGCGCCGCGATCGCCCGCGCGATCGTCACCGAGCCTGCGATCGTCCTCGCCGACGAGCCGACCGGCAACCTCGACACCGTGTCGAGCCACGAGGTGCTGCAGATCTTCTCGCGGCTGAACGTGGCCGGCCGCACGATCGTGATGATCACGCACGAGGCCGAGATCGCGGAGTACGCGAAGCGCGTCGTCCATCTCGTCGACGGACGCATCGACTCCGACCGGCGGACGACGGCGCTGCACGCGATGCCGCCGAAGTTCGAGCCGGGCGACGTCTCCCGGAGCGCATCGGCATGAGCGTCGCCGAGGCCGTCCGGATCGCGTTCCAGGGTGTTCTCTCGAACCGCCTCCGCTCCCTCCTGACGATGCTCGGGATCACGATCGGCGTCGCGGCCGTGATCATCCTCGTCGCCGTCGGCAACGGCTCCGCCGTCGCGGTCTCGCAGCGGATCGAGGCCCTCGGGACGAACGTTGTGTCGATCCAGCCGGGCGGCTTCGGCTTCGGGCGCGGGTCGGGCGGGTTCCAGAGCTCGTTCACGCAGCTGACGACGAAGGACGTCAAGGCACTCCAGGACCCGACCGCCGCGCCGGACATCAAGTCGGTGACGCCGGTCGCGTCGGGCTCGGTCACCGCGACGTTCGGCGCCGCGAGCTACTCGCCGAGCCAGTTCATCGGGACGACGCCGTCGTACGCGGAGGCCCGGAAGTCGCCGGTCGAGGCCGGCACGTTCATCACGCCGCAGGAGGAGTCTCAGCACGCCCGCGTCGTCGTTCTCGGCACGACCGTCGTCTCCAACCTGTTCGGGAGCGCCGATCCGCTCGGCCAGACGATCAAGCTCAACGGCATCGGCTTCACCGTGATCGGGGTGCAGGCGCCGAAGGGGACGAACGGGATCCAGGACCAGGACGACATCGCGATCGCGCCGTTGACGACGACGCAGGATCTCATCACCGGCGTCACGACCGGCCTCAGCCAGATCATCGTCGAGGCCAAGTCGTCCCATCAGGTGAACGCGGCCGAGGCCGAGGCGACGTCGATCCTCACGCCGACGCACTCGAGCAACGGCAGCCCGAACTTCCGCGTCCTCAGCCAGGCGTCCCTGCTCCAGACCACGGCCTCGACCAACCACGTCTTCACCGTGCTGCTCGCCGCCGTCGCCGCGATCTCCCTGCTCGTCGGCGGCATCGGCGTGATGAACATCATGCTCGTCACCGTCACCGAGCGGACGCGCGAGATCGGCATCCGCAAGGCGATCGGCGCGCGCCGGCTCGACATCCTCGGACAGTTCCTGACCGAGGCCGTGCTCCTGTCTGTCCTGGGCGGGCTTCTCGGCGTCGTCGCCGGACTCGTCGGCAGCCGGTTCAAGATCGTCGGCGTCCAGCCGGTGGTCGAGACCTACTCGGTCGTCCTCGCCCTGTCGGTGGGCATCGCCGTCGGGTTGTTCTTCGGGATCTATCCCGCCAACCGTGCGGCCTCGCTCAGCCCGATCGAAGCCCTGCGTTACGAATAGGAGCAAGAAGCCATGACCACGATCGACAGCGATCTCGCCTCGGGGCCGTTCGAGGACGACGATCTCGAGCCGGATCCGATCCCGGTCCGCTACCGGCGGCGCCTGCCGTTCCTGACCGCGATCCTCGCGCTCGGGGTCCTGGCCGCCCTCGCGTTCATCGGCGGAGTCGAGATCCAGAAGCACTACGGCGGCAGCAGCTCGGCCGCGGGCGGCGGCTCCGCCGCATCCTCCTTCGCAGCGCGGTTCCGCGGCGGCGCCACGTCAACCACCGGCGGCACGACGACCGGGTCGCGTGCCGGCGGCTTCTTCGGCGGTGCCGGCGGCGCGAGCGGATTCGGCGGGACCGCCGGGACCGTGACGCTGATCAAGGGGACGACCCTCTACGTCACCGACACGAGCGGGAACACCGTCAAGGTCACCACCTCTCCCGCGTCGACCGTGACGAAGACCGTGTCGACGTCGCTCAAGTCGGTTCGGCCCGGCCAGACGGTCGTCATCCGCGGTACGACGCAGAAGAACGGGAACATCACGGCCTCGTCGATCACCGTCGGGACGACCGGCGGCTTCGGCAGCGGCAGCGGCGGTGCGACCGGTTTCGGCGGCGGCGGCAGCGGCAGCAGCGGCAGCAGCGGCGGCGCGACCGGATTCGGAGGAGGCTCAGGTGGCTAGTCGCGGGACGAAGAGAATCGTGGCCGGCGTCATCGCCGTCCTCGGGGCTGTCGCGTTGGGCACCGGCCTCGCAGCGGCCGCGACGCCGGTGAGCGGGTCGGTCGCCGGCCCTGTGACGTTGGTCAAGGGCAAGACCTTCAAGCTCACGACGACGCTGAGCCCGACGGGGAGCTCGACCGTGGCCGTTGGCTCCACGACCGTGATCACCGATCAGGTCGTCGTCGCGCACAGCGCTCTCGAGAAGGGCACGTGCGTGATGGCCGTCGGCAAGAAGAACGCGAAGGGCGTGGTCACGGCGACGCGGGTCACGATCTCGCAGGCGGTCAAGGGAACGTGCACGACGGGCTTCACCCACCGCAGCGGAACGCGCCCGACCGGAGCGCCTCCGGGATCGGGTTCGGGCGGCTTCAGCGGCTTCGCGAACTTCGGCTTCGCGTTCGGAGCGGTCTCGAAGGTCAAGGGCTCCACGCTGACGGTCAAGAGTTCCCGCGGCACGACGACCGTCATCGTCCCGGCGAAGACGCAGATCCTGAAGACGGTCCGTGTCGGCTCGTCGGCGATCACCGTGAAGATCTGCGCCTTCGTGCGCGGCACGAGCACCGACAAGGGCGTCAAGGTCAAGGCGCAGGACGTGAGTCTCTCGAAGCCCAGCAAGACGGGCTGCACGTCAGGGTTCCGCAGGCCGTGAGCCGGATCTGCGTGATCGGTCCGGCCAGGCGCTACCCGGCCGCCTCGGCCTTGCGTAGCCCGCGGACGGCCCAGATGGAGAACAGGACGCCGAGCGCGGCCGCCGCGGCGAAGGCGGCGAAGACCTCGGTCGGCGTGGCCGCGACGAATCCCCGTCCCGCCTCGAGCACCCGTGTCATCGGGTTCACCGTCGCGACGTCGTGGATCCAACCCTGCAGCAGCGCCAGCGGCACATAGACCGGGGCGAAGAAGAGGACGAGGAACACGGGCATCTGCATGATCGGGCCGGCCTGCATCGTCCGCAGCCGCATCGCGACGCCGGCGGCCCACGCGGTGGCGGCGAAGTTGATCATGATCGCGAGCGCGTAGAGCCCGAACAGGTCGACGCCGCTCCCGCCGACCTGCATCCGCACGGCGAAGGCGACCGCGGTCAGGACGGAGACCGTGACGAGCCAGCGTCCGAGGGCGGCGGCCGCGTAGCCGAGGATGATCCCGCTGCGGTTCGGCGCCGCGAGCAGCAGCCGCCGCGCGAAGCCGCCCTCGAAGTCGCGTGCGATGCCGAAGCCGGTGAAGACGCCCGCGAACGCCGCCGACTGGACGACGACGAACGCGAACTGAAACGCCGTGTAGCCATCGGGGAACGAGAAGCCCGGCGCGCGCGAGATCCCGGACAAGCCGCCCGCGAAGGCGGTGAAGAAGAAGAGCGGGAAGACGAGCGAGGGGATGAGCAGCGACTTGTTGTGGGTGAAGTTGTGCAGGCTCCGCCACGCGACGCCCTGTGCGACCGAGAGGCGGTTCACGAGCGCGCCAGCCTTCCGTTCAGCGAGCCCGCGGCCAGCGCGATCGCGACCACGGCGATCGTGCCCGCAATCCCGAAGCCGAGCGCGAGCGCCTCTCCGTCCCACCCGATCACGATCAGGCTGCGCACGCCCTCGATCAGATAGGAGACGGGGTTCGCCGTCGCGGCGTCGCGGAACCAGCCGACGGTCATCAGGTTCCGCGGTATCGCCATCGAGGAGATGAACAGGAAGACGAAGAACGCGGGGAAGAGCCCTTGCACGGACTCGCCCGAGCCGGTCCGCAGCGCCGCGTAGAGGCCGAGGGCGCCGAAGGCGAGCACGACGAGGGTGAAGAACGCGAGCAGCACGAGCACGCCGAGCGGGCCCGACGCGAAGCGGACGCCGATGGCCAGGCCGACCGCGACGTAGACGACTCCCTGCAGCAGGCCGAGCGTGATCGTGCCGCCGAGCTGGCCGACGAGCAGCACGACGCCGCGCATCGGCGTCAGCGACAGGCGGCTGAGGAATCCGGTCTGGATGTCGCGTGCGAAATCGGTGCCCGTGTTCATCGTCGCGAACAGCGCGCCCTGGATGAACGGCACGGCGAGGATGAAGGCGACGATCGAGTTGGTCGGGAACCCGGGGATGTGCGTCTCGGCACGGAGACCGGCCGAGTTGACCGCGAGCAGCATGAGTGGAAAGACGATCGGCGCGATGATGTTCGCGGGCTGCCGCAGGGTGCGTACGACCGAGCGGCGCGCGAGCAGGTAGGCCTGGTCGGCGGTGGTCAGCATCAGGCCGGCTCCATCGCGAGCCCGCCGAGCCGCTGTTCTTCTTCGTCGTCGTCGGCGCCCTCGAGCGAGCGCCCGGTCTTGGCGAGGAAGACGTCGTCGAGCGAGGCCTGGTGCAGCTGAAGCTGTGCGACGGCGAGGTGCTCGCCGTCGAGAGCGCGCACGATCTCCGCGAGGTCGGCCTGGCCCGACTGCAGACGCACCCCGATCCCGCGCACGGACGCGACCGGCTCGCCGAAGCGGGCGAGAATCGCGGCCGCGCGATCGCTCTCCGCGGGGTCCGCCGGGACGACCTCGACCGTCGGGCGGCCGATCTCCGCCTTGAGCTCGCCGGGCGCGCCCTCGGCGACGATCCGCCCGTGGTCGATGATCCCGATGCGGTCGGCGAGCACGTCGGCCTCCTCGAGGTACTGCGTGGTCAGGAAGACGGTCACGCCCTCGTCCTTTGCGAGCCGCCGGACCTCCTCCCAGAGGGCGGTGCGGCTCTGGATGTCCAGCCCGGTCGTCGGCTCGTCGAGGAAGAGGA
>CAZXZX010000032.1:0-3660 GCA_964645445.1 uncultured Gaiellales bacterium
GGCGGCACGATCATCTGGTCGACGGCGACCGGCTTCTGATGGATGCCGAGGATGTGCGGGATCGAATGCCCGTAGATGTCGGCGTCCAGGATCCCCGTGCGCCGCCCGAGCTGCGACCACGCCACTGCGAGGTTCGCGGAGAGCGACGACTTGCCGACGCCGCCCTTGCCGCTTGCGACCGCGATCACGCGCGTGTCGCGGCTGAGGCGGATCGTCTTGTCCTCGGAGGCTCCGCCGCGCAGCTTCGTCGTCAGCCGCTGACGCTCGTCCGGCGTCATCACGCCGAAGGAGAGCGCGACGCCGCGCACGCCGGGAATGCCGGAGAGCGCCTGCTCGACCTGCTGCTCGAACGACTGCCGCAGCGGGCAGCCGGCGATGGTCAGCACGATCTCGAGCGAGACGATGCCGTCGGAGACGTCCACTCCGCGCACCATGTCCAGCTCGGTGACCGGGCGCTGGAGCTCGGGATCGATCACCTGCTCGAGGGCCTTCAGGACGGCGTTGCGGTCAACCTGCATCGGTCCTGCACCGTAGCGAAGATAGGGGGCGTGACCTGGTTCGGCCTCGTCCGGAAGAACCTCCTGCGGCGCCCCGTCCGGACGCTCCTCACCGCGGCCGGCGTTGCCCTCGGCGTGGGGCTGATCGTCGCCCTCCTCTCGATCGCCGCGGGCACCGAGCGAACGGCCGGCGACCTCATCCACGTCGGCCGGGCCGACTTCGGTCTCTTCCAGAGCGGCGTCTCCGACGCGACGAAGTCGCTGCTGCCCGTCGCGCTCGAGTCGCGCGTCCGACACGACCCAGGCGTCGCGCAGACCGCACTCGTCTTCCTCGACGTGACCACCGTGAACAAGCAGGAGTCCTCGCTCGTCATCGGCCTGTCACCACAGGAGTTCGCGGCTAAACGGCTCACCCTGGTCGACGGCACGCGCGCGGGTGCGCTCGCGGGCGACCATTTCGGCGTCCACGTCGGCGACACGCTGCACATCGGCAAGCGCACGTTTCCCGTCAGCGGCGTGTTCCACAGCGGCGACCGGTTCGAGGACAGCGGCGTCGTCCTGCCACTGGCGACGGTCCAGGCGATCGCGAACCGTCCAGGCGAGGTGACGAGCATCGGTGTCATCGCAATGCCGGGCCAGCGGCCGCAGGCGGTCGCCACACGTCTCGAGAAGAAGTACGGGATCACCGCCGTCGTCGAGCCGGGCCAGGCGGTGAACGTCGACACGTCGTCGCGGCTGATCATCGACGTCGGCTGGGTGATATCCGTGCTGGCGCTCATCGTCGGCGGCATCGGGGTCACGAACACGATGGCGATGTCGGTGTTCGAGCGCATACGCGAGATCGGAATCCTCCGAGCGGTCGGGTGGCCGAGCCGGCGCATCGCGGCGCTCATCGTCAGCGAGGCGCTCGGGATCTCGCTCGTCGCGCTCGCGCTCGGACTCGGCGTGGGCGTGCTCGCCGCGCACCTCTTCACGGCTCAGACGGGCCTCTCGACACTCGTGTCGCCGACGTTCACCGCGGGCGTCTTCGGCTGGGGACTCGCCTTCGCGCTCGGCGTCGGCCTCCTCGGCGCCGTCTACCCTGCGTGGCGCGCGCTCCGGCTCAGCCCGATCGAGGCGTTGCGACGCGAATAGCAGGACTCGCGCGCAGGGTGGAGAAGGGCCACCCCGATGTCCTGGCCGCTCGCCGAGCAGTCCCGGAGGCACGCCGCCGTCCCACAGCGGAGGCGACAGCGTGTGCCGCGCATCATGTGGGTGCTCGTCGCCGCAGCCTTCCTGTGCGGAGGCCTGCTGAGCGCCGCGGGGTTCGCAATCGGCTGGAAGCACGAGGCGCAGCGGGGGACATCGGCCGAGTCGGCGCTCGTCGCCGCCACGGCGACAATGCACACGCTCCGCACGCAGCTCGCAGGCCTTCGCACGCAGCTCACCACCGAGCGGACGCGTGCAGCAGCAGTCGCGAACGCGCGCCGGAATGCCACCAAGGCGAATGCGTCCCTGCATGCCAAGGAGACCGCGACGGAGCTGAGGCTCACGAACATGACCGCCACCGCAGGCAGGCTGAGCGGCGACCTCGACCGGCTCACGAACGAGCTCCGTGCGCTCACCTCCTACGTGACGACGACCCCCGCGGGGCAGCTCGACGGCGGCTACGTCCAGGCCCAGCTGAGCTACCTCGCGAAAACGGTGGACGGGTTCAGGGCTGCGGTTGCAGCGCTTGCGTCGCCCTGAGCATTCCGTCGCGCATCTGCAGCACTCGGTCCGCCTGAGCGGCGATGCCGTCGTCGTTCGTGACCATGAGGATCGTCGTCCCGCGCTCGTCGCGCACACGGTGGAGGAGTTCGAGGATCTGCGCACCGGTATCCGAGTCGAGCGCGCCCGTCGGCTCGTCGGCGAGGAGCAGCCGCGGGTCGTTCGCAAGCGCGCGGGCGATCGCGACGCGCTGGCGCTCGCCGCCCGACAGCGTCGGCGGATAGCTCCGGACGCGCTCGCCCAGCCCGACTTCGACGAGCAGCTCGTGCGCACGCCGCACACGCTCGGCGCGCGGCCGCGTCCCGAGCATGGGGATCTGCACGTTCTCGATCGCGTTGAGCGTCGTGATCAGGTTGTGGAACTGGAAGACGAACGCCACCATCTGCGCGCGATAGCGGGCCGGATCGTCGAGGTGTGCGACGTCGAGCCCGCCCACGACGATCTCGCCGGCATCAGGGCGGTCGAGCGCGCCGATGAGGTTGAGGAGCGTGCTCTTGCCACCGCCGGACGGGCCGGTCAGTGCGACGAGCTCACCCTCGTCGAGGTGGAGGGAGACGTCGTCGAGCGCACGGATCCGGCCGCCCTCGAAGCTCTTTCGCACACCGACGACATCGACGACGGCGCCGCTCACTTGACGACTGAGATCGGGTAGACCCCCACACCGGCGGTATAGCCCTTCTCCGTGGCTGCCGCGTGCCAGACGACGTGCTGCCCCACCGACGCCGGCGGGAAAGCGTCCTTGCCCGTCGCCGGGATCGTCTCCTTCCAGACACCGTTCTTCACGACGTGCGTGCCGACCTCGCCGACCGAGAAGCCGTTGAAGAAGACCTGGACGTGGATCTTGCACGCGACCGGCTTGCCGTTCGCCGTCACGGTGACCTTGTACCACCAGGTGTGGTGGAGGACGGGATGATGGCTCTGCGCCGTGACGACCACGCTCAGCTTCGGCTTTGCGGCGACGGCCGGGGAAACACCGACGAGCGCGACGATGGAGACGAGAAGGAGTGCGCGCCGCACGACCTAAGCCTACGGGACGAGACGGGCGAGCTTGCGCGCGGCGGCGCCGAGCGGGCGCGGATCCTCGAGCACCGGCGCGTACAGATCACCGTGTCGCTCGACCCGCCCGAGGACGGCATCCATGGAGAAGTCCCGCGGTCGCACGTCGTTCGACAGCTCGTCCCACCGGAGCGGGGTCGACACCGGGGCGCCGGGCTTCGGCCGCACCGAGTAGACGGACGCAATCGTCTTGCCCCAACCGTTTTGACGGTGGTCGACGAGCACGCCCGTGCGCTTCTTCTTCAGCCATTCGGTCGTGACCAGTCCGGGATGCCGCTGCTCGAGGAGGCGCGAGGCCGCCTCGGCGAACGCGTAGGTGCCGTCGAAGCCGGCGCGACGCTGGATCGGCGCGAGCACG
>CAZXZX010000033.1:0-5737 GCA_964645445.1 uncultured Gaiellales bacterium
GCGCCGATGGCGAAATCGACGGTGACCTCGCTCCGCCCCGGCACGCGCCCGAGGCTCGATCCGAGCTTCTGGTACGCATCGGCGACAGCGCCCGCCGACTTCGCCGAGTAGAACTTCCCACCGGTCAGGTCCGCGATCGCGTGCAGCGTCTTCGGGTCCGGCGCGAGCGCCTGCCGCAGACCCGGGCCGCCGCCGAACACGCTGCCGCTGAACGCGCCGCCGCCGAAGTTGAAGTTCGTGATCTTCCCGCCGATCGTCCCGAGCGCCACGGTGTACACCGGGATGCCCGCCTTCTTCGCCACCTCGGCTCCCTGAAGCGGCTGCAGGACGCCGCGGTTCTGGTGCCCGTCCGAGAGGAACAGGATCGAGACGAGCGTGCTCGCCGGCCCGGGCGCTGCTTCCGGATGATGCACAGCCAGCCCGCGCGCGCCCGCAATCCCCGCCGACCTGAGCCCGACCTTCACGGCGGCGGCGAGCGCGTCGCCGATCGCTGTCCCGCCGAAGCCGCCCTGGAAGACGTCCGCATCGTCGACCGCCTGCGCAACGAGACGGTGATCGCTGGTCGGCGGCGTCGCCTCCTGTGGGACGCCGGCGAAGAGGACGAGCCCCACCTTCACGCGCGGTGGAACACGATCGAGGAACACGTGAATCGCCTGCTGCGCAGCGCCGAGTCGCGTCGGCTTCACGTCGTTCGCCTGCATGGAGCCGGAGACGTCGAGGACGAGCACGATCGTTGCGCGATCGCTCGGGATGAGCGCATGCACGCGCGGTCGTGCCGCGGCAACGCACAGCGTGACGATCGCGAGCAGGAACACCACCGGCGGGACGATCCGCCGCCACGACCTGCCGCCGGCGACGGACGCGAGCACGTCGACGTTCGTGTACCGCACCGCGTAGCGCATGCGCCGCCGCTGCGCGAGCAGGTACAGGGCCACCGCGAGCGGCACGAGGACGAGCGTGATCAACATGAGCGGGCTGCCGAACGTCATGCGCAGTCCATCTCGACCTGCACGATCGCCGTCACGCCCGGAAGCGGCCCGGAGCGCACGACGACGCGCACTACTCCGGCGCGCACGGTCTGCACGACCGAGACGCTCCGGACGAGCGCCGCCGCCGGAGGCGTCGCCGTGTAGAACCCGACTGCGTGGCGTGCGGCTGCGAGACGCTTGCCGGAGGGGCAATGCTCCGCGAAGCGGTGGACGCCGGGAGTCACGGCCAGCTGCACCGCCTTCGGCACGAGCGCGGGAGCCGGGCGATGGACAGTCGGGAATCGCTGTCCGCTCCCCGCTGCGGGCACGCATCCGATGTGCGGCCGGAACGTGGCCGGCCCGCCGCGCGCGGTCAAGCGCGCGAGGAACTCGACCGACCGTGACGTCGTGATCCCCGGATTGACGGGGCTGCCGAGCGCACCGCGGAAGGTGACGTCGACGCCCGGCCGGCTGAGCTCGGCGTCGAGGCCGGCGACGACGAAGCGCGCCGGGCACGCGAGCTGGAAGGACACCTGTGTGCTCGTGACGACCCACGGCCCCACGACGGGGACGCACACCTGCAGCCCGCGGCACTCGTTCGTGGCGCCTGCCGTCCCGGCAGCGGCGAGGGCGGCGGCGGCCACCGCGAGCACGAGAGCGCCCCTCACGGCACTCTCCGAAAACGGAGGACGGAGACGATGCCGCCCGCGAGCAGCAGCACGAGCGCTCCGACGACGAACAGGTCGGTGACCTCCCGGTTCTCTGTCCGGTGGCCGATGCGCGTGGCGAGGTTCCGGTACACGGTGTCGAGCGCCGACGCCGACCGGGCACGGAAGAACTGGCCCCCCGTCCCGCGCGCGATCAGCTCGAGCGTCCCGGGGCTCGGCGGTACGCGGATCTGCGCGGTGTAGCCACCCGTGAGCGTGCGGTTCACAACCCCGTGATTCGTGCCGATGAGGACGGTGGAGACCGGGACGTGCAGCGCTTTCGCCTGCTTCACGGCTTCCGCGGCCGTCGTGCGCCCGCCGTCGGGGGCGCCGTCGGAGAGGACGAGGACGGACTCGGGCGGCACGACGCCGTCGATCTGCTTCTGCCGGCGCCCGAGCTGTGCGGCGAGTGCAACCGCATCGCCGATCGCGGTTCCCTCCCCGGGACTGAGGTCTGTGAGCGCCTGCTCGACGAGCGCCCGGTCGCGCGTGGGCGGGACGGCAACGTACGCGCGGCTTCCGAAGCCGACGACGGCGATCGAGTAGGTGTCGGGCACGCGCGCGAGGAACGAGCCGGCCGCACGCTCCGCCGCGACCATCCGAGTCGGCGTGACATCCCGAGCCTGCATCGAACGCGAAACGTCCATGGCAAGGACGACGGTCGCCTCGTGCCGCGGCACCCTGATCTGGGCGTGCGGGCGCGCGAACCCGACGACGAGCGCGGCGAGTGCGACGAGGAAGAGCGCCGGCGGAACAAGGCGCAGCCGGCCCGGTGCGCGCTCGACGAGGTTGGGGAGCAACGCGAGGTTCGTGAACGCGCTCGCGGCGCTTCGCCTGTGACGGTCGTACACAACCCAGAGGCACGCGAGCAGGGGCACAACCGCGAGCGCCGCGAGCGCTATCGGGTGTTGAAAGCTCATCGCCGCCCGCCGAGGAACGAAGCGAATGGGCGAAGCCAGTCGCCGCTCGTCGTGAGGACGACGTGCGGGACGCCGAGCGCCGAGAGTACGCGCGCGACACCGCTGCGCTCCTCGGCGGCAGCCGTCGCGAACCGCTCGCGGAGCGACGCGCTGCGCGTGTCGACCAGCACCTGGCGCCCGGTCTCCGGGTCGACGAGCCAGAGCTCGCCGACGTCGGGAAGCTCCTGCTCGCGCGGGTCGCGAACCTCGATCGCGAGCACATCGTGCCGGTCGAGCACACGCAGCATCGGCGTGCGCCAGTCGAGTGGCCCGCGGAAGTCGGACACGACGGCGACGATCCCGCGCTGGCGCGCAACCGCGCCGACGCGCGTGAGCGCCGACCCGAGCGACGTCGCCCCGACGGCCTTCTGCTCGGGCTCGCGGCCGACCGCGCCGAGCAGGCCGAGCAGGCCGTGCCGGCCCTGCGTCGGCGGGATCGTCGTCGGGTCGTCGTCGCCGAACGTCACGATCCCGAGCCGGTTCCCCCTCCGCGTCGCGACGTGGCCGAGCCCCAGCGCGACGCCCGCGGCGACGTCGGCCTTCCGCCGCTCCCCGGTCCCGAACTGCATCGACAGCGACGTGTCGAGCACGAGCCACGTGACGAGGACGCGCTCTGCGAGCAGCACGCGAACGTGCGGCTCGCCCATGCGTGCGGTCACGTTCCACTCGATCAGTCGCACGTCGTCACCCGGGGCGTACGGACGCACCTGCGCGAGCTCGGTGCCCGGCCCATGCCGGGCCGAGCGGTAATCGCCCGCGAGCATGCTCTCGAGCCGTCGGGCCACGTCGAGCTGCAGGGCGCGCAGCAGCTCCGGCGGCAGCGGGCCGGGACCCGGCCGCTCGGGCGTTCCCTCCCCGAGCAGCGAGCGGGGCGTCATGCCGCCGGCGGCCGGGCCGGTTCGATCTCGGGTGCGGGCACGGACGCGAGCACGCGGTCGAGGATCGCGTCGGGTGTGACGCCCTCGGCGAGGGCCTGGTAGCTGAGCACGAGCCGGTGACGGAACGCGTCCTTCGCGAGCGCCCGCACATCGTCGACCGTTGCGTAGTCGCGGCCGCGCATGAGCGCGAGCGCCCGGGCCGCCTGCGTGACGCCGATCGGCCCGCGCGGGCTCGCTCCGTACGAGATGTACTCGCTCGGCTCCCGCGTCGCGGCGGCGAGCGCGACCGCGTAGCTCACGAGCGCCGGGTCGACGTAGATGTCGAGCGCCGAACGCTGCAGCGCGCGGAGGTCGTCGAGGCTCAACATCTCCCGCAGGGGCGGATGCGCCGCGAGCTGGCGCTGCACGACGGTCAGCTCCTCGTCGTGCTCCGGGTAGTCGATGAGGATCTTCAGCATGAACCGGTCGATCTGCGCCTCCGGCAGCGGATACGTCCCCTCCGACTCGATCGGATTCTGGGTGGCGAGCACGAGGAACGGATCTGGAACGGGATACGACGTGTGCGCGATCGTCACCTGGTGCTCCTGCATCACCTCGAGCAGTGCGCTCTGCACCTTCGCGGGCGCACGGTTGATCTCGTCCGCGAGGAGGAAGTTGCAGAAGACCGGGCCGAGCTCGGTATCGAAGATGCCCTTGTCCGGTCGATAGACGCGCGTGCCGACGAGGTCGGCCGGAACGAGGTCCGGCGTGAACTGGATGCGCGCGAACGAGCCGCCAAGAACGGCCGCGGTCGTCTTGATCGTCAGCGTCTTCGCGAGGCCGGGCACGCCCTCGATCAGCAGATGACCCTGCGCGAGCAGGCACACGAGCACGCGTTCGAGCATGGCGTCCTGCCCTGCGATCACCTTCCGGATCTCGAAGAGCGCCTGCTCCAGCCGTTCCTCCGCCACGGTCGCCTCCCTCTCGCCGGTGAGTCTTTGATTCTCCCCTCACAGGCTAAGTGCAACATGAGGCTTCCGCGAGCCGCCGGCGTACGGGCTCATGGTGCCGTGGGCGGCCGCACGGCGATCGGTCCGTCGAAGCCGCGGTAGCGCTCGTGCATGAAATGGGCGGTGGTGGTCATCCGCAGGTCGAGCGTCCGCGTCGTGCGCTTGTCGACCGTGATCTCGAACCAGGCGGGCGTGCGCGGATCGTAGAACGTGATGCGCCAACCCGTTCCCGTCTCGCCGACGACGCGAGCGTCGGTTGCCGACTGCCAGACGGGAACAGGCTGACGCAAGGGCGGCGCCTGCGGCGACTCGAGCCAGCGGCCGCCGGGCGCGCGGTCCCAGCGCTTGCCGCCGACGATGACCGCCTGGTAGCCGCCGCGGATGACGTACGCGAGCCGGTTTGGCGCGACCGCGCGCCAGTCGCTGAAGACGACGTGCGTGCGGTCGGAGCCGAGCCGGTCGGAGAACGAGAGCGAATGGAGCGACCGCCAGACATGCGCCGCGCGCGCGACGATCGCGAATGCGTCTCGCGGCGGCCACGGCGAGGGGAGCGGAACCGTCCAGCGCGCTCGTCCGACGCGGACGTCGACCGCCGGCGTTCGAGGGACCGCTGCGCGATAGCACCCGGGGCCGCACGGCACGGCACGGGCGGAGCCGACGGAGACCGACAGCCCGCTCACGCCGTCGGCCTGCTGCCCGACGACGGACACCTGCGCGAGCAGCATTCGGCCGCGAGGGACGAGCCCCAGCGCGAGCGCGTTCGCCCCGTCCTCACGACTGAAGACGACGGCGCCGGCCGGGGGAGCGGGGAACCCGCGCGCAGGCGGCGGGGAGGACGCTGCGGACGGCGCGGCAGGCAGCTGCGCCGGCGCGGCCGAGACGGGCCCCGGTGTGTTGCTCAGGAGCAGCGCGACGAGGGCGACCGCGGCGGCGCCGGCCGCGAGGGCGAGCAGCGCCGCGGTGAGCCTGAGCGTCACGCCGTGACGCTAGCGCTCGCTACCCGGCTTCGGGAATCTGGTCGTACTGCTCGCGGCCGCGCACGCGGAGCACGCGCGCGAACGAGGTCGGCAGCCACCAGTTCCACGAGCCCATCAACCGCATGATCGCCGGGACGAGCAGGGCGCGGATGACAGTCGCGTCGAAGATGATGCCCGCCGCGAGCCCGATCCCGAACTGCTTGATGTCCGTTCCCGGGCTCATCGAGAGCACGAAGAACGCGAACATCAGGATCGCCGC
>CAZXZX010000034.1:0-2895 GCA_964645445.1 uncultured Gaiellales bacterium
GATGACCGCCAGGCCGACGCCGGAAGCAGGCTCGGCGGCGGGCTCTGCGCGGTGGTGCTCAGCCCGGTGTCGGCGAAGGTGACGGAACGCGACGCGCTGCCGGCGCCTGGGATCTCCGCCGAGATCCGGACGCTCTCTCCCGGGCGTGCGGCCGTCACGTACCGGAGCTGCCACGTGTGCGAGAGGGTGCGGGCGATCGAACCGTAGAGCGACGAGAGCGCGGCACTCGACGACGCCTCCCGGTAGAGGCCGCCCGTATCCGCCGCGAGCCGCTGCAGCGGCCCAGGCGTGAAACCGCGGCCGGCGATGCCGATCGTGTAGATGAGCGCATGCGCATGGTGCGCTGCAGCGACCGCGTCGGCGAACGACGCCGAGCTGGAGACATCCTGCCCATCGGTGACGAGGACGATGACGCGGCCGGGCTGGCCCTGCTGGTCGAGCGCGGTCGCCGCGCGTACGACCGCGTCCCAGAGCGCGGTGCCCTGTCGAGCGTCGACCCTGAGCCCGCCCAGCGCCGCCGTCGCATCGACGGCGGAGCTCGAAAAGCCGGTGAGCGACACTGCCTGATGGCCGAACGTGACGACCTCGACCTGGTCGTTCGGGCCTTTCGCTTGGACGAACGCGCGTGCAGCGGCGACTGCGTTCCGGAGGGACGCGCCGGCCATCGACTGCGACCGGTCGATGGCGAGGACGACGCTCTTCGCGCTGCCGAGGTTCACGGCCTGAAGGCCGGCCGCCGGCAGGCCGTTCTCCCCGAGCCGTGGCTGTGCCGCGCCTGCAGGCGCCACGACCGTCACCCGCACCTCCGGGTAGCCGCTCGTATCCACTCCCCCGATCTGCACGCCTGCCGCAGCGGCGGGGACGAGGACGAGGGCGAGGAGAACGATCGCGGCCGCGCGCACCGCCGTCATTCCTGGCCGCCTCCGAAGCTGTTGACGGCAAAGGCTGCGCGTACGTCCTCGTCGTCGCTCGAGAAGAACCCCGGCGGGAGGACGACGTTGTTCGCGGCCAGCTTCTCGAGGAAGTGAGGCTTGAGGCCCGTTGCCCGCAGCGGGGTGAGCAGCCGCTTCGCACGGGCGGCGTCGGCCTCGGTCGGCGATTCCGCGACGAAGAGATCCTGCAACGTGACGACGTCGGATTCCATCCCGACGACCTCGGCGATCTGGCTGATGCGGCGTGAGCCGTCGACGAGACGCACGATCTGGACGAGTACGTCGAATGCGTTCGCGATCTGCTCGCGGATCGCTCGATGCGGAAGCTCGAAGCCGGCAGTCAGCACCAGCGTCTCCAGGCGGGCCAGCGCGTCGCGCGGCGAGTTCGCGTGGATCGTCGTCAGCGATCCCTCGTGGCCGGTGTTCATCGCCTGCAACATGTCCACCGTCTCGGCGCCGCGCACCTCGCCGACGATGATCCGGTCGGGACGCATGCGCAGCGCGTTGCGGACGAGCTCGCGGATCCTTACCTCGCCGCTACCCTCGATGTTCGGCGGGCGAGATTCGAGTGTGATGACGTGCTCCTGCTGGAGCTGGAGCTCGGCCGCATCCTCGATCGTGACGATGCGCTCGTCACCGGGGATGAACGCAGAGATCGCGTTCAGGGTCGTCGTCTTGCCGGTGCCGGTACCGCCGGAGATGAGGATGTTGAGCTTGCCCTTCACACACGCGCCGAGGAACTGCGCTGAGCGCGCGGACAGCGTCCCGAACGTGATGAGGTCGTTGATCGTGTACGGGTCACGCGAGAACTTGCGCACCGTCAGCGTCGGTCCGGTCAACGCGAGCGGCGGGATGATCGCGTTCACACGGCTTCCGTCCGGGAGGCGCGCATCCACCATCGGCGACGCCTCGTCGACGCGGCGGCCGATCTGCGACACGATCTTCTCGATAATGCGCATCAGGTGCGCGTCGTCGACGAAGCGCGCGTTCGTCCGCTCGATCTTGCCGGCGCGCTCGATGTAGACACGCTCGGGGCCGTTGACCATGACCTCTGTCACCGTGTCGTCGTTGAGGAACCGCTCGAGCGGCCCGTAGCCGAGGATGTCGTCGGTGAGCTGCCGGACGAGCTCGCGCCGCTCCTCCCGCGTGAGCGGCGTGCCTGCGATCGCGAGCTCCTCGGTGACCGCCTTGTACACCCGGTCGTTCAGGTCGGCGGCGTCTTCTTTGAAGAGCTCCTGACCGAGCTTCGCGATGCATGCGTGGTGCACCGTCGCCTTCAGCTCGGCGTACGGATCGGCGCGTACCTCCTGCGGCGCTTCGGCAAGGGCCTGCCCGCCTTCCGTGGTCTTGGAGAGACGATCGTGCAGTCCCACGTCAGGCCCTTGCGAAGGAGGCGAGTCGCTTGCGCTGCGACGCCTTCGGCGCCGCAGCCTTGGCTGTCATCTGCTTCACGAGGCCGGCCATCGCCCGGGCGAAGTCCGACCGCGGCTGAGCGAGGACGGCGGCTTCTCCGCGGTTGACGCAGACCTGCACGATGCGGTCGAGCGGCAGCTCGTGCGCGACCTTCACGTGCAGACCGTCCTCCACTTCCCGCGTCTTCAGGCCGACGTTGGCGCTGGCCCGGTTCATGACGTACGTGATCCGGCTGGCGGGGAACGACAGCTGTTCCAGCGTCTGGAGCGCGAGCCGGACGTTCTTCAGCGTCGGGACGTCGAGCCCGCACAGGACGAGCAGCTGGTCGGTGCGGTCGAGCGTGGCGAGGACGGCGCCATGGAAGAACGGCGAGGTGTCCACGACGATCGCGTCGTACGACGCGCGCGCGACGTCCAGCAGTGCGGTGACCTTGCTCTCGACGACGAGCTCGGCATCCTCGGGCCGCAGCGGAGCGGCGAGGACGTCGAGCCCGCACGCGTGGCGCGTGACGTACCCCGCGAGCTTCTCCGGGTCCAGCTCGCCCGGCGCG